>DATBDN010000144.1:0-8776 GCA_036269895.1 Thermoleophilaceae bacterium
TGTGCCGGCGCTGCTCGGCGGCCTGCTGCACTGGAGCCTCGGCGGCGCGCTGCGCGGCCTGCTCTGGGGCGGGCTCGTGCGGATCTTCTTCGTCCACCACGTCACCTGGTCGATCAACTCGGTCTGCCACTACTTCGGACGACGGCGCTTCGCCCTCGAAGACCACTCGACGAACGTGTTCTGGCTGGCGCTGCCCTCACTCGGCGAGGCCTGGCACCACAACCACCACGCGTTCCCGCGCTCGGCGGCGCACGGATTGCGCTGGTGGGAGGTCGACATCTCGGCGGCGGTCATCGGTCTGATGGAGCGCTGCGGCCTCGCGTGGAGCGTCGTGCGGATCTCGCCGGAGCGGCAGGCGGAGAAGTCGCTGGGGCCCGGGCGGGCGCTGACGCGGGTTTAGCGCCGGCGCGCCCGATCTCTCCGCGCCGCGCGAGAGCCGGGGGCGGTCAGCGCCCCCGGCTCTGTGCTCAGGCCTAGCGCTTGTGCCTAGTCGACGACGAGACCCGCAGGAGCGGCACCGACCGGCAGCGCGGTCGGTGAGCTCGCCAGCTCGGTCAGGTTGCCTCCGTCAACGGCGAACCCGGCGACCGTGCCTACGCGGCTCTCGTCCACATAGAGCGTGCCGTTGTCCGGCGTGAGTCGCGCGTCAACCGCTCCAACGCCGCGCTCGGCGCTGACGGGCGTCGAGCCCAGCAGCGTCAGTGCACCGTCCGCAGCAATCGAGTAGCTCGAGATCGACCCGGATCCGGTGTTCACCGTGAACAGAACGTTGCCGTCCCTGGTGATCTCGACCCAGCAGGCGGCTGTCTGGTGGTCGGGGAACGGCGATGCGCCGATCGACGACAGCGTTCCGTCGGCGAGATCGTTGAAGGCCGAGACCGTGCCCGCGAGCGCCCCGTCGTGTGCATTTGAGACGAACACCTGGTTCGGGTTCGTCGGCCGGAACTCACTGCCGAAGGGACCGACACCCTGCGCCGCGAACGGCGACCCGGGGGCAGCCACGAGCCGCCCGTTGGGCGCGACGACGAAGCTGTCGATGAGCGAGCTGTTGATTCGTGTCCCGACGACCTTCGTCCCAGTCCCGTTGAAGAAGATGTCTCCGGGCTGGGAGCCGTCCGGCAGCGGCACTGTCGAGTGCGGGATCCGCGAGAGCGAGCCGTCGCCGGCCAAGCGGAAGCCGGTGTAGTTGGCCCCGCCGTCCGCCGCGTTCGCGACATACACGAGCTTGCGGTGCACCGTGATGCTGACCGGCAGGCTGCCGCCCGAGGACGTGACGTCCACAGGCTTGAGCGAGCCGTTCTTGTTGACCTTCAGCACCGAGATCTGATTGCTGCCGGCGTCGACTGCGAGCAGGAAGTGGCCATCGTCGGTGATCTGAATCGCGCCCTGCGACGCGAGGCCGGATCCGGTGCCGGCGCCGCCGGCACTGAACGGTGATCCGGCTACCGGCGTCAGGCTGCCATCCGCATGCCGATCGAACGCGGCAATCGTGTTCGCGCCGGCGGTGTTGTCATCGAGGTAGACGTGGCCGACCACGGAATCGCCGCCCGCCGCAAGCGCCGGCGTCGGCGCCAGAGCGGCCCCGGCCCCGATCGCCGTCGCCAGCAGGGAGGCGGTAAATGGGCGGCGCGCCAGGGCGCGCCATATGAACTGCATGACTGCTCCTTTTGTTGGGGTGTGGGCTGCGGGCGGTCTCGAGCCGGCCGCACCTGATCGGTCTGTCGACAGCCCGTTGAATTACGTCGGGACCACATCCGTAAGGCTTTGTTCACTTCTCGGCCGAGCCGCCTGCACGCGAAAATGGATGCCGGGGCCGTGAAGGGTCGCGCTCGATCTGTGCAGGGCGTACTGACGGGCGCTCCGGCCGGTGCTACGGTCGAATATCGCGAGGGACAGAGACGAGGAGGACACCGGCGCCGGCAGTGCCCGGCCTCACTCGGCGGGATAGCGCTACGGCTCCGCGCGTCGCTGACGACGTCGGTGAACTCGGAAACGGAGGCCGGAATGTCCCACACCCGTCTAACCGCACTCGATGCGTCGTTTCTCGAAGTCGAAAGCGCTACCGCGCACATGCATGTCGGCTGGGCGTCGCTCTTCGCGCCACCCAAGACCGGCCCGGCGCCAAGCTTCGAGCAGCTGCGTGATCACGTTGCCGCGCGACTAGCGCGTGCGCCGCGCTACCGGCAGAAGCTCGCCAAGGTCCCGCTCGGCTTGAACGATCCGGTCTGGATCGACGATCCTGACTTCGAGATCGAGCATCACGTGCGACCAGTGCGTGAGCGTGGCTTCCCGGAGATCATCGACGAGGTCCTGTCCGCGCCGCTCGATCACGAGCGTCCGCTCTGGGAGCTGTGGATTGCCGACGACCTCGACGACGGGCGGATCGGCGTCATCGGGAAGGCACATCACTGCATGGTCGACGGGGTCGCCGCTGTCGAGCTAAGCACGCTGATCCTCGACGAAACCCCCGAGGCACCAAATGAGGCGAGCGACGGATGGCGGCCCGTGCACGAGCCGGCGCCGCTCGAGCTTGCGATCGAAGGCCTGGCGGCGCGTGCGCGGCAGCTCGCAGCGCTGGCGCGCTTGCCGTTCCACATCGTTCGGGAACCGGCGGCGAGCATCGCTACGGCCACACGCGTGGTGCGCGCCGCGCGCAGCTCGGTCATCCCCGCGCACCCGAGCGCGCTCAATGCGCCGATCTCGTCGAGCCGACGCCTCGGTCGCGCGAACCGCGCGCTCGACGAACTGCGCGCGGTGAAGAGCGCCTACAGCGGGACGATCAACGACGTGCTGCTCGCGGCGGCGGCCGGCGGACTGCGTCGATTCCTGATGGGCCGCGGAGAGGAACCCGTCCCGCTCAAGGCGATGGTCCCCGTGAGCGTCCGCGACGACGGCGCCGCCGGCGAACTCGGCAACCGCATCTCGTTCGTCTTCGTCGAACTGCCATGCGACGAGCCCGACACCGAGCGCAGACTCGCACTGGTCCAGGCGGCAATGAGCGACCGCAAGGCGGGCGGCGAGCCCCGGGGCGGCGATGTGCTGCTCGGCGCACTCGGGTACGCGCCACGCACGCTCCAACACCGTGCCGCCCATCTCGTAGCGAGTCCACGCACATTCAACCTCGTCGTCTCGAACATCCCGGGACCGCCCATACCGCTCTACATGGCCGGCTGCCGGCTCGAGGAGGCCTATCCGGTCGTTCCGCTAGCCGACCAGCACGGCGTCTCGATCGGCATGACGAGCGTCGCCGGGGAGGCGTGCTTCGGGGTCTACGCCGATCCCGAGAGCGTGCCGGACGCTGACGCGCTGGCGGCTGCGATCGCCGCTTCGCTCGACGACCTGGCCGACGTGGCCGCTGCCCGAACCTGAGATGCGAGGATCCGGCATCGCGGTTGGAGCCGTGATCGGTCTGGCGCTCGGGATCGCGGTCAGCGTGACCACGGACCTCCCGCTCGCCCCCGAGGGCGGCGCTCTGCTCGGTGCCCTCTTCGGCTGGTTCGCTCGATCTCGTGCGCGGAGTGACGAAGACACCCAATGAAGGCGATCGTCCGCCACAACTACGGTTCGGCCGACACACTCGAACTCCGAGACGTGGACATCCCCACGATCGGAATCGACGAAGTGCTGGTACGGGTGCACGCGGCCGGTCTGGATCAGGGCGTCTGGCACCTGATGACGGGCCTTCCCTACCCGCTACGCCTCGCCGGCTACGGGCTGCGGGCGCCGAAGACCGCTGCCCTCGGCTCGGACGTCGCCGGAGTCGTGGAAGCGGTCGGCCATGACGTCACTGAGTTCCGGCCGGGCGACGAGGTGTTCGGCATCGGCAAGGGCACGTTCGCCGAGTACGCGCCTGCCCACGTGAGCAAGCTCGCGCTCAAGCCGGCGAACCTTCCGTTGGAATCGGCCGCCGTGATAGCAATCTCAGGGTTGCCCGCGCTGCAAGGGCTGCGCGACCACGGGCGTGTCGAGCCCGGCCAGAATGTCTTGATCATCGGTGCGTCGGGTGGTGTCGGGACCTATGCCGTCCAGTTGGCCAAGGCCTTCGGGGCAGCGGTGACCGGCGTGTGCAGCACGAGCAAGGTGGAGATGGTTCGATCCATTGGCGCCGATCAGGTCATCGACTACTCGCGCCAGGACTTCGCGGCGGGCGGGTCGCGCTACGACCTCGTCCTCGACATCGGCGGGAGATCGTCGTTGTCGCGCCTCCGCCGCGCACTCACCCCGAAGGGAACGCTCGTAATCGCTGGAGGCGAGAGCGATGGACGCTGGCTCGGAGGCAACGATCGCCAGGTCCGGGCGCTCCTCCTGTCGCCGTTCGTGCGCCAGAAGCTGGGCACGTTCATCTCGAAAGAGAACAACCAGGACATGATCGTCCTCAAGGAACTGATCGAGGCTCGGAAGCTCACGCCGATCATCGACCGGACCTATCCGCTGAGTGAAGTCCCTCAGGCCATCCGCTACATGAGAAGCGGGCACGCACGCGGCAAGGTCGTCATCACGATTACGTGAGCCGCACGTCCAGGCGGACAAGCTCTGGTCCATCCGGGCCTCCAGCACGGCCTTGAGCGTCGCCGCGCCGATTGGCTTGCCGCCCCGCCCCAGGCCCGCCGCCGAGCCGGGCGACTAGGGCTGGAAGACCGCGCTTCACCCAGACCGGGTGACGCGCCGACTGGGCTAGGTGGTGAGGATCCGCAGCAAGCGTTCATCAGAGGAGCCCGAGATGCCTGAACAGTTCAAGGGAGTCGTCAACGTCGACATCCGCGAGTCGAAGCCCGACTGGGCCCCGTTCGAGCCCCCGCGCGCGCCCGATGGCGCGCCGAACGTCATCTACATCGTCCTCGACGACGTTGGCTTCGGCGCGATGAGCTGCTACGGCGGCCCGATCGACACGCCCAACATCGACAACATCGCCACGGGCGGAACGCGCTACACGCAGTGGCACACGACCGCTCTTTGCTCCCCGACACGCTCGTGCCTCCTCACGGGGCGCAACCACACGCGCAACAGCATGGCCTGTATCACCGAGGCAGCGGTCGGCTTTCCGAACGCCAGCGGCACGATTCCGCCCGAGAACGGGATGCTGCCCGAGATCCTGGGCGAGCTCGGCTGGAACACGTACATGGTCGGCAAGTGGCACCTCTGCCCGACCGACGAGATGAATCTCGCTTCGACCCGCCGCAACTGGCCGATCGGCCGCGGCTTCGAGCGCTTCTACGGCTTCCTCGGCGCCGAAACCGACCAGTGGTATCCCGACCTCGTCTACGACAACCATCCCGTCGACCAGCCGGCGCTCCCGGAGGACGGCTACCACTTCTCGGTCGACATCACCGACAAGGCGCTCGAGTTCATCAAGGACGCGAAGGCCGTCGCGCCCGAAAAGCCGTTTTTCCTGTACTACGCGCCGGGCGCCGCGCACGCTCCGCACCAGGCGCCGAAGGAGTGGATCGAGCGCTACAAGGGCCGCTTCGACAAGGGCTACGAGGCGATGCGCGACGAGATTCTGGCGCGCCAGAAGGAGATGGGCCTGGTCCCCGCCGACACCCAGCTGCCGGCGATCAACCCGCTCGGCACGCCCGAGACCCGCCAGGGTCCCGACGGACAGCCGTTCCCGCCGCTCGACACCACGCGGCCATGGGATTCACTGTCAGACGACGAGAAGCGGCTCTTCTCGCACATGGCGGAGGTCTATGCGGGCTTCCTCTCCCACGCCGATGACCAGATCGGCCGCCTGCTCGACTACCTCGAGGAGTCAGAGCAGCTCCAGAACACGATGATCATCGTCGTGTCCGACAACGGCGCCAGCGGCGAGGGTGGCCCGAACGGCTCGGTCAACGAGAACAAGGTGTTCAACGGCATCCCCGACGATCTGGCCGAGAACCTGGCGCTGATCGACGAGCTCGGCAGCCCGCGCACCTACAACCACTACCCGAACGGCTGGGCGATGGCGTTCAACACGCCCTTCAAGATGTGGAAGCGCTACGAGTTCAACGGCGGCACGTCGGATGCCTGCATCGTCACTTGGCCGGCCGGCATCGAGGCGCGCGGCGAGATCCGACACCAGTACCACCACGCGATCGACATCGTGCCGACGGTGCTGGACTGCCTCGGTGTCGAGCCGCCGCAGGTGATCAAAGGCCACGTCCAATCGAACATGGACGGCGTCAGCATGCGCTACAGCTTCAACGACGCCAAGGCGTCCGGGCATCGGACGACGCAGTTCTATTCGATGCTCGGCTCGCGCGCGATCTGGCACGAGGGCTGGAAGGCGGTGACGACCCATCCGACGATCAGCGGCTGGAGCCACTTCAACGACGACGAGTGGGAGCTGTACCAGACCGAAGCCGATCGCTCGGAGCTCCACAACCGCGCGGACGAGGACCCCGACAAGCTGCGCGAGCTGGTGAACCTTTGGTTCAGAGAGGCCGGGGCAAACGACGCCTTCCCGCTCGACGATCGCTCGGCGATCGAGATCATGACGACGCCGCGCCCGCAGCTCACGAGCCCGCGCAGCCGCTACCGCTACTTCCCGGACGTCGCAGGCGTGCCGGAGGCACAGGCGGTCAACATTCGCAACCGCTCCTACGTGATCGGTGCGGTGCTCGACATCGCCGGCGCCGATGCGTCGGGCGTCCTGTTCTCACAGGGCTCGCACTTCGGTGGCCACACGCTCTACGTCAAGGGCAACCGGCTGCACTACGTCTACAACTTCGTGGGCAGCCTCGCGCAGACGATCGACGCGACCGAGGACCTGCCCGTCGCCGAGAACCAGATCATCTCGGCGGCGTTCGACAAGGACGGCGAGGTCGCCCCCGGCATCGCCACCGGGATGCTCTCGCTCTACCACGGCGAGACGAAGGTCGGCGAGGGACGGATCCAGACGCAGCCGGGCCCGTTCGGCATCGGCGCCGCTGTCGTCGTCGGGCGGGCCTATCAGGCCGTGACGGATGATCTCCCCGGCGAGCGCCCCTGGGCCTTCGCGGGGGGGACGCTCCGGGCGGTCGCCGTCGACGTCAGCGGCGAGCCGTACGTAGATCTGGAGCGTGCCGCGGCCGCGATGCTTGCGCGCGAGTAAGCGCGCACTCAGGCGTCGGCGTCGGGCAGCATGCCCGGCATCCGCGCCGCCGCCAAGAGCTGGCGTTTGAGTCGGGCCGAGAAGCGCGCGCGTTCGATTCAGCCGAGCGGTCGTTGCGTCGCGCGCTCAACGATCTGCTTGCCGAGGCTCCGCCGCAGAGATTCACGCGCTCCTTCGCGCCCTGCCGCGCGTCGAGGTGGCGCCGTCGGGGACGGCGCCACTGCGCTATGAGGGTCATCAGGCTCTCAGTTCGTCCGAACCGGGTGACGACGATCGATGCGCGATGCCCCAGAATGTGCGCTGTGATCGCTCAGGACCGCAGCCCGCGCGCGGCGCCGCACCCGGGGATGGCCTGGGTGCCCGACGGGACGTTCGCGATGGGCTCGCCCGACTTCTATCCGGAGGAACGACCGGTGCACCGTGTCGCGGTCGACGGCTTCTGGATGGACCACCACCCCGTCACGGTCAGGGAGTTCCGCCGCTTCGTCGCCGCGACCGAATACGTCACGGTTGCCGAGCGCCCGCTCGACCCGGTTGACTTTCCCGGGGCCGACCGCGAGCTGCTCGTCCCCGGGTCGCTTGTGTTCCGTCCGTCCGAAGGGCCGGTCGATCTGCGTAACTGGGCGAACTGGTGGGCGTACGTCCCGGGCGCCAAGTGGTCCCAACCGGAAGGGCCGGAATCCGGGGTCCAGGGGCGGCAGCGCCACCCAGTGGTGCAGGTCGCGCCGGAGGACGCCGAGGCGTATGCGGCCTGGGCCGGCAAGTCGCTGCCTACAGAGGCCGAATGGGAGCGCGCGGCACGTGGCGGCCTCGACGGCGCCGTGTTCGCGTGGGGCGACGAGTTTGCTCCCGGCGGGCGGATGATGGCCAATACCTGGCAGGGCGAGTTCCCGTGGCAGAACCTGCGGACCGACGGCTACGTCGGCACGTCACCGGTCGGGAGCTTCGACCCGAACGGCTATGGCCTGTACGACATGACCGGCAACGTCTGGGAGTGGACCGCGGACTACTTCGCGCCGCACGAAGCTGACGAGGCAGGGAGCTCCTGCTGCGCGCCGCGCAACCCGCGCGTGGCCGACGCCGACCGGAGCCTGGTCGCCGGAGAGGCCACGCCGCGGCGTGTGATCAAGGGCGGCTCACACCTGTGCGCGCCGAACTACTGCCTGCGCTACCGGCCCGCCGCGCGTCAGGCCGAGGCGGTCGACACGTCAACGAGCCACATCGGCTTTCGGTGCATCGTCCGTGAGGCGGCCAGCTGATACGTCCTGAACACCTCGCCTGAGGAGACCCTCTCCGGTCAGGCGGTCGACGTCGCGCGCGCGGGCGCGAAGAAATCGATCAGCAGCTGGTTGACGCGCTCGGCCTCGTCGTGGTGGACCCAGTGGGAGGCGTCTGGCAGGCGCTCGACGCGGTCGAGGTTGGGCACGTCATCGTGGTGGGGCTCGGCGAGCGTCGGGCCGAGGAAGCGGTCGCTGCCGCCCCAGATGACGAGCGTCGGCGCCGCGATCGGAACGATCTCGCCCGACCCGTGCCGAACCGCGAAGCGGTAGTAGTTGATCATCGCCGTGGCCGCCCCGGGCTGCGACCACGCTTCGATGTAGCGCTGGGTCTCCTCCAGCGTGTACGGGGGTTGCGCGTCCTCGAGGAAGTGCTGGAAGAACTCCCAGTCCTTGGCCTGCACATGGCGCTCGGGCAGGCCCGGCA
>DATBDN010000145.1:0-2859 GCA_036269895.1 Thermoleophilaceae bacterium
GGGTCGACCGTTCGAGTCAGTCAGACCAGCTTCGTAGCGCAAGTCTCAGCAACTTCTCAGGGCCGGTTCACTGTGCCCTTAGTGGGTGTCCACATCGTGGAAGCACACGACAAAAGGAGCACCGCAATGTTCTCGCCCAAACCCGTCCGCTTCTTCTTCGCCGGACTCGCGGCCGCCGCGGTGGCCGGTAGCGCGTATGGAATCGTCAGCGCGACATCGAGCAGCAGCCCGGCCACCGCCAATGCGACAGCAGCGCCCCTAGCCTTTCGGGGCGCGGGCAGCGGCGGATCCAACGCGCGCTCGGGACCGGCCGCGGGCGGATCGATCGGCACGGTGAACGACATCTCGACGTTGGGCTTCACGCTCGTGACCTCGGCGGGCCAGAAGGTAACCGTCAAGGAGACGACGTCAACAACGTATAAGAACCCCACAACCGCGGCGGCCGCGAGCGCCGTCACAACAGGCCAGACCGCCCTCGTAATCGGCACGGTTGACAGCACCACCATCACGGCGGCCCAGGTCATCCTGCAACCGCCGGCCAGCACTTCGAACACGGCCTCGACGGTCGTTCCCTTTACGCGCGGAGCGGCCAGCACCGCGAAGTCGGTCGGCCAGATCCCGGCCAACTACCAGCAGGGCTCCGGCACGATCGTCGGCGGCACCACCGCAAACAAGGCGACGCAAGCCGCACTTGCAACCTATCCAGGAGGCATCATCGATCGAGTCGTCGGGCTCAGCAACGGCGACTACGAGGTCCACAACATCGGCGTCAACTGGCCGCACCACATCTTCGTCAGCAAGAACTTCAAAGTGCTCGGAGCCGATTAGCGATCTCGCGCTTGAGCGCCAGAGGAGACGGGAGTTCCCCGCGCGGCCCTCAGCAGCGTTGGCACTTAGCAGCCCTCGTCGCTTGGCTGGGCACAGTCGGCGTGGATGTTCTCCACGGCCTGTGCGAGGAGGCCGCCGAAAGCTTCACGCTGCGAGGCCGTAAGCGTCGCGAGCATCTCGTCGTCGACTTCGCGCAGAGCGCGGTCGAGCTTCGCGAGCACCTGCTTGCCCTTCGTTGAGAGCTCGATGATCGCGCGGCGCCGATCGGCTCTGTCACGGCGACGCCGGATCAGATCAGCATCCTCGAGACCGTTCAGGACGCCAACCAGATTCGTCGCATCGATGCCGAGCGACTCGACGAGCATCTGCTGAGCGGACGGCCCCCGCTCCCGGAGATGCTGGAGCGCAAGCAGCTCCCGCGGGCGCAGTCCCAGTGGCGCCACGGCCTCCTCGATCCGGCGGCGCGTCCCACGCGCGAGCTGCGCAATCAGAAGACTCGACGGCACTGCCGTCCGCGCGTCGGATCCCGTCGCAGCCATTGCGGTGTAGTGTAGTTTACAAATAGCTTGTAATAGCTAAACGATTGATAACGGACAAAGTAGTTCTCGCCGCCCCCTTTTCGCCGCTCCCTAACGAAGGAGTCCGAGCATGTCGATCACGCTTCCCGACCCCGGCCCGCTCAACCTCGAGTTCGAGCGGCCAGCGGACCGCGCCCACCTCGAGCGCACCGCAGCCGAACTGAACAGCCGCGGCTTCAAAGCGCAGGTCGCCGACAACGCCGAACAGGCCCGACGACTCGTCCTGGACGCGATCCCGGACGGCGCCGAAGTCCACATCGCGCTCTCCGAGACGATGCGCGAACTGGGCATCACCGGCGAGATCGACGAGTCCGGACGCTACGACTCCCTCCGCTCTCGCCTGAACAAACTCGACCGCGCGACACAGGGGCGCGAGATGCGAAAGCTCGGGGCGGCACCCGATTACATCGTCGGCAGCGCACACGCGGTCACCGACGACGGCCAGATCGTCGTCGGCTCCGGATCCGGTAGCCAACTCGGCGCCTACGCCTACGCCGGCGGCAACGTCATCCTCGTCGTCGGCCACCAAAAGCTCGTCCACGACCTCGACGAAGGCCTCCGCCGCGTACGCGAATACAGCCTGCCCCGAGAGTACGCCCGCATGCAGCAAGCGGGCTATCCCGGAAGCCTGCTCGCGAAGACCCTGATCATCCACCACGAACCCTCAGACCGCATCACCGTCATCCTCGTCCCCGAGACACTCGGCTTCTAGGTTCCGCTCCTGATGCGGCGCGGTTCCCAGCCCCGCGCGTCGCGCGAGCAGAAACCCTCGTCGGGCGCCTAGGGTTCACCGCGATGGCGGACGAGCGCGCACTCCTCGAGCTGATCGCGAACAGCCGCGAGGCCGTCATGGCGGCCGTGAAGCGCGACGGCTACCCGCACCTGACCAATGTCCTCTACGCCTGGGACGACACCGAGCGCGTCGCGCGGGTCTCGACCACCGCCGATCGCGTCAAGGGCAGGATCGTACGACGCGACACACGCGCGTCGCTGCACGTCTCGGGCGGACACTTCTGGTCCTACGCCGTCGCCGAGTGCGACGCGGAGCCCACCGAGGTCGCCGCGACGCCGGGCGACGCCGTGTGCCGGGAGCTGCTGGAACTGCACACGACGCTCATGGGCGAGCAGGACGAGGAACCGTTCTTCGAGCAGATGGTCGAGGCCCGGCGAATGGTCATCCGGCTCCGCGTCCGGCGCGTCTATGGCGTCCTGCTCCCCACGCCGCCGCGGTAGCCCTCAGGCGGAACGACCGTCGCCGACCTCCGCGACGGCGAACAAATGCTCTCTCCGTTGCAACGCACGGCGGAATCGCGGATGGGAGCACGCGATGCCCGTCGTCGCGCACGTCATCCTTCGAGGCGTCTCCACGGAGCAATACGACCAGGTCCGCGCCGAGGTCGGCTGGCTCGAACGCGCCCCAGACGGCGGCCACTCGCACGTCACGTGGTGGGAG
>DATBDN010000146.1:0-41790 GCA_036269895.1 Thermoleophilaceae bacterium
TCTCCTCGAGCCCGACGATCACCTCCTTGTAGTTTTCGAGCATGTCCCAGATCCGCTCGTGGGCGTCGACGACGTCGTCGAAGTAGATCTCGAGGTCGATGTCGGAGGCGAGGTAGCGCTGTTTGACCTTCTCGAGATCGCGCAGGACCGGGCGCTGCGGCCGGATCACTTTGCGGAAGTTGATGATCTCCTGCTTGACGTTTGAGATGTCGCGGACGACCTCGTCGGAGCGGCCCTCGAAGATGTCGTCCTCGAGCGCGTCGAGCTTGTTGCCAATCTTGCGCAGCATCGGGAAGCAGTAGTCGAAGCTGTCGTCGACCAGCCGGTAGAGCAGGTAGCCGGAGCCGCGGGCGAAGAGCTGTTCGCGCAGCTCCTCGTTGGTGCGGCAGCGCTCGAACAGGTACTCAACCGGCTGGAGCGGGCCGTTCGGGATCGTGATCAGGTAGTCCTGACCCATGAAGATGTCGAGCTCCTCGGCGTTCAGCCGGCCGATCTTCTTGTCGAAGACCGGGAACTGCAGAACGATGAAGAGGTAGTCCTCGTACTCGTCGATCTTCGGCCGCTGGTTGCGCGAGCGAACGTCCTCGTAGTCCAGCGGGTGGAACTCGAAGTGCTCCTCGAGCCAGGCCTGGTCGACCGGGGCGGGGCGCTCGATGTTGATCCAGCGGAGACCGTCGTACTCGACGATCTCGACCCGCGGCTCAGCGGGCCCTGGTTGAGCTTCCGCGACCCCCCGAGCCCGGGTGGCGCGGCGCAAGCGTGGCCTCGGCAGGTTGGGCATCGGGTCTGAGTGGGTCGTCCAGCATGGGATTCACGGTGTTGCTCAAGATCCAGTCTACCCAGTGAGCATGCGGGATTCGCCTTCCGGGCGCGCTCTCGCTATTCTGCGACGCAGACATAACCGCTCGCATCGAGAGGGGTGGAGGGAACGGCCCTATGAAGCCCCGGCAACCACTGAGCCAAGCCACAAAGCGCGGCGAGGGAAGGTGCCAATTCCGTCGGACCACGAAGTCCGAGAGATGTGACAGGAAGCGCTTCGGCCTCCGCGTCACAGAGACAGAGCGGAGGCCAATTTCATATAGGGGGTGTTGGGCTAATGCCCGCGCAAGCGCTTCAGTGCAAGGAATGTCACGCCGAGTACCCGCTCGAGGCGAGGTACGTCTGCGACAACTGCTTCGGTCCGCTCGAGGTCGCCTACGACTTCACGGGCCTCAACGCCGACGAGCTGCGTCGCCGCATCCAGGCGGGCCCGCTGGACATCTGGCGCTACGCCGACTTCCTGCCATTCGAGCAGCGCCCCCGGACGCCGCTGGCGGCCGGGATGACGCCGCTGATCCGCGCCGACCGGCTGGCCAAGAAGCTCGGCCTCGGCGAGGTCTGGATCAAGAACGACGCGGCGAATCCGACCCACTCGTTCAAGGACCGCGTGGTGACGGTGGCGATCGCCAAGGCGCGCGAGCTCGGCTACCAGGTGGTGGCCTGCGCGTCGACCGGCAACCTGGCCAACGCGGTGGCCGCGCATTCGGCGGCTGCGGGGCTCGACTCGTACGTCTTCATCCCGTCGGACCTGGAGGAGCAGAAGGTCCTGGCGACCGGCGTCTACGGCACCAAGCTCGTGGCCGTGCGCGGCAACTACGACGACGTCAACCGGCTCTGCACCGAGCTGTCGGCCGAGCGCGACTGGGCGTTCGTGAACGTGAACATGAGGCCTTACTACTCGCAGGGCTCGAAGACGCTCGGGTTCGAGATCTGCGAGCAGCTCGGGTGGTCGATTCCCGATCGGATCGTGGTGCCGGTGGCGTCGGGGTCGCTGTTCACGAAGATCGCGCGCGGCGTCGAGGAGTGGCGCGAGGTCGGCCTGGTCGACGGCGACGCGCCGGCGATGAACGGCGCCCAGGCGCTGGGGTGCTCCCCGGTGGCGCACGCGTTCGAGCAGGGCTGGGACGTCTGCAAGCCGCAGAAGCCGGACACGATTGCCAAGTCGCTTGCCATCGGCAACCCGGCTGACGGCCCGTACGCGGTCGAGCTGGCGCGGAAGACCGGCGGCGCTGTTGACTCGGTGACCGACGACGAGATCGTCGAGGGCATCCGCCTGCTGGCGGAGACCACCGGCATCTTCACGGAGACGGCCGGCGGAGTGACCACGGCGGTGCTGCGCAAGCTGGCGGAGCGCGGCGACATCCGCAGCGACGAGCGGGTCGTGGCGGTGATCACCGGCGAGGGCCTGAAGACGCTGGACGTGGTCCGCGGGACCTTCGAGACCCACGAGATTGAGCCGTCGCTGGCTGCGTTCGAAGCGGCCGTACCGGAGCCTGTCGGCGCGGCTGCGTAGCATTCGCGCTCCGATGGGCGTCACGGTCAAGATTCCGGCGCAGCTGCGCAGCGTCACGGATGGCGAGTCCGAGGCGGTGGTCGACGAGGCGACCACCGTCGGCGACGTCCTCGACGGTCTCTACGACCGCTTCCAGGGCCTCAAGGAGCGGATCGCCGAGGATGGCGACCTGCGCCGCTTCGTCAACGTGTACGTGCAGGGGGAGGACATCCGGTTCCTCGACGGGCTCGAGACCTCGGTGGAGGACGGCGACGAAGTGACCATCCTTCCGGCCGTTGCAGGCGGCTGCTGACCGCGATTGCCGGCTCGCGTCCAGGCGCGCCGTTAGGATCGCCACATGCCGACCCGGATCTTCTTTGCCAACGGAGAACAGGTAACCGTCAGCGACTCGCCGGACGCGGTCGCTGAGAAGCTGGCGTCCGGGGGCTTCGCCCGGCTCGACCGGCCCTGGGGCGACGAGTCGATCTACGTGAATCCGTCCTCGATCAACTACATCGAGGCTCAGGACGAGCGTGCGCCGGACATCGCGGCGCTCGAGGCCGTGCCGGACTCAGGGCCCACGCCTGCGCCTGCTCCCGCTATTCCCGGCGCCGGCGCTCCGCAGATGCCCGGCCAGGTCCCGCCAGGAGGTCCCGGCCAGGTTCCGCCAGCGGGCCCGGGGCAGTTCCCGCCGCGATAAGCCGCGCTCGCCGCGCTCCGCATCAAGTAGCCGGACGACCCCTGTTTGGGGTTATTTTCGTTGCGGGTCATGACGGGCATGCGGGAGTTTTGGGACGAGCGAGCGCGCGAGGACGCGTTCTATTTCGTCGACAACCGGATCAACTACAAGGATCCGGGCGAGGCCCAGCGCTTCTGGGACATGGGGCGCACGGACCTGAACTGGATCCTGGGGGAGCTGAACCTGACGCTGACCTCGGACCAGGTGGTGGTCGAGATCGGCTGCGGCGTCGGCCGCCTGACCCGGGTGATCGCCGAGCGGGTGGCCTCCGTCAAGGCGCTTGACGTGTCGACGCAGATGCTGGAGCTGGCGCAGCGCGAGAACCCGCAGCTGGCGAACGTGGAGTGGATCCACGGCGACGGGATGTCGCTGGCGGGGATCGACGACGCGAGCGCGGACGTGGTGATCTCGCACGTGGTGTTCCAGCACATACCGGACCCTCGGATAACGCTGGGCTACGTGCGCGAGGTCGGTCGCGTGCTGCGGCCGGGTGGCGTGACCGCGCTCGTCCTGTCGAATCTGCCGGCGGTTCACGAGTGGTCGCCGTCGCTGCGCGAACGCATGCGGGTACTGATCGGCCGCGCCCCGGGCGGCCAGACGCACGAGGCATGGCTGGGCTCGTCGATCGACCTCGACGACCTGCGCGCGGCCGCGGCGGACGGCGGCATGGAGATCGAGCAGTACGTGGGCGGCGGAACCCAGTTCATGCTGGTCCGGCTGCGGCGCGTCTAAGGCAGTGGGGACGCTGCTCGCACTGTGGCGGCGGGTTCAGCTGGCAGTCTGGGTGCGGCGGGCGACGACCCGCATGAAGTGGGTAGGAATCCGGCTCCAGGTCGAGGTGGGAGAGGGAGTCGTGCTCGTGCGGAACCCATTCGTGCTGGCAGGAGACGAGCCGCCCGGAGAACCGGGCAGCTTGACGCTGCGGCTTGGGAATCGCGTTCGGTTCGCGCCGGGCGTGATCATCGAGGCGGAGCCCGGGAAGGAGTCGGTGCTGGAGATCGCCGACGGCACGCGGATCGGGGCTACGAGCCACTTCCAGCTGGAAGGAGGGTCGATCCGTATTGGGGCGAACTCGGAGATCCGCGACGGCTGCGTCTTCAGGACGAGTGGCGGCGAGATCGAGCTGGAGGGTCGCTCGTTCGTCGGTTACGGCTGTGTCGTGCATGCGACCGAGGGCGTGGTGCTGCGCGGGCACGTCACGCTGCCGGACCGCGTCTCGCTGGAGGACTCGCTTGGCGACGATTAACGATCGCCGACGGTCGGATCGCCCAGGAGCACGAGCAACTCGTCAAGGTCCTTCCGGAGGTCGGCGGCGCCCTTGCGCCACTCGGCCTTCGCCGCCCGGATCGTCGCCACGTAGGCCTCCGCGGCCGCGGTCGCGGCGGCGAGCTCGGCCTTCCCGTCAGGGCGCTCCTCGGCGCCCCGCTTGGTGTCGGTCGAACGCAGTGCCTTCAGCTGCTCATTCGCCTGCTTGCGCGCGTCGTCGGCCTCGGCCGCCAAGGCGTCCTCGAGCGCTCCGGTTGCCGCGCGGAGGCTCGCCACGAGCGTGGCCGGCGCGGCCTCGGTGAGCTCGGGGAGGGGGTGCTTGAGCTCGACATCCTCCAGCTCCGGGACCTCCACGAACGTCCCCGCCGGCAGGTTCTTGACCTCCTTCAGCTCTGGATTTAGAGCCAGCAGCTCCTTGGCGGCCGCTCGCCCGGCCTTGCTGCGCTCGCCGACGCCGAAGATGCGTGTGACGAGCTCTCCGACCGTCCGCTCGTCCGATGTCGTCGTGTAGGGCATCGAGGCCTCCTCAGATGGTGATGTTGAGGGCGTCCCAAGGCGCCGGTATCGGGGAGCCGAGCAGCTCATAGCCGCCATTGCCGACGTTTCCGACGACCGTGAGGGCGTAGCCGGCGCCGGCCAGCGGCGGGGTATCGAGCTTCAGTGAAAGCGTCTTCTGCCAGCTTTCAAGCTGGTTCGCGCTCGCGATCACCGCTCCCGGCCAATAGGCGTAGAGATACGCCACCGCCTGTGCGGCCACGCTGCCCGTCACGAGGCAGTGATTGTTGGAGAACGAAATTCGCCCTGGCGCCGCGACCATCGCTGCGCAATCGTTCCCGCCGGCCTCGAACACATTGCCGTGCACCGAGTACGACCCTGGCCCCGGCCCTCCCGTCCAGACGAAGCCCTCGCCGACGAGCCCGCCCTGTTCGAACCCGGCGAGCTTGCTGGTGATTACGTCGTTGACCACCTGGTGGAAGCCCGCGGCCAGAGCAGTCACGGCTGCGCGCCCGGCACCGTAGCTGTTCTCCAGGCGCACGACGTTCCCCTCGACCTGGTTGTGCTTGGAAAACGCGTCGAACGCGATCCCAGCTGCGGTCCCGGTGAACTGGACAGCGGGCCCAAGTTGGCGGATCTCGTTGGAAGCAATGCGCAGCTCGCCTACGAGCCACCCGAAGATCCCGACTCGTGACGGCGCGGCCACGTCGTAGCCGCCCGCCCCGACGATCACGTTGCTCTCGATGTCGGCGCGCGCGGCGCCGGCTACCAGCACGGCGACGCCCGCCACACCGCTGCGAGCCCCGTTGCCAACCTCGAAGAGCTGATTGCCGGATACGACCACCGTGGATCGCTTGCTGTCGTCGGCCACGTAGACCCCGCAACCTGTGCTGGTCTCAACTGTGTTGCCCGCGATCCGCGCGCCATTCACCGGCGCGAGGACGCTGATCGCGTGACCGATCATCGTCCGCACGCGGTTGTCGACGATCTCGACACCGTCGAGGTTGGAGCCGCGCGTCCCGCGCAGGACGACGATGCCGCCGCTCGCCGGACGCTCGGCCGTCGTGAAGAGGCCGCAAACGTCGTTGCCCACAACGCGCGTCTGGTCGCATGCGACGACGATGCCCCAGCCCGCGATCCCGAGCTGGTTCCGCACTATCTCGAGCCGTGCCGCGCTCGAGGCGGCGCCGAGCACAGCGCCGCCGAGGTTTGGCAGGCTGATCTGGAAGTGCGCCGGCAGGTTGACCTTGAGCGCGCCAACGGCCAGTTCCTCGAGCGCCGACCCAAGCTGGCGCATGACGACTGCGCGGTCGGTCGGCACGAGGCCGGTCGCGACGATGCCGGCCTCCGTGCACAGGTAGATCGCGTTGCCCGCAACGCGCGTCTCGCCGAGGTAGAGCAGGAGCCCGCTCGTGGCGTCCACGCCGGAGGCAAGCCTGCCCGCGCGCCCGAGGTCCACGCCCACGCGCTCGCAGGCGAAGAGGTTGTCCTCGATCCACAGGCCGTGCGTGACGAGGTAGCGCTGGAGGTTCTCGATCGTGGCCTTCATCGCCTTGGCGAGCTGCTTCCAGGCCGCCGCGTCCTTCGCGCCCACAGACAGCGCGCCGTCCTTCGCGTCGATCGGCCCGAGCGCCGGGAGCGCCGCGACGCCGATGTCGGCGATCACCACGTTCTCGCGGATTGCGATCTCGGCCACGAAGCCGGCCAGTCCGATTCCGATGCCCGCGGCGCCTTTGCTAGGCGCCTTGGTTACCGTCGCGCCGAGCTTGTCCTTGGCTCCCGTCAGCGCGCCGGCCTCGCTGATGAAGCAGCGTTGGACCGTGACGCCGATCGAGTTCCGCACCGACACACCGATGTCGACCTCGCCCGCCTTGGCCGCCTTCGCGCGGGCGCCGGCAATGCCGATGTGGTCGACCATGACCTCGGCGGAGGTGAGGATGTCGATCGCCGGGCCCTTGCCTCGATGGTCGATCACGGTGCGCACGCCTTTCCCGGCAAACGTGAGCGAGCGGGCGTTCCAGATGCGGATCGTCTCCTTGATCACGTAGTTCCCGACCGCCAGGCAGACCTTGCCGCCGGTGTTCTTGATCTTGTCGATCGCGTCCTGGATCGTGAGCGTCCCGTCTGCATGGGAGGCGGGGGTCACGCAGATGTCGCAGTCGCAGCACGCGCGCGCGGCCGGCGGCTCGGGCGGATAGAGCACGCGGCAGTCGGTTGGGGCGCCGCTCTCGAGCAGCGCGAGCCGGCAGTAGTGGTGGCGCGTGCCGCGCGGCGGCTCGGCCTGGAGTTCCTCGATCGTTCCCGCCTCGGCACCGGCGCGCGCGGCAAACACCCAGTAGTCGCCGGCGTGCCAGTCGCCGGGAGCCTCGAGATCGAAGCTGACCTCGATCCCGTACTCGAGCTTGAACGGCGTGGTGGTCGGCGTAGTGCCGATCGGGATCGCGCCGGTGTTGGAATCGACCTGCGCCTGCTGGTCCCAGCGGCGGACGCGGGCGTTCTTGGTGCTGTCGACCTTGGCCTCGAGCGGTCCGATCAGCGTGAGCTCGTTGGCCTGGGCGTCGACGCCGTTCGGCGCGATCTTCCCCATTACTCCGGGCACGCCGGCGAACTCGCGCACGTCGTCCGTCAGCTCCACCCAGTCGCCTTCCTTGAAGCGCAGCGTCCCGTCGCGGCCGATGCGGCGCACGCCGACCGCCACGGTGCTCTGCGTCTCGTCCGACATCGACCGCAGCTCCGCGGCCACCGCGCCGTTGTCGCGCGACCACTTGAAGCTCGGCGGCCGCCCCGTGCGGGAGCCGTCGTCGTGCACCTCCACGCGGTAAAGCCGGTTGTCAACGCCGCGATAGCCGCCTGCGGGTGAGACGTGACAAGGATCGGGCGGCGCCACCGTCCCCTGGGCGGCGCTCGTGAGCCTCGCGCCGGACGGCCGGGTGATGTCGGCCCACTGCGAGACGGTGGACCAGTCGCCGTCGCACGTCACGCCGGCACCGATGTTCGGCTCGATGCGAACAGCCCACACCGTCTGGAGCCGGTTCGCGGTGTCGACGCCGACCGCGGGCTCGACGAGGTCCGGATCCTCCGCGGCCGTGAGCTCGCGCTCCCACACGTCGAGGTAGACCAGGTGGGGGCCCGTCCCGGCGGGCGGATTCGGTGCCGGCTTCAGGTAGGGCTGGTCGAGATAGGCGGTCGGGTCCTTGTGCACGCGCTCGCCCCACACCGGCTCGCGCAGGTCGGTCCCTGTGCCGCGATTCTCGGCGAGCAGCCCGTCGACGTAGCAGCGGCCAGCGCCGATCCTGAGCCCGCCCGAGACCGTCCCGCCGATCTTGAAGCCCTCGAGCGTCTCGCGCGGGACGCCGCAGCGGCCGATCACGTCGACCGTTTCCACGCGGAGCCGCCGCTGGATCAGCTCGACCAGCTCGTTCCAGTCGGCGTCGAGCTCGACGCGGCCCTGCTGCATCAGGACTGCGGAGTGGGCGTCCTCGGGGCGGTATGTGAAACGGGTGTAGTCGCCAGCCATGAGGTCTCTCCTCAGGTCACGTGAATCAGCCCCGGCTCGAGGCCGAAGGGCAGGTACTCCTCGAGGCGCATGCGCAGGTTGGCCTCGCGCTGGGGTTGGTAGAGGTGGTGGAAGGCGCCCATCTCGCTGCCCTGCTCGCCGCCGCTTGCGATCTCGGCCGGCCCGCCGTCGATGAGCTGCGTGTAGGCCGGGGTGCCGTAGCGCTCGGAGGTGAAGCGCGGACGCACAGCCGCCGCGATCAGGTCGAGGTCGGCTCCCGGGGCGGCGGCCTCGAGCACGAGGTCGGGCTGACAGCGGAAGCGGCGTGGGGTCTGCGAGCCGTCGGGCTCGAACGACGAGAAGCGCAGGCAACCCTGCTGGCGGCGCTCGCAGAGCAGGCGCCCGTCGGCGAAGATCGAGCTGGAGCCCCGCGTCAGCTCGCGCACGTTGACCAGGCCGAGCAGCGTGCTGCTCTCGACCGTGGTGGTCGGGCCAGGCTGCGCACCCTCGGCCGCGCCACCGGTCGGCGGCGCCGCCAAGGCCACGCGCGGCTTGCCGTCCGCGCGCTCGGGCGCGTCGACGATCGAGTCGGAGATGCTGAGCGTCGCGCCGTAGGGCACGCGAAGCGGCCCGGTGATCGACCGCTCGATGATCAGGCTGCGCGAGGTGGTGCTTGCGGCCGCCGTCAGGCTCGCCGCGGCGGGCGTCGCGGGATCGCCGTCGGCGGTCAGGGTCACGCCCGGGACGAGCGTGCAGTGCCTTATCACCAGCTCCGCAAGCGCTCCCTGGACCGCGATCGTGCCGGCGATCAGGAAGCCGTCGAGCACGAGGCGGCTGAGTTGTGTGCTCGCGACGACCACGTCGCCGACCAGCGTCGGGCGCACCTGGTTGCGTGCCTGGATGACCAGCTCGCGCCCGGGCTGCGCCGCCGGCAGCGCCGGGATCGTGAGCCCCCCGGTGGGCAGCGTGTAGGTGCCCGAGTCCTCGATCTCGATGACGGTGCGCATCGAAGCGGCCGGGATCCACGCCCCCAGCGCCGCTTGGAGTGTCGGCTGCTGGCTCGGCACCCTGATCAGGGCGCCGAAGCCCTCCGGGTCGACCACCGGATCGACATCGGCCCCGAGGTCGGGCCGCTCCCAGGCCGGCCGGTCACGGCGGCGCTCGCGCTTGTAGGGGCCGCCGCCGATCCGGGTGCTGAAGCCATAGCGGTAGCTGACTTCGTGGCGGGCCTTCGTCGGCAGGGCGGCGCCGAACATGATGCGGCCGAGCTTCACGTCGATCGCGACGTTGCCGCCCGGCGGCGCCGACCAGTTGGAAAGGTCCTTGCAGATGACGAGTGAGGGATCGATCCCGTGGACGACGAAGCTCAGGTCCTCGCCGTACCACTCCGCCGGTGCCGCGGAGAACGCCAGAGCCCGCACCGGCCCGCGGACGTTGTGCTCGCCTGCGATGCCCGGTGTGTCGGGGACGGGCTGCCGGGCGGCAAACAGCTGCACGGGAGCGCCGATCGACGAGAACGTCCAGCGCGTCAGGTCGGCCGGGGCTACCCGTGCCGCGTCGGTGCGCTGGAGCGGGAAGGCTTCGAGGCGCCAGAGGAACACGAGCGCGTTGTGGATCCCGTAGCGGCCTTCGTCGCGGGCCGGATGCCGCACGTCCACGGTGTGGGCCGTTCCCTCGAAAGGCCCGCCGAGGCGGTCCATGGGGTCGCGGTCGCGTACGTTCGCGGTGCCAACGCGCTCCGAGGCGGGCGGCGGCACGAATCCGCCGAGCGTGATGGCGGGCGGCGCCGAGCGGCGCACGTGGTCGTCGTTCTGAGTCCAGGCGAGCAGCTCGAACCCGGGCACCACGTGCGCGTCCCAACCGGTCACGTCGCGCGCGAGCTGCTCCAGCATCGGCAGTACGCCCTTGCGGCGCCGGTAGCCGATCGTGTGCGCCACGTCGGCACGCCGGCCCACGACAGCCTCGAACAGTGTCGTCGAGCCGACGAGGTCGCCGATGTAGGGCACGACCCAGTCGGCACAGGTCTCGACGAAGAGGTCGTCGTAGAAGCTCGTCACCTGCTCCTGGACGACGCGCGCCTGCGCCTCGATCAGCTCGATCAGGGCCCGCAGTGGCTCGCCGCGTTCCAGGTCGCGCTCGCGCAGCACCGCGGGCAGCAGCGGCAACAGTTCCACGCGGTCGCTCACTGCACCGTCACCACCAGGTCGGCCGGATCGAGCGTGGCCAACTCGTCCGCCGCGATCGGCACGTGCGCAAGCACGGCGTCGGTCGGCATGCCGTGGCCGATCCGGTCGGCGTCATCCAGGTAGCGGAGGACATTGAGGTCCACGCCCACCACGCCCGCGCCCGACTGGAGTGCCGCGAGCACGTCGCTCTCGTGCAGCGCCTCGCCGAGTTCGCGGTTGTCGAAGGCGAGTTCGGCGAGAAGGGCATCGCGCGCGGCGCGTTGCACGTCCTCGGAGAGGCGCGCTGGATCGCGGGCGATGATGGCCGCCTCGATCTGCAGCGGCACCGCCGTGTAGTCGATGATCTCGAGCCGCCGGAAGGGGTCGCGGCGCGTGTCGAGGTCGGCGCGCACGGCCTTGAGCGAGTCGTCGCCGAGGTGAGCACCGTCCTCACCTGCGACCGTCAGACGGGCACCGGGCTCGTCGCCGCCGAGCACCACCGCCGCGCGCGCCTTCGCCACGAGCGCCGACTCGCGCGCCGCGTCCTCGAAGTCGCGCAGCGAGACGACGCGGCCGAGCGTGCGCACGGCCGCGGGAGCGGCCTGGCGCGCCGCTTCGAGCGTCTCGGGATCAGCGCCGCCCTCCGCCGGCAGCGGGTTGGTGGTGGCCTTGAGCCCCTTCGGGCGATCGAGCAGCGTCGTGAGCTGGTTTGCGTGGACGCGGCCCTCGCTGCCCAAGCCCTGGCGGTAGCGGGCGACGATCTCCGCTCCGGTGGCGGGGCGGGCGCCCGTCTGGCCGTCGCCGAAGATCACAGTCGTGGTCTGGTCATCGGCGGACTCGATCCGGTAGACGCGGTCGCCGGGGCGGCGGCCGACGAACTCCTCGGTCTCCTGCCACAGGAGCCCCGCCACGCGCACTTCGAGCTCTGCCCCGGCGCCGTGCGGGGCGCCCGCCCGCGGCACGCGCGTGAGCGGAGCCTTGCCGAGCCTGAAGCGCTGGAAGGCGACGCTGGCGTCGCCGGTGCCAACCCGCTCCGGCGGCAAGCTTTCGCCGTGGCTTGCGGCCGCGACGTTCGCGCGCAGCACGGCGGTGGCGGCATCGAGCGCGCGCGGGAGCGGCGAGTCGAGCTCGAGCATGAGGTAGTCGGGCCCGCCCTCGCCGTAGCTCGTGAAGGCGTCAGTGGCCACCACGGTTCGGAGAATCGGGTCGCCTGCGGCGTCGTCGAGCATGACCACTCGGCCGACCTCGATGGCGGGCGGAAGCGCCGGCAGCGGGAGGTTGACGCGCTGGCCGTCGATGCGCGCAGGCCAGTCGAGCGTCCACAGCATGATCTCGGGTGGGCGCAGCTCGTAGACCGTCACCTCACGCACGGAGGGCCGGTTCGGGTCGGTGCCCTGCCAGACGGCGGCGTCGATGACCACCTCGGTCACTGTCGCGGCGAGTGGCCCGAGCTGGGCCGAAGTGGGGCTGACGGCGATCACCCGCCGCCGGAAGACGCCCGAAAACGAGGCGAACACAAGCTCCTGGCCGGCTTGGAGCCCGTCCACGACGCGGTCGAGCCAGAGCGTGTCGGTCCCAGGCACGCGCAGGTCGTACGCGCTTGAGCCCTCGTTCACCTGCTCGGCGCGCACCTCGCCGTTCACAACGGTCTGCTTGATGTAGCTCGGCGGCGCATCGTGGCCGAACAGCCGCAGGCGGCGGCCAAAGCGGCAGAGCGATCCGTCGAGCGAGAACTGCAGGTCGGGGTTCGCCGTCGGCGGCTCGAAGCGCAGGTCGACGACTGGCCCGCGCTCGCTGCGCGAGCTGACCACCTTCTCCTCGGCCACCGCCGCGCCCTCCGAGAAGAGCAGGAACTCGGTGCCGGGCGGGAACGCCTGCCGTGCCGCGTCCCCGAACGGCGGCTCGACCGCGCCGCCATTGGCGGCGGACCCGTCCGGCGGCGCCCAGGGATTCCATTCCTGAAGCTCTCCGCGCACCGGGACGGCGTTGAAGGCGGCGCTGGCCTTGAGCGGCTGGTCGGTCTCGAAGGTCACCGCCCGTTGACCCTCGTCGGGCACGCTCTTCACTCGCAGGCGGGCCGGCAGCTGCAGCTCGGCGCCGGCGTCCAACTCGAACGCGAGCCGCGCCAGTGCCGCCACGCCCGGCATCGGCTCGTAGCCCACGAGCGCCGCCAGCCGCAGGATCGACTCGCGCAGTCGCGCAGTCCGCAGGAACGACTCGTTCGCCGCGCGCTCGGTGTAGAAGGTCAGCACGTCGGCCACGTACGCCCAGCACTCGAGCAGCGCGATCCCCAGGTCGTCCGAGGAGCGCGCCGTCCAGTTGTGGAGCTCGGGCCGCCTCGCCGCGGCCTCGATCATCGCCTCGCGGAACGAGCCGAAGCTACCGGCGCGGTAGTCGATCCGCGGCAACCCGGGCCGGTTGAAGATCGGCTCCGGCGTCGGCCTCGCGCCCGGCTCGCAGCAGCCACACGGAAGGGTCGTCACGAGCCACCGCCCATCACCAGCCGCAGCTCGCCCCGCTCCGGGCGGCTGGGGTCGTTGTCAAGGCGCAGCACCTCCAGTCGGTCGGCCTCGATCAAGCCGCGGTCCAGGTGCGCCGCGGTGGCGGGACGGCCGGGATCCGGGTCGTCCTCGTAGAGGCGCGCGAACCGCAGCGGCGTGACCGAGTCCACGCCCGGCACCGCCTCGACCGCGGCCGCCACTTGCGACAGGTAGAGCGGGTCGCCGAACGAGATGCGGTCCGGATCGAAGAACCCGCCGGGCTTCGAAACGAGCGCCTCGAGCACGGCCTGCTCGACGTCCGGGCGCAGCTGGTCGCGCTTGGCGCAGACATGCAGCTCGAGGCCGAGCGGGACGTAGCGCGGCTGCTCGAGCTCGAGGTCGTAGCCGGTCTGCGTGAAGCGCGTGACCCAGTCGAGGATCGACTGGCGGTCTGACTCGGCCAGCTCGCGCCCTCCGACCGGGTCGACCGCGAGGTAGACCGTGTACCAGCTCCCGGTCCAGCGGAAGGTCGCGCGCGCGTGGGAGACCATCGCGAGGCGCTCGGTGACCTCGGCGTAGTCGGCCTCGGTGACCGCCCGCTCGCGCACGGCGCGGAACGCGTCCGGAGCTGTTCGCTTGACGCGCTCGACGGGTTCGGGGTCGATGCCGCCGCGCGCCGGCAGCGGGTTGCGCAGCTGGTCGAGCACCGGAAGCGGGGTCGTCCCTTGGAGCAGATGCGCGAGCGCTCCGGCGCCCACGTTGCCGGTGCTCCCGACGCCGACGCGGTAGTTCGCCTGGATGTACGCGCCGCCCGGCGGTACCGCGCCGTAGATGCCGTCGCCGAAGCGCAGCGTCGCGCGCCCGTCGTCGTCGGTCTCGACGACGAAGGCCGGGAAGAAGCCGTCGACGTCGAAAAGGCCGTCGGGTGCCGGGCTCCAGCCCTCGACGGTGCCGGGCGTCAGTCCGATCTGCAGGCTGACCTGAGGCACCGCCTTGCCCGGGTCCGGCACGGTCTCGAGCGCGCTCGCCGGCGCGCCGGCCGGGAGCAGCACGCGGCGCGCCACCGGTCCCTCGGCGAGGGTCAGCTCGAACGCGTGCTCGCCGACTTCGATCCCGGGTCCGGGCGGGGCGGGCAGCGGCGGCCCGGTCCAGCCGGGGTTCTCCGGGTGCCACTCCGGCGGCTGGCTTGCCCCGTGGTCGGCGAGCATCAGGTTGCCGCGGGCGACGGACACGCGGCGCGGCGCGGTACCCGGCTCGTCGACCACCGATACGCAGAGCGGGAAGCGGAGCGCATCGTCTTGGGCCCACTCGACGGAGGTGAGCGCGAGACCCAGCAAGTCGTCGCGCGCGCGCTCGACGCGGGTGAGCGTCACGACTTGGCGGTGCGCGGGATCGGCGTCGGCGGCGAGGCCCGTGACCGGACCGGCGATCTCCTCGAGCAGCACCCGGTAGCCGGGTCGCAGTCGCCAGGGCGCCGAGCGCGCCGCGTCGCCGGCCACGAACGCCACGTCGCCGCGCAGGTGCGCCGCCGTCGAGCCGGTGGGAAGGCAGCAGTCGCCGTCGCCCCACGTGTGCACCGGTAGCTCGTTGAGCTGTTCCGCGAGGTGCGCTTCCTCGACCACCTCGAACACGGCGGCGGCAGCTGCGCGGGCCGCCTCTGCGTCCTCAGGACGGGCCGGGACCAGCACCGCGGGATGCGGCGGCGGTGCTTGGCCCACCGGGACCGTGAGCCGCGTGAGCACCTGGGTCCCCGCTCGGACGAGGCCGGTGCCCTGACCCGCCGTGAGGTGGGCGTACACCCACGTCCTGGCGCTCGTGCCGTCGTGCATCCGGTAGTCGACGAGCCGGGCGTGGCGGCGGACGGAGGTGCGCCTGCGCGCGGTCGCGAGAAACGCCTCGGTGGCGACGGCGTCCTGCTCCCACGAGAGCAGGTCGCCCACGTACGCGAGCAGCTCCACCAGCGACACGCTCAGGTCCGCCGCGTGCTCCTCGTCGAAGCCCGGCACGCGCGTCGGGAGGAAGTCGAGCAGCGCGCGGCGGAAGCTCGCGTAGTCCTTCGCCATGTAGTCGATCGGCGGCTCCTCGAGCACGGGCTCGGCGCAATCGCGGGCGGGCGCGCAGTCGAAGCGGGCGGGGCAGCCAGCCTTGAACGTGAAGTCGACCTCGGCGTAGGCCGGGTCCATCGCGGCGTCGTCGATCGCCAGCGTGTAGGTCGAGAAGTCACCGGTCCGGTCGACCTGGACCACGATCGTGTCCGAGCCGGTGGCCTTCTGGCTCACGTCGGTCAGCACGATCCCGCGCATGCGCTCGCCGCCGCTGATCCGCACCTTGTCGGTGCGCCCGTCCAGCGAGGCGGCGAACGCCGCCGCCCCGGGATCCGGAATCAGGTGGACCTCGAGCGTCAGTTGATTGCTGGTCGTCACCTCCAGGTAGTCGATTCCATGCCGCGCGCTCTGCCCGAGGAGCGTCGTCCGGCGGCTGTCGTCGGCGCAGGCCAGGAGGCGTGAGGGCGCCGGCGCGCTCATGCCGTCGCCCCCCGTGCGAAAGGCGCCGCGAAGGCAGCCTGGCCCGCGGCGCCGTCCAGCAGCCGCACCCAACTGACCTCCACGACGAGCCGGTTGTCGTCGGCGATCACGCCGACGCGCTGGACGTCCGCCACGTCCGAGAGCCACCGCTGGAGCGCAGTGCGCACACGCAGCTCGGTGGCCGCCGCGAGCACGGTGTCGTTCGGCTCGAACACGAGCTCCGCGAGGCCGCAGCCGAAGTCCGGCCGCATCGGGCGCTCGCCCGGCCGTGTGAACAGCACCTGCTCGATCATGTCGCGCACGTGGTCGTCGACGTCGGTGAGCGCCACGCGGCCGGCCCCGTCGATCGTGAGCGGGAAGTCGATGCGCGGCCCGCTCACAGGGTCACCTCAACCACGACGGCATCGCCGGCGTTGTTGCGGGCGCCGAGCCGTTGCTTGCCGCTTGTCCCCGCGGGCGGCGTGAGCTGGCCGGTGATGTTGCCGCCGCTCGCCGACGTGGAGCCCGCCGGCTGGCCTGTGTCCTCCCACACGAACGCCACGCTGCCGGAAGGCCAGCGCTCGCCCGAGTAATTGACGCGCTTGCCCGCGGTCGTCGTGACGACGCTCGCGGTGAACGAGGGCGACTGGATCTGCAGCGTCGCGGCCAGGTTCGGCGCGTTCGAGGGCTTGTTCGTCAGCACGATCTTGAAGTCGGACTCGTGCGCCCGGAGGTAGTCCACGACCCCCTGGGCGATCGCGTTGAACAGCATCCGGCGGTCGTCCTTGCCCATGTCCGGCAGCGCCTTCTGCTTCACGCCCTGCAGCTCGCCCGCCAGCGCCCGCTCGATCGCGGCGCCGAGCGTGCCGTCGAACTGCTCGTGGCTGCCGGCATGGAGCGCCATCAGCCGGTCTTCACCTTCTGCGAGAGCATCGAGGGAGTCGGCGGCTGGAGCGGCGGCACCGGTGTCATCGGCGTGACCGGGAAGACGCCGAGCGCCATCTCCCCGGGGTGCATGTGCGTCGTGTAGAGCTGGACCACCTGCTGCAGGTACTGGAGGAGGTCGTCGCCGAAGACGACCGGGTGGCTCGCGTTCTCGACCAGCTCGATCTGCGGCGCCTCGACCACCACCTTCGATGCGCCCTTGAGGGTGATTTGGCCCTTCTGGACCTCGATCTTGAGGATGTTGCTGCCGTTCTGGTCGGCGACGTTGATCGTCTGGCCGTCGTCGTCGAGCGACACCAGCATCCCCTGCTCCGAGCGGATGATCTTCAGCTTCGGCGTGGCGCCGTTGCCGTCCTGATCCTGTGGCCGGTCGTTCGAGCCCCAGATGCAGCCGGCGTAGATCGGGCGCGAGACAAGCCCGGCTTCGAATTCCATCCACACCGCCGCGCCGACCGGCGGGATCATGAACGTGCCGACGCCTGGGCCCGCGTACGGCGCGGCGGGCAGTGCCCAGCCGCTCTCTTCGGTGCCGAGCACCTCGGGCACCTTGGAGCGGATGCGGCCCTGGTTCTCCGGATCGTTCACATCCACGACCTCGCCGCGGTACTTGCCGTAGAAGCGCTCCACGGGCGGCGCGACCGGCGCGACTCCGGGGATGGCGCTCATATCGGCAGCGCTGGTTGAGGCGCGGCTGCGTCCGAGCCGGCGAAGTTCTCCTGGCGTGTTACGCCTGAGGCGTTGCGGCGCAGCGACAAGTGCTGCGCGTAGCCCTCGTCGCCGAGCGTGTGCAGCACGCGGGTGACGTACCAGGCGCCGCTGAACTCCTGGCCGGCGCCGCGCACGAGCATCGGCCGCTTGGCCTTGATGACGGCGGGATAGTCGCCGCCATAGACAGTCCCTCCGGCGCTGACCGACATCGCCGATCGATCCACCGTCGCCTGGGTGGCGGACTGAAGCTCGCCCGACTCCGAGAGGCCCGTGTTCGCGAGCAGCACCTGGCGCGGCCGCGAGCCGCCGACCGTGGACTGAGCGCCGAGCGACTTCTGCTGCGAGGACTGGGCGTCGACAGGCTGGTCCTTGCGGTTGGCGGCGTCGTAGCCGCTCGCCTTCGCGGTGGTCGGGCCGATCAGGTCGTTGCGCGCCGCGAAGCCGTCGATGTTGGTGTCGGAGCCCATGTTCACGTTCAGGACGCCCTGCGGCTCGTCTTCGAGGCGCGGCGCGTGGAAGTGGCCGACGCTGCTGCCGCCGGCACCGACTTCGACGAACGTCTCGAAGCCGTTGCGCTCGGCCAGGTGGCGAAGGAAGCGGAGCGCATTGCCGCGCTGGATCGTGGTGGTGTGGCGGCTCGAGCGGACGGGCTGCGTGTCCTCGACATCGGCCGAGAGGCCGGCCTCGGAGAAGATCGCGCTCGCGATCTGCGAGTCCGACTGATCCGGCCAGCGTCGCACCTCCTCCTTGAGTTGCAGCAGCACGGACGCATCCATCCCGACGATCTCGACGGTCGAGCGCCCGGGCTCGGAGGAGAAGCTCGCGCGCAGGTCGATCACATAGGCGTCGATGAGCGGCGCCGAGGTGCCGCTCCCGACCTTCGCGCTCACCTGCACGTTCGTGAGCCGCGCGAAGAGACCGGCGTCGAGCACGCTCCAGCGCCCGCCGTTGCGCTCGACGGCGGTGGCGAGCCGGAGCCGCAGCATGTCGGCCTGCTCGGCGTTGTCCTCGACCTCGATCGCCTGCACGGACTCGAGCAGGTCGTCGGAGGCCGGCTGCCCGTCCACCTGCAGAACGAACGCGACCTCAAGCATCGGACGACCCCGGGATCTGGATTCGCGTGGCCGGCTCGGCCAGGAGATCGGGTGGCCAGAGCGCGCGGTTCGCGTCGCAGATGCGCCAGTAGCGCTCCGGGTGGCCGAGGTAGCGGTCGCCGAGCAGGTCGAGGCGGTCGTGCTCGGCGACGACGTGCGTGAGGCGTCCCGCTGTGTCCGGGATGTAGCGCGGGCGCTTGCAGCGCACAAGGCGGCCGTGCGCGTCCTCGAGCTCCAGCTCGCCGACGTGCTCGTAGCGGCTGCCCTTGAAGAAGGTCACGGCAGGGCTCCCGCCGGTAGCGCTGCGAGCTGCTCCTTCTTCTTCTGGTGTGCGATGTAGGCCTCGCGGCCTGCGCTCGCGCGAGGGAACTCCATGTAGGTGAGCACCCGCATGCCCAGGTCGACCTTCGCGGTGATCGGGTTCAGCCGCGGATCGAACTGCTCCTCGGTGACCGAGAAGGTCTGGAGCTGGACCGGCACGACGCGGCTGTCGCCCCACACGAGCATCACGAGCGGGACGTCGGCCGGGTTCACCTGCACGGCGCCCTGGGCGGCCTGGCGCTCGATCTGCGCCACGCTGGCGCTCGACGGGTAGAGCAGCAGCTCGAGCTTGGCGAGCACGGGGTGGAGGCCGAACGCCACGACGTCGGGGTTCCGGAGTGGCTCGGCGAGCTGATCCGCGGCGTCGAGGACGATCGTCATCGTGATCGTCTCGACCGGCGGCCCCGGCACCCGCAGGACGTCCGCCTTGGCGGCCGCCGTGCGCTGCGGTTGCTGCTGGGGCGAGCGCGGCGCGAACGAGCGCCGCAGCTGCTCCGGGTTGTAAGAGAAGGCGATCAGGTCGGACGGCTTGGCGCCGCCGGTCTGCGAGTCGAACACCAGCAGCGCCCCGCGGATCAGGACCGGGCGGAGGGGGAACTCAGACGCCATCCAGCACCTCCGCGGCGCGCCCCGCGTATCCGCTGGCCGAGGGGTCGTCGCGCAGCGCCTCGAGCAGACCGACCGCCTCGTCGCGGTGCCCGAGCCCGTCGAGCGCAACCGCGCGTGCGAAGCGCGAACGCGGCGTCTCCGCCACCGCGGCGATGTCCGCGAGCGCCTCCGCGAAGCGGCCTGCGGCGCAACGCAGAGTGGCGCGGTCGAGGCGCACGTCCTCGACATCGGGGTGCGCCGCCAGGAAGCGGTCGAGCTCGAGCTCCGCGGCCCCCGGCTCGCCTGCCGTCAGGTGGACGAGCGCGAGCGTGTGCCGCGCGCGTCCGCGCTCGGGCGCGCGGGCCAGCGCCTCATGGAGTGCCTCGGCCGCGGCGCCGAGGTCCCGACGCGCGAAGCGGGCTGTGCCGAGCTGCTCCCAAAGCGGCGGCGACTCGGGGTCGAGCGCGACCGCCTGCTCGAGCAGGCCGACCGCCTCGCGCATCCGCCCGCGCGCTCCGACGACGGCGGCGAGGGTGGCGAGCAACGGCGGCTGGTCGGGCGCCGCCTCGACCGCCGCGCGGCACGCGCGCTCGGCCTCGCCCACGCGTCCGGCCGCGAGCAACAGTCGCCCGAGCGCGTCATGGGAGAGCGCGTTCGTGGCGTCGAGCGCGACGGCGCGGCGGAGGGCATCGAGCGCCGCGGTGCCGTCGCCGCGTGCCGCGAGCACGTTGCCCAGGTTGAGCCACGCCATGCTCGACCCGGGGTCGTGCTCGAGCGCCGTGCGCAGCTCGGCTTCCGCTTCGTCGAGACGGCCCTCCTGCGCCAGGAGGAAGCCGAGGTTGTTGTGCGCCGTCGCGTTGCCGGGGTCGGAGGCGAGCGCCACGTCGTACTCGCTGCGCGCCGTCTCGAGATCGCCGGCGAGGTGGCTCAGCGCGCCGCGCGTCGTGTGTTCGGTGGCGGCGGTCATGCGATCTGCTCGATCAGCCCGGCGAGCACCTCGCGCGGGCTGACGTCGGGGATCTGGAACTGCACGTCGCTCCAGTTCATCTCGAACGGTTTCCCTTCCTCGTAGTGGATCGGGAAGCGCATGCCCAGCCGCAGGCCGGAGCCGTACTCGACGGCCGCCAGCTGCCAGCGCTTGGAATAGAGCTCCACGGTTGTGATCAGCAGGTCGGCCTCGACCAGCACGAAGCCCGTGATGTCGAAGCGGAAGCGCGGCTCGACGTAGACCTCGCCGGCGGCGTCCAGGATCAGACCGCGTGTGGGCAGCCAGTCCACATGCACGCCGGCGTCGACCGCGCCTTCGAGCCCGAGTGCTCCGCCCACCTCGAGCCCTGCGCTGGCGGACACGATCGGTATGCCCACGCCGAGGCTGCCGCGCACGAACAGCCGCAGTCCGGCGTGCGCCGGGATGTGGAGCTTGGCGCCGCCTTCGATGTGGGTCTGGTCGAGGTGATCGGGGTTGAAGGTGATCTGCAGCCCGAGCTCCTGGAGCTGCGCCGGCCCGATCCCGGCCGAGAAGTCGAGCCCCCCCTTGATCGACGCGAAGATGCCGATGCGCTGGCCCGCGACCGCCACGCCCACGATCGGGATGTCGAACCCGAGCGTGAGGATGTTCTTGTCGTAGTTCTTCGCGGGGAAGATGTCGACGGTGGCCGGCAGCCCGATCGCGCCGGCGAGCTCCACCTCGCCGTTCGGCAGGATCCGCATGCCGGCGGTGCCCTGGAGCCACGGGGTCAGCTTGATCGTCACGGCGCCGCCCCCGTACGCGGTCACGTGATCGGTCGGCGCGCCCGTCGGCACGATGTTGCCCTGAGGGTCGACTGGCCGGTTCGTCGCTCCGAGTGTCAACTGACCTGCCACTGGGCCGCGCGAGTAGGCGGCCGTGCCCTGGATCGTCAGCGCGCCGTCGTCGTAGTCGACCGTCAGGGTCGCGTCGACGCCGGGGATGGCCGGCTGTGCCTCGCCGTGGGCGCTGACCTTGTAGTCGCTCTGGTCCGGCCGCTGCTGCACCAGCGCCTTCAACCTGCCGCCGCGCAGGCCCGGCACCGTCGGAGCCAGCGTGAGCTCGCCGCCGATCGCCAGGCCCTCCGCCTCGGAGTAGGAGAGCTGCATGGCCGCCTGCGAGACACCGGGAATGGTCGTGTCCGCGGTGCCCGTCGCATCCAGCCGTCCCTCGCTGTATGCCACGTGGAAGAGGCCCTTCTTGATCCCGGGCACCTTGCCTGGCGGGATGCCGAGATCGCCGGTGCCGCCCCATGCGTGGTTGCGGTAGAAGACGCCGATCTTCGCGGGGTTGAAGAGCTTCGAGTCGAAGTTGAACTCGCCGTCGAACTCGATGCCGCGCTCGGTGCCGGCGCTGGCTCGCAGCATGCCCTGGCCGACCTTCTGGACCTCGAAGTCGACCTGCCCGGTCAGCTGGATCCCGCTCTTCGTCCCCGCCGATGCCTCGAGCGAGACGTCGTTGATCACGAACGGCTTCGGGACCTTCACGTCCTCGATCGAGAAGCGCTTCCAGACGCGCAGGTTGAAGCCGGCCAGCTCGAAGTTGATGCCGGCGCCCTTGAGCGCGGGGACCTCCGGTTGGATCTGGCCGGTCACGCCGATTCCGCCGCCGGGCATCACGTCGGGCTCGTCGTCGATCTGGATCGGGCTCGAACCGGTCTTGCGGAACTTCGACAGGCTCGCGCGGATCTCGTCGCGGTCGTAGTAGCCGGCGAACGGGAGCCCGGGGATGCGGTGGATGTGGACCGTCTGGTCCTTGAGCGGCTCCCACTTGTCGTTGCCGGTCTCGAGCTCGATCTTGAATTCGCCGAGCTCCGGGCCGGTCAGGTTCTTCGTGTCGAAGCTCTTCTCGGTGATCGTGAACGGAGCGAGATCGGTCTTCTCGTTGTCCTCTGGTGCCTTCGGCGTGCCGTCCCACTTGTAGCTTCGGGGGACGCCGCCGGTCTTGCGCGAGAAGACCGCGATCTTGTTCGTGATGCCGACTTCCGCCGGATCGACGGTCTTGACCTCGGGCAAGTTCGCGTGCTCGCCGTCCTCGATGTCCTTGACGGTCCAGTAGTCGTCGGTGGTCACCTTTGGCGTGTCGGCGTCCTCCGCGACCGCCTCCTTGAACTTCGCGTGGAAGTAGTGGTGGAACGTGTCCGCGCTGCGTGGGTACTGGGGGATCGCGGTTGTCGCGTCGACGAAGGACTTGACCCGAGTGTCGATGTTCTTGGCGATCCGTGAGCCCGACGTGCTGTTGGCCAGGTTGTCGAGCAGCTCCATGTTCTCGAGCTCGTTCGCCCAGTGGGTCGGCGTCTTGTCCCAGCCTGCGAGCTGGAGCTCGACGATGTGGTCGACGTCGAACGCGTGCGACTTGCCCTTCCGGTCCCAGGAGGGCAGGTTCATCGCTTTGGCAACGGTGGCGAGGTCTGCGCCGATGAAGTAGCGGGGCGGCATCCCGGCTATGGGGGGAGGAGCGGAGAAAACGTAGGGGACGCCCGCCTCGGGTGGCTTCGTGCCGTGCTTCGCCTGAAGGGCATCTTCCACCGCCTTGCTGCCGGGCACCTCGTTGCGCCACTTCTCGCGTTGCTTCGGCTCGCCGCGGTCGTATCGCCGGTAGTGGTGCTGCGGCTTGTGCGCGTCGTAGAGCTTCGCGCGGTGCGGCTCGCGCTTGAACTTCGGGATCTGGACCTTGTCGAACAGGACGACCTGGTCGGGCTTCGGGTCGCTTTGGAGCTGTCCCTCCTGCTCCGGCGTGAACTTGGTGGGGTCCGGTGCGGCGACCGGGGTGGCCGGTTGGGTTCCCGCTCCGGCCTGGCCCGCCGGCGGATCGGTGGCGCGCTGGATCGCGCGGCGGTGAAGTGAAGTGCCCGGACGCTGCTGCACGGTGTGGGTGAGCTCGTGAGCCAGTAGGCGCCGCCCCTCGGGACTGTGCGGCTGGTAGCGGCCGGCGCCGAAGTACACGTCCTGGCCGTAGGTGAACGCCTGGGCTTGAAGATCCGTTGCGGCGCGCGCCGCCGGGGCGTCGTCGTGCACGCGCACTGCTGACAGGTCGTGGCCGAGCCGCGGCTCGAAGTACGAGCGGGTCGAAGGCGGCAGCGACCGTCCCGACCCCTGTTCGCCGCCGATGCTCGAGCTGACGGCTGGCGTCACCTGCGGCGCGGCCGAGCCGCTCTCCGACTTCATCGCGATCGACGCGTCCTCCTGGCGCTTGCGCTCGCCGGCAGGCGCATCCTTCACCGGCTTCGGCGGAGCGGCGCCCGGAACGGCGCTGACGCCTGTCGGAGGAGTGGTCGCCTTGCCCTTGCCGGGGTCCGCCTTGCCGGGCGCCGGCTTGGGTGGCGCAGGCGGCGGCGCGGAGGCTGGCTTGGCCGGTGCCGCGGCGGCCGGTTTCGCGGCGGCGGCGGGCTTCGCCGCCTCCGGCTTCTTCTTGCGCTCGTCGTCAGCCTGCCGGCCGATGCCCGGAGGAGTGCCGCCGATCGCACCCACGCCGACGCTCGCGCCGCCCGCGACGAGCGCCGCGACGCGCTCGGCTTCGCGCTCGTGCGCGTCCTCCGGCGCCGTGATCGACGGAGCGAGCGCCGCGCGCTGGATGACCTGGTTGCCAAGCGCGCGCTGGAGCGCGGCAAGCGGATTGTCTGTGCGGTGCGCGCCCTGGTCATGCCCCTGCGCCCGCTCGAGCCCGCCGCCGGAGCGGTCGAGCACCGCCTGCTGCGCGCGCTCGCTCACCGGCCTCCGCCTTTCACGGCCATCCGTACGGCATCCCCGACAATGCGTGGCATGGCCCGCCGGTCGGCGGCCGGGGCCGACTCGAATGCGTGCGCCAGTTCGCGCTGGATGCCGGCGCGAAGCGCGCGCGGATCGACCCGCTCGGGGGCGGCGTGAACGATGATTCGGTCGACCATCAGCTTCACGCGAACGCTCCGAACTCGGCCGGCACGATGAGCCGCTCGAGCTTCGCGTACTCGCGCCTGGCCGCCCGCATCACCTGGTCCATCGCCACCGGCTGGTCGCCCGCGGCGGCGATGAATGCCGCGTTCACGGCGATCGTGCGGATTGACCCGCCGCTGACCTCGAGGCGCGCAAGCGCCTCCCAGTCGAGGTCGGCGAGCGGCACATCGTCCGGGAACACGCCGCGCCACAGCAGCTCGCGCGCGGTGCGGTCGGGGAACGGGAACTCGATCAGGAAGCGGAGGCGACGCAGGAATGCCGGGTCGACCAGCGCGCGCCGATTCGTCGCCAGGATCGCCACACCGCGGTACTCCTCCATGCGCTGCAGCAAGTAGTCGACCTCGATGTTCGCGTAGCGGTCGTGGGCGTCCTTCACCTCCGTGCGCTTGCCGAACAGCGCCTCGGCCTCGTCGAAGAACAAGACCGCGCCGGCATGCTCCGCGGCATCGAAGACGCGCCGCAGGTTCTTCTCGGTCTCGCCGATCCATTTCGATACGACGCCCGCCAGGTCCGCCGTGTAGAGGTCAAGGCCGAGGCGCGCCGCGAGCGCCTCCGCCGCCATCGTCTTGCCGGTCCCGCTTGGTCCCGTGAACAGCGCGGTCACGCCGCGGCCGCGCGGCAGCCGCTGTCCGAAGCCCCAATCGTCGTAGACGCGCCCCCGGTGAGCTGCCTGCGCTGCCAGCTCGTCGAGCTGCGCGAGCGCGTCCTCCGGCAACACCAGACGGTCCCAGCAGTCGCTCGCGTCGACCGGCCGTGCGAGCCCGTCCGCGTGTATGCGCGCCCGCGCACGACAGGCTGCCCAGACGTCGCCGGCTTCCGGAGCGTCGGCGCCGCGCAGCGCTGCGCGTGCCCCGGCGTCGACCACGGCCGCGGCCATCTCGCGCGGCTCGAGCTCGAACTGCTGCGCGAAGGGCTCGGGGTCGATGCCAGAGACGAGTACCGACGCCCAGCTGTCCCGCAGGTCGGCGGTCGTGGGCGCGCGGAGCGGGAGCGCCAGCAGCGGCGCGTCCGTGCGCAGGCGCTCGGCGCCGCCCAGCAGCACCGGAGCGCCGAGACTCTCTGCGAGAGCCTGCCACGCATCGACGGTCGGGTCGTCGATCCAGAACGCCAGCGACAGCAGCGCAGCCTCGCGCTCGAGCAGCTCGATGAGCTGCGGGCGCGTCCGGCAGCGCTCCGCGGCATCGGGCGCCAGCGTCACGAGTCGCAACCCGAGTCGCGCGCATGCCGCCGCGCCGACCGCTCGCAGGCCGGCATGCGCAGGCGCCACGATCTGGACGAGTGGCCAGGGCGCGCGCTCGCCCAGCAGTTCCGCCAGCCGCTCTGCAAAGACCGCTGCCGATCCGACCGGTGCGGGATCGCCGATCGGACGCAGCAGGTCTGCCACCTCCCGGGCGAGCGGCTCGAACCCGCGGAGGTGCCACAGCACCCGCTCGCCGACGCGCAGCGGGCGCGAGCCCCAGCCGTCTTCGGTGACAACCAGCGTCAACAGACCGAGGCGGCGCAGCGGCCCGTCGGAAGCGAGCCGGGGCAGCACATCGGCTCCGAGCAGCTGTGACGCGAGATGCGGTGTGGCGAAACGCCGCCCGGCGTCGTCCTGGATGTACGCGAAAAGGCGCTCGAACGCGGGATCGAGCTCCGGTGCCAGCGCGAGCACCAGCAGCTCGCGGTCGGCCTGCGTGAGGCCGAGGCGCGCCATCAGCAGGTCGAGAGGCTCCGGCCCGCGCTCCCCACCAGCGCTCGCGCGCACGCCCGCGAGCCCGCCGTCGGACAGCTCGCGCTCGAGCGCGGCGATCGCCTCGCTCAGCGCCGCCGCCGGCTCGTATTCCCGGTAGAAGGCTGCTTCGGCGACGGGGTCGTTCGGCGCGGCGAGCGCGTCGGCCCGGGCGTCGCTCACGACGAACTGGCCGGTGCCGCGCAGAGGATCGTCACTCCAGGTAGCCCGTAGCCAGAGCATCCGACGGCGTACGAGCAGGCGCACGCGCTCGAGCTCGAGCGCAAGCCCGCCGGCGCGTGGTGGCGCCGCCACGCTCACGGGAACCTCGCGTCGTCGAGCGACTCGGCGCCGTTCACGCGGACCCGGACCAGGTCGCCGCTGGTCGCACCGGCGGGCACCGGCATCAGCAGCTCGCTGGAGGTGCTCGCCGTCGTGTACGCCTTCTGCTCCACCGTCTGGTCGCCCACGATCGTCATGCACTCCGCGTTCGGGGAGAGAAGGCGGTTCCCACGCACGCGGAGCCGCGAAGGAGTGCCGACGACGGCCACACCGGTGATTCCCGGGACGAGCACGAACGCCGCGGTGTTCGACTTCGGTCCGACGTGCGGCGTTGGCGGCTCGCCGAGCATCGCCCCGTGGCCGAGCCGCAGCGAACGGATGCCCGGCTGGAGGCGCGGATCGTCAGGCACGACGAGCGTGGCGCGGTCGAAGCGCGCGCTCGTGACCGCGCCAGGGAACGCGATCCCGTCGATCCATGAGAGCGTCGGGTCACCAGCGAGCGCGCTGCCGGTGACGACGATCGACTCACCCACGCGCGCGTAGGGACCGGGCCGCATCGCGGCGTGGAGCTCGTCGATGATGGGAAAGCCGGCCGCCGAGGTGGCGATCCGTGAGCCCGCCGGCGGCGGCGCGCCGACGAGCTGTGGGTGGCGCTGGCGCAGCCTGCTCTCGATCTGAACGACGCTCACCTCGTAGGCGGCCGAGAGCCGGTACGGGCGATTGAGGGCCGTCCATACCTTCGCCGCGTCCTCCAGGCTGAGCGGCTCCAGCGTGAGCTTCACCCGCTCGTACTCGTTCTGGAGCGAAGAGTCGACGATCTGTGCCCCGCCGCTGTCCTCGAGCGCGTCGGTGATGATCGCGAAGTCGTTCAGCACGCGCATCGCGGAGCCGAGCAGGTACTGCGCAACGCTCTCGTCGACCAGTGGTGGCGTGCCGGCTTTCTTCGACGAGCCGTAGGCCGTGACCAGGTAGTGCAGGTTGAGCGAGAGCGGGGGATGGCCGTAGGCGGCGCCGTTCGCGCCGTGGCCCGGGATCTCCTGGTTGGCGAGCTCCCCATTGCGCGTCACGCGGTAGAGGAAGAGGTTGATCCGCGGCTTGTCGATGTCCTCCTGGTCGTCGGGCGGCGTGCCGATGCTCACCGGCACCGGCTTCAGGGTGTGCGCGAGCCCAGGCGGTGAGTCGACTCGGTCGGAGAGCAGCGCGCGCAGGGTCACGCTCGTGCCGCCTATGGCCTGGAAGGTGCTCACCGGAGCTCCGCGTAGTCGGCAAAGCCGACGGGAGGTGTGGGCGTGGGCGCGGGTGGCAGTGCGGGCTGTGGGGGCTGCGCGATCTGCACCTCGATCGTGCCGATGTGGACCTCCACGGGCTCGGGCTTCGCCTCCGGCGGCGGGGCCTCGGGACGCGGCGTGACCACCGGCGGCGGCTGCGGCGGCGCGGGCGTGGACGTCTCGCTCTGGGGTTGGGGAATGCGGACGAGCTCGACCCGCGGCGGCGATGCCAGGATCGGCTCCGCAGGCCGCATGGGGGCGTCAGCCGGGCGTGGAGCCGACGGCCGTGGTTGCGCCCGGGGCAGCTCGGGTTCGGGCGGCGGCATGGGCGTGAGCGCGGCCGCTGGCCGCTCGTCGTGCACCCGTGGCGGCGTGGCCGCCGATGGGTTCGGCACGCGCGCGGGAGGGAAGGACAGGCGCGCAGGCGGAGGCTCGGGTTCCGAAACCGCAGCTTCAGGCGCCGGCGGCCGCGGCGCCGGCGAAGGTTGCTCACGCCGCGGCTCGGGCTGCGGTCGGGGAGGCATCGGCTCGGGCGTCGCCCGGCGTTCGGCCGGGGCGACAGATCCCGGGTCCTGCGCGCCCGCCTGTGGGAGTGAAGGCGGCGCAGCCGCACTCACCGCCACCGCTGCAGCCGGCTTGGCCGCGGCCGCTGCCGACGGGGGCGCTCCAGCCGGCGGGGGTGCAGGAGCCTCGGCCGGTCGTGGCAGATCCGGCCCGCTCGGCGGAGGCCGCCGGGATGTCTCCTCCGCCAGGATGACCTCTGATGTCTCGAGCGGCATGTCCGGCTCGGGCACGGCGGTCGGGCGCCCGGCGGGCGCTACCGGCGCCGCCGGCAGTCCGGCTCCGCGAAGAGCGAGCGAGGTGAGAAATCCGGTCACACCGGCTCCAGCTCGACCAGCCCGAGGTAGCGAGCACGCCGCCGCTCGCTCAGCGCGAGGATCTCCGCTTCGCTCCAGCCGTAGCGCGTGGCGAGCACGTGCACGTCGTGGTCGAGCCGTGCGAGCCGCACCTCGAGCTCGCGCCAGAAGTAGGAGGCGGCGTCGAGCGCGACCTCGCCATCCCGGTCGCACACGGGGCACCGAAGCGCGAGCAGGATCTCGGCGTGCGGATCGGCGTCGGCGATCGCTGCGCCGAGCGCCTCGGCAAGCTCGGGCCGCGGATCCGACGACGCGTCTGCGCCGGGCGCGGGATCCGGCGGCGGGTCGGGCAGGCACGCCCGCAGGAGCTGATCAACGGCGGCGTCCGGGCCGTGCTCGACCGCGATGCGGGCCGCGCGCTCCTCGTCGGCGCCCGTCGGCAGGCGGAACACCAGACGCTCGCCGCGGAACTCCAGCTCGTACGTGGGGCCATGCGCGTCCGCGCTCGGCAGGAGGTCGCGAACGTGCAGGTCGAGCTCGAGCCGTTCGCGGCAGTCCGGCCACGGGCAGTCGAGCACGCACGGGAGGGCGTCGCCGGCGATCAGCCGCCGCAGCTCCAGCAGCAGCGCGACCCGGTCGCCGGCGCTGAGCGAGCGCGCCGCGTCAGCACCGGCCTCGCCGCCGATCTCGGCGCAATGCCCCAGCAAGAGCGTCACGCGCTCGGCGGGCAGGAGCGCCTCGCCCTCCTCGAACAGCAACCGCTCCTGCTCGGGCGCGGGCGCATGCAGGCGCGCGCGACGTACACGCGTCCCCTCGCGCCAGAAACCCGTCGCGAGCGTGACGTCGGCGTGCGCCATGGGCTAGACGGGCGGCTCGGTGAAGGTGGGCTCGACCGGCTCGCCGACGTCGTAGTCGCGCTTCCAGCCTTCGTTCTCGAGCTTCAGCGTCTGGATCGCGACGGCATTGGCGTTTGCGTCCATCTCGGGCAGGGCCTGGAACTCAGACACCCAGCACCGGAACAGCTGGTAGGCGATCGCGAGCTGGCCGGCCTCGTTGTAAACCTCGACCACGACGTCCTTGCGGAAGTCGGCCAGCGATACCTCGGCGCCCAGGCCGGCCTGCGTGTCCCAGACCTTGTTGGCCCACTGCTCGAACTCTCTGTCGTGGGTGACGCCGCGCTCGAGCGTGACCGCTTCGTACTCGGTTCTGCCCGGGCTCTTCCGCGACGTCGAGGGATCGCCGCCTTCGCGATGCTTCACGGCTTCGGTGGTGCGCTTGAGCGCGCTCATCTTGCTGATGCCGGCCACGTAGCGGCCGTCCCACTTGACCCGGAACTTGTGGTTCTTGTACGGGTCGAAGCGCTGCGGGTTCACGCTGAACTGGGCCATGGATCCTCCTAAGCCTCGACCTGGCCAGCGAGCTGGCTGATCTTCAAGATCACGAACTCGGCCGGCTTCAACGGGGCGAACCCGACAAGGATGTTGACTATTCCTAGGTCGATGTCCGCCTGGGTGGTGGTCTCGCTGTCGCACTTGACGAGATACGCCTCGCGCGGCGACTTGCCCTGGAACGCGCCCTGGCGGAACAGGTTGTGCATGAACGCGCCGACGTTGAGCCTGATCTGCGACCAGAGCGGCTCGTCATTGGGCTCGAACACCACCCATTGGGTCCCGCGGTAGAGACTCTCCTCGATGAAAAGGGCGATTCGCCTGACCGGGATGTACTTCCACTCGCTCGCCCTCTGATCGGCGCCGAAGAGCGTGCGGGCGCCCCAAGCGACGTTGCCGTAGATGCGCAAGCTGCGGATCGAGTTGAGCCCGAGGGGATTGAGCGCGCCGTTCTCGGGATCCGAGAGGTTGTAGGTGAGCCCCTGGGCGCCGCGCAGGTTGGCGTCGGTGCCCGCGGGCGCCTTCCACACGCCGCGCGTGCCGTCGGTGCGCGCGTAGAGCCCGGCCAGCATTCCCGACGGCGGGAACGCCTGCGGCCGGTAGTTCTGGAGCGGGTCGGGCAGGACCACCCAGGGGAAGTACGCGGCGGCGTTCTTCGATGTCGGCGTGTTCGGGTCGCTGATCCAGTTCTGCGCTTCGACCAGCGTGTCGACGTTCTTCGGCACGTCGACGATCAGGAACGCCCGCCGCCGCTCGCAGTAGCTCATCGCCTCGGCCAGCAGCGTGTTGTCGCTCTGGCCGGGCAGGCAGAGGATGTTGAAGAGATCGATCTCTTGCAGGGCGTACATCCCCGTTCGCGCGGCTTCGTTCCCGCGAATGTCGCCCGCCGTGGGCGGCGCGCCATCCGCGCCGGGAACAGCGTTCGCCTGTGCGCTCAGCGCCGGGCCGACGCCGAGGCGGTACATGCCGATGTTCTGCCGCGACGGGCCGTTCAGTCCTAGCGTGCTGGCGAAGCTGCCGGCAGTGTTCGGGCCGAACTTCAAAACCGAGTCGCCGGGGCCGCTCGGGATCACCTGGAAGCGGTTGTCGACGAGCAGCACGCGGGCGCCGGCGAGCTCGTCCGCCGAGTCCGCGTGCGTGGCCGCCGCGGCACGCAGCGCGGCTTCGATTCTTGCCCTCAGGATCTCGAGCGTCGCCGGCGCGCCGTCGGCGGCCTTCGAGACGATCATGCCGGTGATCGCGCTGTCGGCGCGCACCGCGCGGTCGATCGTCAAGTCGACCGACTGGTCGGTCGTCAATCCGCTCAGGGTCAGGCCGCTCTGGTCGGTTCCGACCGTTCCGCTCTCCGCCGGGCGCAGGCTGGCCGAGCCGTCTGTCTCGCGGCCCCCGTTGAGCAGGCCGAGGCCTAGGATCGCCGCGGCGTCGTTCTGGCTCGCGCTCATGAAGCGGACGCTGCGGTCTTCACCCGTGGCCGCGGTCCTGAACTGGAGCTGGCGCGTGGTCGCGGTGGTGCCCTTCAGGCTCGAAAAGCCGGCGGTTGTGTCGAGGCCGGCGACGCCCGCCCTTATCGCGTCACCGATGCTCGTGAGCTTGGCCTGGTCGCTCGCGCCGGTCGGGGCCGGGAGCCCGATCTCGACCGTGGGCTTCCCGTTCACGCTCACGGCGACGGTGCTGTATTGACGCCCAGGGCCGATCTGCGCGTATGGGACGGTCGCCTCGTTGAGTACGGCGCTCTCCGCCTGGCCGCGGTCCCCGCTCGTGAGGCCGGTCGGCCGCTCGAGTTGCACGATGGCCGAGCCGGCGTTCACGGTGTTGACGGCGTAGTTCGGCGCGTTCGAGTTCATCGACAGGTTGCGATACGTCTCGGTCGCGCCGAGCACGAGCGCGCCGGCCTGCTGCCGGTACATGACGACGGTCAGGTTGAACTGGTCGAGCGGGTTCGCGGCCGCGTAGTCGACGGTCAGGAAAACGTTGTTCCCCCAGATCCCGGCATTCGCGCCGCGCGCGATGAGGACCGTCTGGGGACCGCCGCTCACCTTGTCGCGAAGTTCCACCTTCGCCTGGGCCGCATTCGCGGCGACGCGCACCACGTAGGCCTCGATGCCGCCGTTCTGGAAGAACTGCTGCACGGCGTACGAGACGGGGCTGTCGCCGTCGAGCCCGCCGAACGCGCGCTCGTAGTCTCCGTAGTTGTAGACGTGCACGGCCCTGTTCACCGGCCCGAGGCGCGTGTAGCCAATGAAGGCGGTGATCGAGGTGCTGACGCCGACGATCGTGTGGACCGGGCTCGGAACCTCCTCGATGTAGACGCCGGGATAGGTGGGCTGGACTGGCACGATGCCTCCTCGATTCAGCTACGCGAACCAGGGTTCTTGGCGACGGAACACCGCAGCGAGCAGAGTGCTCGGCGAGAGCGGCTGAAGCTCCTCGCGCTGCGGGCAGAGCTCGTAGACCACGCCCTCTTCGGCGTCACCCTCGACGGCGATCGCCCGTAGGCGGGGACGTGCCTCCAGCAGAGCGGCGACCGCGGTCGGCGGGGCGACTCCAGTCGTGGTGATGAGGACGTCAGCGTCACCGACGGCCGCCGCGGCAAGAGGGTCCGAGCCCCGTTCGATCGTGACCTCACACCCCTCCTCGGTGTCGAGAAGCCCGACGATGAGATCGGACACCAACCGCATGTGGGGGGGCAGAGCAAGAACGATGCGAGTGGGCTGCACCTAGTCGCTTTCATTCGGACCCCGCGGATCTTCCGTCCGCTCCGGGATCGAAGAAATGGAGCTTTCGACTCATCTTGGATCCAGCCGCAGTACCGGTCTCACGCGGCCGCTGGGCGCGTCGTAGGGGGACAGGATCCGGATCCTCGGACGCCGAGGATCTGGTCCCAGTTGCCTTGGCTAGGCGATCAGGCCGCGCGAGCGCAGCACGGCCGCGGCCTCACCACGGCCGTTGACCTCGAGCTTCTCGAGGATGTGGTGGACGTGGTTCTTCACCGTCGGCAGCTCGATCTGGAGCCTCTGGGCGATCTGCTTGTTGGGCAACCCCGCGTCCATGAGGGCGGCGATTTCGAGCTCGCGGCGTGTCAGATGCACCGGTTGCGCCGCGCGGGTATGAGAGTTGACCTCGGCCGCGAGCTTGGCAACGCGCCGCATGAGGATCCCCGCCGTACGGGATGAGCAGCGGAGGTCGCCGTTGGCCGCGGCCCGGATCGTCGCCGTGAGCTCGACGAGCGTGTCCTCACGTGTGACATACGCGGAGACTCCCGCCTCGGCATAGCTCAAGAGCGCGTCTTCTTCCTCGGGGAGCCCGAGGGCGACGACTCGCGGTGGCTCGGAAAGCTGCCTGAGGCGCCTGAGCGCATCCATCGCATCGGGCGCATCCCAGTCCACCAGCACCATGTCCGCGCAGCAGTCACCTACGGCATCGACGCACTCCGCGGCAGTGGCGGCGGCGCCTCCAACTGCGAAATCGGGCTCGCGACCCAGTAGTTCTGTCAGGGCCTCGCGGTAGAGCCGAATGTGCGTGCAGATGACGAGGATCATCGCCTAGCGCTGTGCCGGCCAGGTGGAGGCTTTGACTAAGTCGAGCGGCTGATGACGGGTGGGGTGGCGCCAGACTGCCATGCGACGGCAACGCTCGTCAACCCATTTGGCACCCTCGCCCGCATAATGCGGCGCGTGATCCCCGTCGCGATCCTCTGTGGTGGCAAGGGCACCCGCATGACCGGCTATGGGAAGGCTGTTCCCAAGCCTCTTGTCGAGATCGGTGGGCAGCCGATCCTCCGGCACGTCATGTCGATCTATGCGGCCCACGGCCTCAACCGCTTCGTGCTGTTGTGCGGACACGGCGGCACCGAGATCGAGGCGTTCGCCGCCACCACGCCGGCCGACTGGCAGGTCACCTGCATCGACACCGGGCTCGACACTCCCACCGGAGGCCGTGTGGCTCAGGCTCGCCACCTGCTCGAGACGGGCACCTTCTGCCTGACCTACGCCGACGGCGTCGCCGACATCGACCTGGACACACTGCTCGCGTTCCACGAGAGCGCGGGCGCCGCCGCGACCATGACCGTCGTCCAGCCCCAGAACCCGTGGGGCGTGGCCCGGCTGGACGGCGACCGCGTGGCAGGCTTCGCCGAGAAGCCGCCGCTGGACTGTTGGGTGAACGGCGGCTTCTTCGTGATGGAACCGCGTGCGCTCGACGTGATCGGTCCCGACGACGTGCTCGAGCGCTTTCCGCTCGAGACGCTCGCCGCCGGCGGCGAGCTCGCCGCCTTCCGGCACTCCGGCTTCTGGGACTGCATGGACACCTACAAGGACACACTGCTGCTCAACGAGCTCTGGGACCAGGGCCGCGCTCCCTGGCGGCCGCTCGTGGAGGCGCCCCACTGAGCCGCTGGAAGCGCGTGCCCGTCCTGGTGACGGGCGCTCAGGGCTTCGTCGGCTCGTGGCTGGCCGAGCGTCTGCTCGAAGAGGACGCCAAGGTCGTCGCGCTGCTGCGTGACGTCGAGCCGGACTCGCGCTTCCACACCGACGGGATCGCCGAGCGCTGCATCCAGGTGCGCGCCGACCTGATCGACTACGAGTCGCTCGTGCGTGCCCTCAACGAGCACGGCGTGCATGCCGTCTTCCACCTCGCGGCGCAGACGATCGTCGGCACCGCCAACCGCTCGCCGCTCTCCACGTTCGAGACGAACATCCGCGGCACCTACACGCTTCTCGAGGCGTGCCGGAACGTCGGCGTGGTCGGCAACCCGATCGAGCGCATCGTCGTGGCCTCTTCCGACAAGGCATACGGGCGCCACGACGAGCTCCCGTACAAGGAGGACTTCCCGCTGCAGGCGCTCTACCCGTACGACGTGTCCAAGGCGGCGACCGACCTGATCGCCCGCAGCTATGCGGCCACCTACGGTATGCCGATCGCCGTCACGCGCCTCGCGAACGTGTACGGCGGCGGCGACATGCACCGCACCCGCATCGTCCCGGACACGGTCTTCGCGCTGCGAGATGGAAAGCGGCCTGTCATCCGCTCGGACGGATCACCCGAGCGCGACTACCTGTACGTGGAGGACGCCGTCGACGCCTACCTGGCGATCGCCGCCTCGCTGGACGACCGTGAGCGCTGGGGCCGGGCTTGGAACGCTGGAACCGGCCAGGCGATCCCTGTGCGCGAGCTGGTCGAGCGCCTGATTGCTGTCGCCGGCGCCGACGTGGAGCCCGACATCCACGGGGACGGGACCCCACACGGCGAGATCGACCGCCAGTTCCTCGACTCCTCGGCGATCAAGGAGGAGCTCGGCTGGGAGCCGCAGTGGGATCTGGACCGCGGTCTTGCGGCTACCTGGCGCTGGTATGCCGAGGCCGGAAGTCGTCAGCCCCGATGAGATCGCGCGCCAGCGCGTTCCGCAGTGACTGCAGCTCCTGGTACATGTGACGGCGCACGATGCGCTCGTAGGCATCGCGCACGTGCGCCCGCCCCGATGCCAGCTCGCGGTCGAGCTCGCGGACCTGCGTCGCCGGGAACGTGCCCTCCATCGCTGCCAGGCACTCTGGACAGCGCAGACGCAGGCTGATCGCGCCATCGGGCTTCGCCTGCCACTGGGTCGGGTGGACCAAACGCGAGGCGCAGTGCGGGCACTCACAGAGTTCCAGCGGCTGCGGCTTCGGTGCGTTCGGCAAACCGAGCATCGCGTCGAGCGTAAGTCGAGGCCAGGACGGAACACCCGCGGTTCAAGCTGACGCGTGTCCGGCCCGATACAGCCGTTGCAGCGTTGACGCTGGCGGCCGAGCCAGGGATTAGGCTGCCCGTGGCCCGTGAGCGAATATCCCAAGGTCAACTACGACGTCGTCAGGGCCTACGGCCTGGCGCTCGACGCGCGCGACCCGCTCACTCGGCACCACTCGGATCGCGTCGCCCGCTACGCGATCGCGCTCGGCATCCGGCTGGGCCTCGACAACGACGAGAACCGGCTCGAGAACCTGATCGCGGCGGCGTTCCTGCACGACATCGGCGTCCTCGGCGTGCCCGACGGCGTGATCCAGAAGGACGGCGGCTTCCTCGCTCACGAGATGCAGCTGATGCGCGAGCACGCGGTCATCGGTGAGCGCCTGCTCCATGCGACCGGCCTGACGCTGCAGGCGAAGTGGGTTCGCCATCACCACGAGCGCGTCGACGGCACGGGCTACCCAGACGGTCTCGCGGGCGCCGCGATCCCATTCGAGTCGCGTCTGATCGCCGTAGTGGAGTCACTGGAGGCGATGACGGCCGCCCGCTACGACCGTCAGCGCCACGGCTCGGCGCTGGACGAGCTCGAGTCGCACAGGGGCACGCAGTTCGACCCGGACATCACCGACGCGCTGCTGGACCTGATCGTCACCCAGGAGCTGGAGGAGGTCGCCTACCACTCCAGCCTGACCGAGCTGATCAAGGAAAGCCGCCTGCACGACCCCGAGTGGGTGCTCAGCCGCAGTCGCGCCCGGCGGCGCCAGATCACGAGCGTGATGGACGTAGAAGTCGTCGCCGTCGACGTCGACGCCTGACCCGGGCACACGGGGACTAGACATTTGGTCAGTTGGCGTTCCGCCGCCGATCGAGTAGGAATCAGGTAGTGCCTGGATCAAGCAGTGACCTGCCTGTGCTCGCGGAGCTGTTGTGCCCCGGATGCGGCCGGAAGAGTTACGCCCCCGCCGGCGAGCGGATCGAACCGTGCCCCGTGTGCGGCGACGAGCCGCATGTCGTGGACACCTTTCGGGACCGGCGCCGTGTGCCGGCGCCCGTGAAGCGCGACCGCCGACGGCCAAGTGACCCGGACCTGCCGAACCCGGAATCGCCAGACTCCGACCGATGACGACGTCGACACTCGCGAAGGGACTTGCGCTGGGACGCGTGGCGTTCGGCGCTGCCATGCTGGCGAAGCCGGAGGGCGTGGCGCGCGGCTGGATCGGCCGGCGCGCCGCGTCGTACGGCGGAACTCAGGCCGTAACGCGCGCCTGCGGGGCGCGCGACCTGAGCCTCGGGGCGGGCGCGCTGGGGGCGCTGGCGTCCGGTGAGGACGCACGCGACTGGGTGCTGGCCGGGGCGTTCGCCGACGCGGCAGACCTGGTGGCAACGGTCACGGGCGAGGACATTCCGCTGACCGGCCGGCTGCTGATCGTGGGCCTCGCCGGGGCGGCGATCGCCGTGAGCGTGGCCTACACGGCCGACCGCTCGAACGCTTCTGCGCAGTGATCTGAGCAGAAGTAGACCGACTGGCCGTCGACCTGGCGCACCACCGCCCGGTCGCGGTCGACTGCCATGCCGCAGACCGGGTCGACGGTGCCGCGGCGCGCGGTGAGCCAGAAGAGCGCGGCGAACACGAGCGTGGCGAGCACGTTCAGGACGAGCTTGTAGTCGAGCTGGATCGACCCGAAGATGTCGGCGCGCGTGGGGCGCGGACCGGTCGGGATCAGCCCGAGCAGGCTGAAGAGGCCGTCGATCGCCAGCGCCGCCACGACCATCGTGCAGAACATCACCGCCGTGATCCGCAGCGTGAAGGCCGTGCCGTAGTACTTGCGATAGATCGCGAGGATCGTCAGCACGATCAGGTCGGCGAACAGGAACGCCAGGACGCCGGCGAACGAGATGCCTCCCGACCACAGCACGGCCGCGAGCGGGACGTTGCCGATCGAGCAGACGAACGACAGCACCGCGATGACCGGGCCGATCAGCACGTTCTCGATCGTCTTGACCGCAGCCGGCGCGTCCTTCAGGAACAGGCGGTTGAAGAATTCGTCGCCGAGCTGGGCGATGAAGCCGGCCAGCACGAAACCGACCATGATCTCCTTCCACAGCATCTGCCAGTCACCTCGGAAGTTGTGCGCGACGTCGGACCAGGCGCGGATGCTGGTCAGCCGCCGGCGCCAGCTCATGTCCTGGCCGACCGAGCGGTGGTGGTGGCCCGCGTCCGCGTTCTGGGCGTGGCGGCGTGCCTGCTCCTCGAGCCGCGGTGAGACGAACAGGCGCAGCGTTACGGCCATCAGCGCGATCATCACCAGGCCGCCCAGGAACTCGGCCAGCGTGAACTGCCAGCCGATCAGCACCCACAGCACCAGCCCCAGCTCCCACACCAGGTTGGTGGAGGCGAACTGGAAGGCCAGCGCGGACACGGCCGACGCGCCCTTCTGGAACAGCGACTTCGCGATCGCGATGGCGGCGTATGAGCAGCTGGACGAAGCCGCGCCGAGCGCCGTGGCCCATCCCACCGGCCGCGGGCCGCGGCCGGCGAGCGCGTGCTCGATCCGCTCGCGGGGGATCCAGGCCTGGACGATGGCCGAGATCGCGAAGCCGAACACGAGCGCCCACCAGACCTCCCATGCCATCAAGAAGCCGTCCTTGATCCCATGCCAGATGACGTCCATCAGGGTGACCTAACAATCCTGCTACCGGCGCCGCAGAGTCGCGCGACCATCGTGGCGGCGGTCGTGACCTGGTTCCTGGTGCAGCTGCTGCTGGACGCGGCCTCGCCGCTCGGGGCGCGCCTGGAGGCGATCACCGGGTTCGTCGCGATCGTCGTGCTGCTCGTTGTCCTGAACTGGTTCGTCCACAAGGTGTACTGGTCCGAGTGGATCGGCCGCCACCATCGCCAGCGGCGCAAGCTGCTGATGCGGACGGGTGCGGCGGCCACGCTCGGGCTGTCCGCCGGCTCTGTTCGTGGACGGCTCGTACTACCTCGCGGAGTACGTGAGGGTCCGTCGCCCGCAGAGCCGAGGCGAGGAGGTGCGGGCGCGACGGGCCGAGGCGCCGCCGGCGCCGGTGGTCAGCGCAGCCGGCTTGCGAAGCGCCGGCTGAGCCGCACTCTCTCCACGTAGACGGCAATAGTTGCCGTCAAGGTGGAGAGAGTGGGTTTCCGGGGAGCTGCGCGCTGAGAACGCGTTCCGACGGAGCGCTGACCCGGAAGCCCGGTAGCGGGATCGGGGTCGCATCTTCGGGCCGTTCGATCAGGAGGACGCCGCCGGGACGGAGCCAGCGTGGGGCAATTGCGGCTACGCGGCGGACCCAGTCGAGGCCGTCACTGCCGCCGTCGAGCGCCGTGGCCGGTTCGCCCTCATGTGGGACGAACGGCAATTCGCCCCTCGGCACGTAGGGCACGTTTGCCGTCAACACGTCGACGCGGCCTTCGAGGTCCGTCGGGACGCCTTCGTCGACGTCGGCTGCCACGACCTCGACGCCGAAGCGCTCGCCGTTGCGGCGCGCGCATGCCAGCGCGACCGGGTCGAGCTCGGCTGCGACAACCCGCGCGCCTGGGTTGCGGGCCTTCACCACGCACGCGATCGCCGCGCTGCCCGCGAACAGGTCGAGCGCCAACGCGGGCTTGAGCGAAGCCGCGTGCTCCGCCAGCGCCTCGGTCTGCGGGCGAGGGATGAACACGCCCGGGTCGACCGCGATCCGCAGCCCGGAGAACTCGCTCCAGCCGAGCACGTGCTCGAGCCGCTCGCCGGCAATCCGGCGGGCGATCAGCGCCTCGTCGCCGCCCAGCAGCCTCGCTTCGTCCTCGGCAAAGACCGACCCGGCGGCGCGCAGGCGGGCAACGGTTGTCTCGAAGGGGTGCGCTTGTTTAGGGTCGGGATTCACCCAACTGGGAGGCGATCGAATGGCACGCTGGACCCCGGATCCCACCTTCTACCCGTCGCCCCGGAGCGCGATCGAAGCGCCTCCGGAGGAGCTGGCATACGTGGTCGCACTCGATGCTACGTACAACGAGGGCGGCTATTCGCCGACGAAGCCGGACCAGGTGACGGTGGTCGACCTGAAGCCCGACTCGGTGACGTACGGCCAAGTCGTGAGCCGCGTCGAGATGCCGAACGTCGGCGACGAGCTCCACCACTTCGGCTGGAACGCGTGCTCGTCGGCTCTCTGCCCGTGGGCTCCGCATCCGCATGTCGAGCGCCGTTACCTGGTCGTGCCGGGCCTGCGCTCGTCACGCATACACGTGATCGACGTGAAGGACGATCCGTACAACCCGAAGATCGTGAAGGTGATCGAGCCGGAGGAGGTCGCTCACCGCACCGGCTACAGCCGGCCGCACACGGTCCACTGCGGCCCCGACGGCCTGTACATGAGCGCACTCGGCACCCCCGAGGGCGACGGGCCGGGCGGCGTGATGCTGCTGGACCACGACGACTTCTCGCCGCTCGGCGCCTGGGAGGTCGACCGCGGCCCGCAGCACCTGGCCTACGACGTGTGGTGGAACATCGGCTACGAGACGATGGTGACCAGCGAGTGGGGCACGCCGAAGATGATCGAGGACGGCGTGCAGGCCGAGCTGCTGCTGGGCAACCAGTACGGCCACCAGCTGCACACCTGGGACCTGCGCAAGCGCCGCCACCTCCAGGCGATCGACCTGGGCGCCGAGCATCAGATGGTGCTGGAGCTGCGGCCGGCGCACGACCCCCGCAAGGCATACGGCTTCGTGGGCGTGGTCGTGTCGACAGCGGACCTGAGCGCCTCGGTCTGGCTGTGGGAGCGTGGGGCCGACGGGCAGGTGTCGGTGAAGAAGGTCATCGAGATCCCGGCGGAGCCCGCCGAGGCCGAGCAGCTGCCGCCGGTGATCCAGCCGTTCGGTGCCGTGCCGCCGCTCGTGACGGACATAGCGCTTTCGGTTGATGACAAGGACCTTTACGTGTCCTGCTGGGGCACCGGCGAGCTGAAGCGCTTCGACGTGAGCGACCCGCGAAGCCCGCGTGAGACCGGGTCGGTGCGCCTGGGCGGGATCGTCGGCCGGTCGTCCCATCCGGCCGCAGGATCCGTCAGTGGCGGGCCGCAGATGGTCGAGGTCTCACGGGATGGCAAGCGTGTTTACCTGACCAACGGGCTGTACGCCAGCTGGGATCATCAGTTCTACCCGGATGGCTTCGAAGGCTGGATGGCCAAGCTGGACGCGCCGGAGGGCGGCGGGGTGGAAGTCGACCCGGACTTCTACGTCACCTTCGACGGGCATCGGCCGCATCAGGTGCGATTGCAAGGCGGCGACGGGTCCTCCGACAGCTACTGCTTCCCGTGAGCCGAACCGAGCTCTGGCTGGCGCTGCTCGCGCTCGGGGCCTATCACGGGCTGAACCCGGCGATGGGCTGGCTGTTCGCCGTGTCGCAGGGCATGCAGGAGGGCAGCCGGCGCGGGGTCACGCGCTCGCTGGTTCCTATCGCGATCGGGCACGAGCTGTCGATCGTCGTGGTCGCGGGGGTGGTATTCGGTTTCGCCGCGATCACCGACACGGCGGTGTTGCACATGGTGGCGGCGGCCGTGCTGATCGCGTTCGGGATCTTCCGGTTCGTCAAGCCCCACGCGCACTGGCGCTGGACGAAGATGCGCGTGAACAACCGCGAGCTGACGCTGTGGTCGTTCCTGATGGCGACAGCACACGGGGCGGGGCTGATGGTGGCGCCGGCACTGATCGGGCTCGAGGGAGCGTCGGCCGCGGCCGCAGGGTCCGTGCGCGCACACGACCATGCCGACGTCGCACTCGGCACACAGGCGTCGATCCCCGCCGTTGGGGTGGGCGTCGTGCTGCACGTGGCGGCGATGCTCGTGGTGATGGGCGCGGTGGCGCTGATCGTCTACGAGAAGGTCGGCCTGAGCGTGCTGCGGCGCGCGTGGGTGAACACCGACCAGATCTGGGCATTCGCGTTCATCGCGGCCGGAGCGGTGACCCTCGTCACCTAGCGGTGTTCGCGGAACGGCGACGGGGCCCACAGAGGGGGCCCCGTCCACCCGGACCTTGGAGGAGGTCGGGATCCGCTACGGGACGAGCGTCCCGTCGAAAAACAGCTGGATCTGGCCAGGCGCCAGTGCGCTCGAGTCGACGGTGTCAATGCCCGCGAGGGTGTTGATGTCCAGGCGGTCGTTGGCAACTTCCGCATTGGCCACCGAGATCGCCGCGGCCAGCCCGGTCACGTCGATTCCGGCTGCATTGCCCGCGACCTTGATGTTGTCGTTCCCGGCGGTGCCGGTCGCGATCACCTGGTCGGCAGCGCCGTCACCGGAGCTCGGGTTTCCCGCGAGGTCGACGTTGACCTTGGTCACGTCGGTTCCGGTCAGGTCGTTCACCGTCACGATGTCCGAGCCGCCAAGCGCGTTCACGTCGACGCGCTCGACCCCATTCGTGTCCATCGTGATGTTGCCGACGTTGCGGAAGAAGCGCAGGCGCTTCCCGTTCGCCGACAGGTCGAACTGCTCCGCCACGTTGGCGCCGTTGAAGCGCAT
>DATBDN010000147.1:0-62996 GCA_036269895.1 Thermoleophilaceae bacterium
GTCACTTTCATCCACGAAGACGGCGACATCGGCGAGGTCGAGGTCGCGATGCAGTGGAACGACGGCTACCAGGAGTCGCTGCTCTCGTTCGCCAACAACATCAACACTCACGAGGGCGGCACGCACCTCTCGGGCTTCCGCTCCGCGTTGACGCGGACGCTGAACGCCTACGCGCGCTCCTCCGGCGAGCTGCGCGAGAAGGACGACAACCTGACGGGCGAGGACGTCCGCGAGGGCCTCACCGCGATCATCTCGGTCAAGCTGGGCGAGCCGCAGTTCGAGGGTCAGACGAAGACCAAGCTCGGCAACCCGCCGATGGAGGGCTTCGTCCAGCAGACCGTCAACAAGGGGCTGGCGGAGTTCCTCGAGGAGAACCCGGCCGAGGCGCGCGCGGTGATCAAGAAGGCGATCCAGGCGTCGCGTGCCCGCGAGGCGGCGCGCAAGGCGCGTGACCTGACGCGGCGCAAGTCGGCGCTCGAGAACACGCACCTGCCCGGGAAGCTCGCCGACTGCTCGGTACGCGACCCCTCGCTCGCGGAGATCTTCATCGTCGAGGGCGACTCGGCCGGCGGTTCGGCCAAGCAGGGCCGCGACCGCAACACTCAGGCGATCCTGCCGCTGCGCGGCAAGATCATCAACGTCGAGAAGAACCGCATTGACAAGGTTCTTTCCAACACGGAGGTGCAGGCGCTGATCACGGCGATCGGCACCGGCATCCGCGAGGAGTTCGACATCGAGCGCCTGCGCTACCACAAGGTGATCGTCATGACCGACGCCGACGTGGACGGCGCGCACATCCGCACGCTCGTCCTGACGTTCCTGTTCCGCGAGATGCGCGAGCTGATCGAGGAGGGCTACGTCTACATCGCGAAGCCGCCGCTCTACAAGGCGAAGCAGGGCCAGCGTGAGCTGTACCTCGAGAAGGAGTCGGAGCTCGAGGAGTTCCTGCTGCGCGACAAGCTCGAGCGGATGGAGGTCTTCGACCACGCGGCGACGCAGTTCAAGCTGACCCCCGCCCGCTGGCAGAAGTTCGTGCGCCTGCTCAAACAGTACGAGGGCTGGGCCTCGACTCTGAAGGCGGAATACGGCCACGAGGCGATCACGTTCCTCGAGGAATCGACGATTCTCGACGAGGGCGCCGACACCGACACCGCGGTCATCAAGGTGCTCGGCAAGGAGACGCCGGAGTCGGAGCCGTACGAGGCCGAGCTGCTCGAACAGGACGATCTGGAGCTCAAGGTGCGCGCCGTCGAACGTGCCAGCGGTCTGGCGCGGACGATTCGGCTGCCACGCGGAATGTTCGGCACCGACGGGTACACGAACTTCTCGCGCGTCCACAGCGAGCTGCGCGATCTGGCCGGCACGCCGCCGTTCGACGTGCGGCTTGGGAAGAAGACGGACAAGGCGCTGTCGTTCGAGGACCTGCGGCGTGCGGTCTTGGACGTCGCGAAGGAAGGCATCTCGCTACAGCGTTTCAAGGGCCTGGGCGAGATGAATGCCGAGCAGCTCTTCGAGACGACCATGGACCCGTCGGGCCGGACGCTGCAGAGGGTGACGATGGACGACGGCGCAGCCGCCGACCTCATCTTCTCCATGTTGATGGGAGACAAGGTGGAACCGCGGCGCGAGTTCATCGAGAAGCACGCGCGCGAAGTCGCAAACCTCGACGTGTAGCCGAGGACTGACGGAAGGAAGCAATGACTGGAATTGATCAGCTGAGCGGCGGCAACATCGAGCCGCGCGAGCTCGAGCAGGAGATGCGCTCGAGCTACCTCGACTACGCGATGAGCGTCATCGTGGGCCGGGCCCTGCCCGACGTCCGCGACGGCCTCAAGCCGGTGCACCGCCGTGTCCTGTTCTCGATGTCCGAGCAGGGGCTCGCCCCGAACCGGCCGTACCGCAAGTGCGCGCGCGTCGTCGGCGAGGTGATGGGTCAGTTCCACCCGCACGGCGACCAGTCGATCTACGACACGCTCGTCCGCCTGGCGCAGGACTTCGCGCAGCGCTACCCGCTCGTCGACGGCCAGGGCAACTTCGGTTCGATCGACAACGATCCGCCGGCGGCCATGAGGTACACGGAGTCGCGACTGACTCGGCTGGCCACCGAGATGCTGCGCGACATCGACTCGGACACGGTCGACTTCCGGCCGACCTACGACGACTCGCGCCAGGAGCCGGTCGTCCTGCCGGCGCGTTTCCCGAACCTGCTCGTCAACGGCTCAGCCGGCATCGCCGTCGGTATGGCCACGAACATCCCGCCGCACAACCTCGGTGAGGTCAGCGACGCGGTGGCGGCGTACATCGACGACCCGTCGCTCGACGTGGCCGACCTCATGAAGCATGTCAAGGGCCCTGACTTCCCGACCGGCGGCATCATCCTCGGCCGTGGCGGCATCCGCGAGGCGTACGAGACCGGCCGTGGTCGTGTGCTCGTCCGCGGCCGTGCCCACATCGAGCCGCTCAAGCAGGGCAAGCAGGCGATCATCGTCACCGAGATGCCGTACCAGGTCTACAAGGGGGACGGTCGCGGCGATGGGTCAGGCCTGATCGTGAAGCTCAAGGAGCAGCACGACAACGGCCGGCTGCCGGAGATCACCGACCTGCGCGACGAGTCCGACCGCAACGGCATCCGCCTGGTCATCGAGCTCAAGCGCGACGCGATCCCGAAGGTCGTCCTCAACAAGATCTACAAGCACACGCCGCTGCAGACGACGTTCGGCGTGAACATGGTCGCGCTGGTCGACGGCGTTCCGAAGACGCTCAACCTGCGTGAGCTGATCCATCACTACGTGGATCATCAGCGCGAGGTCGTCGTCAGGCGCACCAAGTACGACCTGCGCCAGGCCGAGGCGCGGGCACACATCTTGGAAGGGCTGCTCGTCGCGCTCGACAACCTCGACGAGGTCATCGCGCTGATCCGCGGCTCACGCGATCCCGAGGCCGCACGTCAGGGCCTGCAGGACAAGTTCGGCCTGTCGGAGATCCAGGCGCACGCGATCGTCGAGATGCGGCTGCGCCAGCTGACGGCGCTCGAGGCGGACAAGATCAAGGCCGAGCATGCGGACCTGATCGAGCGCATCGCCGAGCTGCGCGCGATCCTCGGGAGCGAGGAGCGCGTCATGGAGCTCATCAAGGAGGAGCTCGCCGAGATCAGGGAGCGCTTCGCCGACGAGCGCCGCACCGAGATCACGCACTCGGAGGACGAGCTCGACATCGAGGACCTGATCGCCGACCAGCAGATGGTCGTGGCGATCACGAAGTCCGGCTACATCAAGTCGCTGCCGCTCGCGACCTACCGCCAACAGAAGCGCGGCGGGGTCGGGGTGACCGGCATGGACCTGAAGGACGATGACTACGTCGAGCACCTCTTCGTCTGCTCGACGCACGACTTCCTGCTGTTCTTCACGAACCGCGGGAAGGTCTACCGCCAGAAGGTCTACGAGCTGCCGGAGGCGTCGCGCACCGCGAAGGGGCGCGCGCTCGTGAACCTGCTGCCGCTGCGCGAGGGTGAATTCGTGCGCGCGGTGCTGGCCACGCGCGACTTCAACGAGGGCAAGTACCTCGTGTTCGCGACGAAGAAGGGCCAGATCAAGAAGACCGAGTTCAAGGCCTACAACACGCCGATCAAGGCCGACGGCATCATCGCGATCAACATCCGCGACGACGACGAGCTGGTCGCCGTCCGCGAGACGAGCGGCAACGACACGATCATCATCGTCTCGCGCTCCGGCCAGGCGGCCCGCTTCAACGAGTCCGAGGCGCGAGCGATGGGTCGTGACACCGGCGGCGTCCGCGGCATGAACGTCTCGCAGAAGGGCAACGAGGTGATCGCGATGGACGTCGCGCGCGACGACACCGAGCTCCTGGTCGTGACCGAGAACGGCTACGGCAAACGGAGTCCGATCATCGACTACCCGGTGAAGGGCCGCGGCACGATGGGCGTCAAGACGATCCAGCTGACCGAGAAGAAGGGCGGCCTGGCGGGCGCCCTGATCGTGCGCGAGCACTTCGAGCTGGTGTTCATCTCGCAGAACGGCATGGTGCAGCGGACGCCCGTGAAGGGCATCTCGCGCTACGGCCGCGCGTCACAGGGCGTCAAGCTGATGAACATCCGCGACGACGACCGCGTGAGCGCAGTGGCGCTGGTGGCCGAGAGTCAGGCCGACACCGAGGCGAAGGTGCAGGACGACCTGGGCCCGGAGGCGGACGGCTCCAACGGCGCCAGCCCCGCCGAATAGTTAGCTCTTCAGCTTCTGATTGATCTGGGAAATCGTCTGAGAGATCCGCGTCCCTAGGGAGGACGCGCTCGAGGCGAATTTCGACTGAGCGGCCGTGATCGCCTTCGGATCCTTCGAGCTCAGCGAGTCGCCGGCGGACTTGACCTGGTTGTCGAACTCCGTCATCTCCGAGATCAGGTCGTTGTGCAGGGATTTCACCTTGTCCGGCGGCTTTACCCCCTTCAGGTCGGCGACGACCTTGTCGATCGCGGCCTGGAGGTTTGTAAAGGTGTTCTTCGCCGCCTTGGCCGGGTCGCTGCCGGCCGGCGTCGAGCCGACCTTGCGGACGTTGTTCGCGAACTGCGTCTGCGCCTTGTTGATGGCGCTCACGTAGTCGTTCGTGGACTGGGAGCTGCTGCCGCAACCCGCGGCAAGCAGGGACATCAGGGCAAGGCAGAGCGCAGCTGCTCGCGCAGGGGAGGTCATCACGGGGACCCTATGGGCTACGTCGACATCGTGTGCCAAACTGTCCTCACCAGGGAAAGGAGGTGGTCCGAACAATTGACTGACAGTTTTCTCGGGACCCTGGAGGTGCAGGGCCGCTGACAAGCGGGTGATCTGGACCGGTTAGCGGAATCCAACCCGCGCACCGTCGGAGAACCAGTGGAGCCGGACCTCGTCCCCCCGGCCTTGGCGAAGTAGACGCCTCGACGACCACCTCCGAGAAACCAGAAACGATGTAGTGCGAAGGGCGTCCGACAGGGCGCCCTTCGTCTTTTTCTCGGCCCCGCGCCCCGTCAGGGCGTGGTGGTCGTGCCGCCGCCGCTGTTCTGCTGCTGCTGGTTCTCGAGGTTGTTGACCCGCCGTTGCAGGTCCTTGACGTCCGACTGCAGCTGCGTGGTCGAGTCGGACTGCTTGGAGATGTCGTTCTTCGACTGCGAGACGTCGTTCTCGACCTGCGAGAGGCGCTTGTCGAGCTTGTCGACGTCCGACTTCGATGCCGTGTCGTTCAGGCGGCGGCTGAACGCGTCGAGCCGGTCGTTCGTCTGCTTCTGGAACTGCTGGAAGCTCTGCTGAAGGTCTTGAGCCGACTGGGTCTGCTGGGTGGACGTCCCGGACGAGGTGTCATTGTTCTTGTTGTCCTGGACGAGGGCGATGACGGCGACAATCGAGGCCGCAATGGCCCAGGCGAGCGCGACCCAAGTCCAGCGCCGGCTTGTGCGCACGTCCTCGACGGTCGCCGGCGCATCGGGCGGCAACGCGTCATACGGCGGCCGGCCCGGTGGCGGCGTCACGGGCGCCGTCATGCGGCCATCAGATACTGCTCCCACGCGGGGTGGATCGTGGTGGTCGCGACGTGCACGAAGACGTGAGGGCTCGGCGGGCGCGGCTCGGACATGAGCTTCATTCCGACCGCCTTCGGCAGCCGGTCGCCCTTGCGCCGGTTGCACGGCGCACAGCAGGTCACGATGTTGTCCCAGGTCGAGGGGCCGCCTCGGGAGCGCGGAATCACATGGTCGAGTGTGAGAGTGCCGCGCACGCCGCCGCAGTACTGGCAGGTCCAACGGTCGCGCGCGAACACGGCCCGGCGCGTGATCTTGCGGCGGTGAGCGTCGCGCGGCACGCGCACGTATGTCGTGAGGCGGATCACGATCGGTCGCGGCATGGTGAACGTCTCTGCGTGGAGGTCACGGTCATGGCGTTCGATGATCTCCGCCCGATCCTTGAGCACGAGCACGGTGGCGCGGCGCATGGTGCAGACGTTTATGGGTTCGAACGTCGCGTTGAGGACGAGCACCCGCCCGCCCGTAGGTCTCACCGACACTTCGCCCGAAACTGTACTGGCGCGTCAGGCGGCGGCCGCCGGATATGAGCCGAGCACCTTCATCACGCGAACCCGGGCCCGCAGGGCCGCGAGCGCTTCCTGCACCGGCGGATCGCTCGCGGCGCCCTCGAGATCGGTGAAGAACATGTAGTGCCCAAGTCCGCCAACTCGGCGGGGGCGCGACTCGATTTTCGTGAGGTTGATGCCACGGGAGGACAGCTCGGTGAGCACGTCGACCAGCGCCCCGGGCGAGACGTCGTTGAAGCCCCAGAACACGATCGAGGTCTTCGATGGCTCCCCAAGTGCGTCATGGCCGTCTCGCCCGAGCCAGACGAAGCGGGTCTCGTTGCCGGTGTGGTCCTCGATCCCTTCGACCAGCACTATCGCTCCATAGAGCTCGGCGGCCAGGCGCGAGCCGATCGCGGCCCACGGCTCGGTTGACTCGGCAACCGTCCGGGCGGCATCGGCCGTGGAGCCCGCCGCGACGCGTTCCGCCTGCGGCAGGCGCTCGCGGAGGAAGCGGGCGCACTGGGGCGTCGCCTGCGGGTGGGAGATCACGCGGGTGATCCGCTCGAGCGTCAGCTCTTCCCGCACGATCAGATTGTGGCTGACCGGCAGCACGAACTCCTTCGCGATCTGGACGTCGGCGGCCTCACCTGCGAGCAGGTCGAGCGTGGTGGTCACGCTGCCTTCGAGGGAGTTCTCGATCGGCACGACCGCCATGTCGGCCTGGCCGTCGTGGACGGCCATGACCGTCTCGTAGATCGACGGGTAGGGAACCTCGTCGACCGGCCCCGGCGCCGACGCGCGCAAGGCCTCCTCGGTGAAGGTGCCCGCCGGCCCGAGGAACGCGACGCGCACTAGCCCTGCAGCGCCGCTTGGATTGCCTGCTGCTCCTCGGGAGAAAGCTCGATCGACGATTCGCCTTCGCGAACCTCCTTCACGTAGACGCGCGCCTGGTCGCGGTGGAGGATCGACGTGAACACGATTCCGGAGCGGTGTGCGTCGAGGAGCGCGACCGAGCTGGACTGGGCACCCGACATCTCGCCGTACGCGTCGTAGCGGATGAGTGCGCGGTACGCGATGCAGCCGTTGATCCGCTGGTCCGCCACCTGCGAACGCTGCTCGAGCCGTGTCAGGGCTTCCTCGACGTACTCGCGCAGCGTCACGAATGCCTCGTCGAGCTGGGCCGAGTGCGCTATCAGGTCCCGCGACCCATCGCCGAGCACAGCGCTCTGTGCACGCCGGACGCCGCGCAGCTTGAAGGCGAGGACGATCGCGAAGATCAGGGCGACGAGCGCAACGCCGGCGGCGGCGAGGGCGACGATGCCCTGCGTCGTGGTCAGCGAATCCACCGCGGCGAGGTTAACGGGCGGGTCTGCGGCTCGAACTACGGCGACAACGGGGCCGGGATTGGCCGGTTCGCGTGGACTGTCCTGCCTCGGCCACCTATAGGGGGGTCAAAGCAGGACACTTCCCTGCAATCCTCGCCGCTAGGACGAGGTGAAGATCGCCTGGTAGGTCGCCTTGTTGTTGGTGAGGTTCTTCTCGCCTGGCACGCCCTTCACGGTCACCGTGATCGTCACGGGGCGACCCGTCGGCGGCAGGCTCGGCAGCGGGACCGACGCGGTGCCTGTTGCGCCTTGGGCGATCGATGCGATCTGCTGATCGACCGAGACCGGCTTGCCCGCGCCCGTGATGCGCACCTGGACCGTCACGTTCTTCTCGTCGTTCTGGCCCTGATTCTGGACCTGCACATCGAAGCTGAGGCCCTTTTGGGCGTGGATGTCGGTCGTGCCCGACGTGGACAACGCGGTGCCCGACGGCTGGACCGTGACGCCGACCAACCCGGTCCCGTGCAGGCCGGGCGTCGCGGCGGTCGTGTCGGTGGACGCCGTGCCGGTCAGTTGCGCTGCCACGTATCCCGGCCGCAGCCAGTCGATCGACGGCAGGAAGCCCTTCGGGTTGCGCAGGTTGTTCGGAACCGGAACGTCGTTCTCGAGCCCCTGGTCCTTGATCGTGCTGCCCAGCTGCGGCAGGTAGCGCTGCGTGAAGAGCACGTCGCTGGCGTCGAACAGGCGGTTCTCCGCTGCGATCTGCCGGATTGCCGTGCCGGCGCCCTGGTCGCCCAGCGCTGTCGGCAGCAGCCGCGCGATCGCCCCGAGCCCGTCGGCGCGCAATTCCAGCGTGTCGACCAGATAGCGGTTGGCGCTGTTCAGCTCACCAGGAACGCTGCGGCTCTTCGCCCGCTCGGCCAGCTTCGATGCCTCGGCGCGGAACCCGTTGATGTTGTTCTGGAGGTCGACCGGGCTCTGACCCGCAGCCTGGCCCTTCTTCAGGAGACCGAACACCGCGTCGCTCTCCTGCTGGGACTGCTGCACGTCGGCCGAGACCTCGCGTACGTAGTCCTTGTAGGCGTTCTCCTTGCGGATCGAGGCGCAGCCCTTGATCAGCAGGAACAGCAGGATGACGACGACCACGCCGGCGCCGATGGCGAACATCTGGCGACGCCGAACCACGTCGCGATCAGGGCGACGTGGGCCACCGCCACTTCGACGGGGAGCGGTCGCGGTCTGACGCGGACTGAAATCTTCTGGTTCGTCGAAGAAGGACAGAAGGCACCAAGTATTGCCGGGGCGGCGGTCGCAACCTGCCGCCGGATGCGCAGTTGCACAGTGAAGGGTAGGAGCCGCCGGTCCCGAACGTGGAGCCGTGGCCGAACGCACGCAGCGCTTGGACAACACGACACAGGCCGTTCGGACCATGGAGTGGGACGTCGAGGCGGCGCTCGAGCAGGAAGAGCTCGAGGCGCAAACCCCGCACAACGACCTGCTTCTCGGGCGCTACCGCCTGACGCGCCGGCTCGGCTCCGGAGGCTTCGGGACCGTCTACGCCGCCAGCGACGAGCGCCTGCGCCGCGATGTCGCGGTCAAGGTCATCCCGTGCTCTGACACCGATGACGAGCGCGCGGGGCGCGAGGCCCGCGTGGCCGCGCGCCTGAACCACCCGAACGTCGTCGCGCTCTACGAGCTGGGCTCCGACGACGAGAACGTCTACCTGGTCTCGGAGCTGGTCGAGGGCCGCACGCTCGCCGAGCTGATCGCCGAGGACGCGCTCTCGGACCGCGACATCGCGCGCATCGGGGCGGCGCTCTGCGACGGGCTCGCCCATGCGCACGAGCGCGGCGTGGTCCACCGCGACGTGAAGCCTCAGAACGTGATGGTCGTGGCGCAGCCGGCCCGCGGGTCGGGCTTCGCGAAGCTCACCGACTTCGGCGTGGCCCACCTGGCCGGCGACGAGCCGCTGACGCGCACCGGCGACGTGGTCGGCACGCTCGCCTACATGGCGCCCGAGCAGGCCGAGGGCGTTCGCGTGACGTGGGAGGCGGACATCTACTCGCTCGCGCTGTCGCTGTACGAGGCGTGGACGGGCGTGAACCCCGTGCGACGCCGCGGGCCGGCAGCGACCGTGCGCCAGCTCGGCAAGCCGATCACGTCGCTGGGCCGCATGCGCCGCGAACTGCCGCCGGAGGTGGTGACCGCCATCGACCTGGCGCTCGACCCGCGACCGGAGCGCCGGCCGGGTCCCGAGGAGCTCGCGAGCGTCCTGCGCGGCCACACACGCGAGCTCTCGGACGAAGGCGCGCTCGAGGAGGAGGAGCTCCGCGAGCGACCACGCCGCCGCCTTCGCATCGGCTGGCAGGCGCGCGTGTTCGTAGGGGCCTCCGCCGGGGGCCTCGTCGCCGCCGTCCTGGTCGCGTCAGACGCGCCGACGACGCAGCTTCAGCCCGCGGCCGCCGCGGCGCTCGCCGCAGTTGCCGTTGCCTTGCTGCCCCGGCTCGGCTGGATCGCCGCCAGCCTCGGCCTCTGCGTCTGGCTGACGTCACCCGCGGTAGGGCAGGACGGCACGGCGGCCTATGTCGCGGTCGCGGCGGTGCCGGTCCCGTTCCTGCTTCCGCGAGCACCTGCCGCGTGGTCGGTGCCGGGGTTCGCGCCGCTCTTGGGACTGGCGGGACTCGGGCCTGCCTACACGGCGATCGCCGGCCAGGCGGCCACCTGGACCCGCCGCGCCGCGCTCGGCGTGCTCGGCTCGCTTTGGCTTGCGGTGGCCGACGACACGCTCGCGGATCCGCGGCGGTTCGCCCTCGTCTCGCTGACCTTCTCCGCAGCTGCCGTCGTGCTGCCGGTCCTGGTGCGCGGCCTGCGCCTGCCACTCGACGTCATCGCCGCAGCCGTCTGGACCGGAGCTCTGTATGCGGCGCTCGTGGGCATAGGCCAAGTCGCCGGACCGGGAGCGGACGAAGGCAGCGCGGCAGCGGCTTCAGTGCTTGCGGCTGTCATCGCGGTGACCGCTGCGGCATACCGCCGCTCGCGCGCCGAGGTCGCTCTAGGGCCGCAATCTGTTCCCTAGGATGGCCCATTCGTGAGCCTGTTGAGGAGCCTCGAGGAGAAGATCGAAGGCCTGGTCGAGGGTGCGTTCAGCCGTGCCTTCAAGACGCATGTCCAGCCCGTCGAGCTCGCCCGCAAGCTCGCCAAGGAGATGGAGGAGCACAAGACCGTCTCGGTCTCGCGCACGTACGTGCCGAACCACTACGTCGTATTTCTCTCGCCGGACGACCGTGAGCAGTTCCAGAGCTACGAGGTCGCGCTCAAGAAGGAGCTGTCCGACTACCTGCTCGAGCGCGCCCGCGGCGAGGGCTTCGCGCTGGTCACGCGGCCGCAGATCGAGTTCAGGACCGACGAGCGCCTCAACCTCGGCGAGTTCGGGATCCAGGCGCAGCTCCTCGGCCAGCCCGAGGGCGATGCAGAGCCGCCGCAGGCCGACTACGGCCACACGATGGTTTACACACCGGACCGCGCAGCACCGCCGCCCAAGGACAAGACCGGCCGTCAGCCGGGCCGCGCCTACATCGTGATCGACGGCAAGCGCAACCTGCTGGCCGGCGAGCGGATGACGATCGGCCGCAGCCGCGAGTGCGAGCTCGTGGTCGACGACCCGAACGTGTCGCGCCGCCACGCGGAGGTGCGCAAGACGATCGAGGGCTGGATGGTCGTCGACCTCGGTTCCACCAACGGAGTCAAGGTGAACGGCCGGCGCGTTCAGGAAGAAGTGCTGCGGCCTGGCGACAAGATCACGCTCGGCCTCGTCGAGCTCGGATACGACGAGGAGTAGCGATGCAGGATCCGGTTGCGGTCGCCCTGAAATTCGGGTTCCTGGCGGTGCTCTTTCTGTTCGTCCTGTGGGTCGCCCGCAGCTCGATGCGCGACCTGACCGAGCACGACGACAGCATGGTGCTGGATGGCGACGGCGGCGACGGCGTGCTGCCGCGGCGCGAGCGGCATGGGCCGGACCTGCGGTCGGGCGTCGATCCCCGCTTGGAGGTGGTCGCCGCGATGGGAATCGATCCCGGAACCGCGTTCGAACTGGCGGAGGGTGCGACGATGGGGCGCGCCGACGGCTCTGACATCCCCATCGACGACCCGTTCGCGTCGTCAGTGCACGCGAGGATCTTCCCGCGTGGGCAGTTCATGTACATAGAGGACATGGGATCCACGAACGGCACCTATCTGAACGGCCGCCGCCTGCGTGCGGCCGAGCGCCTGAAGGTGGGCGACACGGTGCGCATCGGGGAGACCGAGTACCGCTACCAGGAATAGCCGCGTGCTCCGAATCGCCGACCACGCATCGAAGACCGACGTTGGGCGCCAGCGGCACACCAACGAGGACAACTTCTACGACGATCCGCCGCTCTTTGCGGTGGCCGATGGCATGGGCGGCGCGCAGGCCGGCGAGGTGGCCTCGGAGATGGCGATCGACCAATTCGTCGCGGAGCGCGACGCGGGGGCGCCGGCCGAGCAGCAGCTCGAGCAGATCGCGAAGTCGGCCAACCGCAGGATCTGGGACATGGCGCAGGCCGACTCGCGTCACGCCGGGATGGGCACGACGCTGACGGCAGCCATGGTCGACGGCCAGCACGTGGCGGTCGGCCACGTGGGCGACTCGCGTCTGTACCTGTTCCGCGACGGCCAGCTCGAGCGCCTGACGCGCGACCACTCGCTGGTTGAGGAGTTCGTGCGCCAGGGCAAGCTCACGCCCGAGCAGGCGGAGAAGCACCCACAGCGCTCCGTCATCACGAGGGCGCTCGGCCCCGAGGGCGACGTCGACGTCGACACGTTCCGCATCCCGGCGCGCCAGGGCGACGTCTTCCTGCTCTGTTCCGACGGGCTCTCGGGAATGGTCTCGGACTCCGACATGGAGGCGATCCTGAGCGCAGGCGACGCGCTCGCCGCGACCGCGCAGCACCTGATCGAGGCCGCCAACGACAACGGCGGGCGCGACAACATCACCGCGGTTCTCTTCACGCTCGAGGACGACGGGACAGGCGAGCCGAGCGCGGGGCCGCCGACCGACAACTACGAGACGATCGCGGGCGACGAGCAGGCTCCCACGCCTGAGCAGATCGAGGACGAGCGCCGGCGGATCTCGGAGATGGACACGCAGGCGAGGGCGGTCGGGCCAGCACCGACCGGCGCGGCCGAGCCGGTGCCGACGAGCGTCGCATCGGCCGTGCGGACGCCGCCGCGCGCGTCATCCCGTATGCGCGAGCCTGGTACTGCTGGTCCCGCGCGCCCCCGTCCGGCACCGCGCCGCCGGGGGCGTTGGCTTCCCAGGGCCATCGTGGCGGGCGTCCTGATCGTGGCGATCGCGGCCGGCGTGGTCTACGTCGTCACCCGCAACGTCTACTTCGTCGGCACGAACAATCAGGGGCAGATCACTCTCTTCCGCGGGCTGCCCTACGACCTGCCGCTCGGGGTGCACCTTTACACGGCCCGCTATGTCTCTGGTGTGCCCGCACTCTCGATTCCGGGCGGCCGCCGCAAGCGCGTGCTCGACCACCAGCTGCGCTCGCGCGGCGACGCCGCCGACCTGATCCGGTCGCTCGACCGCTCGGAGTCGCCCTGATGTCGGCACGCAACCGCGAGCTCTTCGGGCTGATCCCGGCCACGCTGCTGGTCACCGGCGGTTTCACCGCCGTGCTGCTCACGCGCGTCTCGAACGTGCACGACGCCACACTCACGTACGGCGCCGTCTTCCTCGGCTGCTGCGTCTTCGCGCACCTGTTCATCCGCTGGCGCTTGCCGAACGCGGACCCGTACATCTTCCCGATCACCGCGGTGCTCGCCTCGGTCGGGCTTGTCGAGCTGTACCGGATCCAGGAGAGCTTCGCGATCAAGCAGGCTGGCTGGTTCGCGCTCGGCATCGTCTTTTTCTGCCTGACGATCGTCTTCCTGCGCGACTACCGTGTGCTCGAGCGCTACCGCTACACGATCGCCGCGACGTCGATCGGGCTGCTTCTGCTGCCGCGCCTCGCCGGCCAGGCGACCAACGGCGCCTACTTGGCCATCCACATCGGCGCGTTCTCGTTCCAGCCGGCGGAGTTCGCCAAGATCGGCGTGATCATCTTCCTCGCGAGCTACCTGCGCGACGTGCGCGAGGTGCTTGTCCAGGGACGCTTGCCGCGGATCTCGCTCAAGCACATGGGCCCGCTGCTCGTGATCTGGGGCGCGTCGATGGTGATGCTCATTTTCATCCGCGACCTCGGCTCGTCGCTGATGTTCTTCGGCGGCTTCCTCGCGCTTCTGTACGTGGCGACCGGCCGACTGTCGCTGGTGGCGGCCGGCGCCGGGTTGTTCTATGGGGGCGCCTGGTTCCTGACGAACCACATCTCGCACGTGCACTCGCGCGTCGAGATCTGGCAGCACCCATTCCAGCCCGACCTCGTCGAGGGCAAGGGCTACCAGATCGCGCAGGGGTTGTTCGCGCAGGCGGACGGCGGCCTGTTGGGCAGCGGCTTCAGCCAGTCGCTGCTCTACCTGCCAGGAGGGCACTCGATCCTGCCCGCGCCGCACACGGACCTGATCTACGCCGTGATCGTCAACGAGCTCGGGCTGTTCGGCGCGGTGGCGCTGCTGCTCACGTACCTGCTCTTCATCCGCCGCGGCTTCAAGACGGCGATGATCTCGGGTGACGGATTCGGCAAGTTGCTTGCCACTGGGCTCACGTCGGTGTTCGCGCTGCAGGTGTTCGTGATCGTCGGCGGCGTGACCAAGGTGATCCCGCTCACCGGTGTCACGCTCCCGTTCATCTCCTACGGCGGTAGCTCGATCATCGCCAACTTCGTGCTGCTGGCGCTGCTACTGATCATCTCCGACTCGGCGCGGCAACGGCATGAGCTGACGGGCGGCGTGGTGCCGTGAACACGAAGATCCGCAATCTCTTCGCCTTGGTTCTGGTCCTGTTCGGGACGCTCATCTTCGCCACGTCGTGGTGGACGGTCGACGAGCTGGGAGCGAAGGGGCTCAAGGACAACCCGCACAACCGGCGCCAGCTGCTCGAGCAGATGCAGCATCCGCGCGGATTGCTCCTGGCGGCGGACGGCACGGTCCTGGCTTCGAACAAGCGCACCGGCAGCGGCGAGACCAAGCGCTACTACCGCTACTACCCGCAGCAGGGCCTCTTCTCGCACGCGGTGGGGTATTACTTCGTCAGCAAGGGCTCTGCTGGGCTCGAGAAGCAATACGACGACCAGCTGGCCGGACGCCAGAACGAGTTCGCGTCGACGATCGACCAGCTGCTGGGTCATCGCCAGGAGGGCGAAGACATCCGCACCACGCTGGACCCGAAGGCGCAGAAGGTCGCACTGCAGGCACTGGCAGGGCGGCGCGGGTCCGTCGTCGCACTCGAGCCGTCGAGCGGACGCGTGCGGGTGATGGCGAGCATCCCTGGCTACGACCCGAACCAGATCACGTCCAAGGGTGGCATCGGCGTCGCGGCATCGACACTCAACCGCGCGACACAGGGGCGCTACCCGCCCGGTTCGACGTTCAAGGTGGTCACGGCCACGGCCGCGATCGACTCCGGGCGCTACACGCCCAACTCGTTCATCAGCGGCAAGTCGCCGAAGATCATCTCGGGCGTGCCGCTGAGCAACTTCGGCGGCGAGAACTTCGGCCCGATCTCGCTGACGGATGCGCTTACGCACTCGGTCAACACCGTCTTCGGCGAGGTTGGCGAGAAGCTCGGCCGCGCGACGCTGCTCAAGTACATGGTGCGCTACGGCTTCCAGCGCAAGCCGCCGATGGACTACCCGCGCGACGAGATGGTCGCGAGCGGGGCTTTCCCGACGAAGGGGTGCGGCAGCGGCATCGACTTCGGCCGCGTTGCGATCGGCCAGGAGTGCCACCTGTTCGCGACGCCGCTGCAGATGGCCGAGGTTGCGGCGACCGTTGCGAACAAGGGCGTGCGGATGAAGCCGCAGCTCGTCGAGCGCGTGGTCGCGAAGGACGGGCGCGTCAAGCAGTCGTTCCGGCCGAAGGAGGCCGCGACCGTCATGAGCACGCAGTCGGCCGCAGCGGTTGGGCAGATGATGCAGCACGTGGTCGAGGAGGGCACCGGCACAGCGGCACGGCTGTCGGGGATCTCGGTTGCCGGCAAGACGGGCACGGCGGAGATACCGGGGACGTCCGAGAACCAGGTCTGGTTCATCGGCTATGCCCCCGCCGACAACCCGCGGATGGCGGTTGCGGTGACGATCGAGCGCACGCAGGGCGAGGGCGGCACCGTGGCCGCGCCAGTCGCCAAGCAGGTATTGCAGGCGATGCTTGGAAAGGCAGCCAGTAACGGTGGCTGAGGTCGCTGAGAACACGATCGTCGACGGGCGCTACCGGATCACCGGGCGGATAGGCACGGGCGGGATGGCCGACGTCTACTGCGCGCACGACTCGCACCTCGACCGCGACATTGCGCTCAAGATGCTCCACCGCCGCTTCGCCCAGGATCAGGAGTTCGTCGAGCGCTTCCGGCGCGAGGCCTCGTCTGCGGCCGGCCTTCAGCACCCGAACGTGGTTGGCGTCTTCGACCGCGGTGAGTACGACGGCACCTACTACATCGCGATGGAGTATCTGCGCGGGCGGACGCTCAAGCAGCTGATCGCGCAGGACGCCCCGCTCGACCAGGTGCGCGCGCTCGACATAACCGTCCAGATCCTGCGCGCGGCGGGCTTCGGGCACCGTCGCGGCGTCATCCACCGGGACTTCAAGCCGCAGAACGTGATCGTCGACGACGAGGATCGCGTGAAGGTCACCGACTTCGGCATCGCGCGTGCCGGCGCATCCGAGATCACCGAGACCGGGTCGATCATGGGGACGGCGCAGTACCTGTCGCCGGAGCAGGCGCAGGGGACCGCGGCCCAGGAGGGGTCCGATCTCTACTCGATCGGCGTGATGCTCTACGAGATGCTCACCGCGGTGCTGCCGTTCGACGGCGACAGCGCCGTGGCCGTGGCCCTGCGCCACCTGACCGAGCCGCCGCCGCCCGTGCACTCGCAGCGCCCGGACGTGCACCCGGCCCTGGAGGCGGTGGTGAACCAGGCGCTGGCGAAGGACCCGCGCCAGCGCTTCCAGGACGCGGACGGGTTCATCGCGGCGCTCGAGCACGTGCGTCCGCAGCTGCAGGCGATGCAGCCGGGGCAGGACACAGCCGACTGGTCGGCGCTGGGCGTGGCGGTGCCCGCCTATGCGCCGTACGACACGGTCATCGCGCAGCAGCCGGCGTACGCGCCGGTCGACGAGCGCCGGCGTCGCCGCACTTGGCCGTGGGTGGTGTTGGCGTTGCTGATCGCCGCGCTGGCCGCAGGGGCTGTGCTGTTCGTCGGCGGGCAGAACAAGGTCGCCGTGCCGGGCGTGATCGGCGCGCCCGCCGCACAGGCGCGAACCCTGCTCGAGCAGCGCGGGTTCCAGGTCAGCATCGACCGCAAGCAGAGCCTGCAGCCGGTCGACCAGGTGATCCAGCAGGGCCCGTCGGCCGGCCAGAAGGTCAAGAAGGGCTCGACGGTGAACCTGACGGTCTCCGGTGGGCCGCCGGACGCCGTGGTCCCGGCGGTCGAGGACCTCCCGCTGAAGGTGGCGCTGACGCAGCTGCGTAGAGCCGGATTCAAGGTCGACATCAACGCGCAGCCGTCCGACACGGTGAAGAAGGGACTCGTCATCTCGACCACGCCCGCGGGAGGCACGGAGCTGGCGCAGGGTGAGCGCGTGCGCGTCGACGTGAGCTCGGGCGTGCAGAAGTTCGCGGTGCCGAACGTCATCGGACTGGACCAGACGACGGCGGAGCAGACGCTTCAGGCCAAGGGATTGCTGCCGGCGATCGTGCAGCAGGAGTCCGACCAGCCTGAGGGCAACGTGGTCCAGCAGGATCCGGCTGCCGGGACGAAGGTGGCGCAGGGCGATCGCGTGACGATCACGGTCTCGAAGGGCCCCGGGGCCATCAGCGTGCCCGACGTGGTCGGACTGACACGCGGGGACGGCCGCGGCGAGCTGCAGGCGGCTGGCTTCAACGTCCAGGTCAAGACGCGCCAGTCGCAGGACCCGGCCGACGACGACATCGTGCTCGACCAGCGCCCCGGCCACGGCACGCAGCTGAAGAAGGGCCGGACGGTCGTGATCTACGTCGGCCACTACAAGGCGCCGCCGAAGACGCCGACCCAGACGCAGACGCAGACGACGCCGACGCAGACCACGCCGAGCGGTGCGACGCCGCCGGCCCCCGGGGTCGGCACCGGCTGATGCGCGTCGCAGTCCTGTCGGGCGGCCGCTCGAGCGAGCACGAGGTGTCGCTCGAGTCTGGGCGCGCGGTCCGCGCAGGCTTGGTCGAGGCGGGCCACGAGGTCGTCGACGTGCTGCTCGAGCGCGACGGCGGCTGGTCATGCGCAGGGGACGCGGTGGCGCTCGAGCCGGGCGGCGGGCTGCTCGGCTGCGACGTCGTGTGGCCGGTCCTGCACGGCCCGTTCGGTGAGGACGGCTCGGTCCAGGGCCTGCTCGAGTTGCTCGGAGTGGCATACGTCGGCGCGGGCGTGCTCGGATCGTCGGTTTGCATGGACAAGGTCGTGTTCAAGGACGTGATGTGCGCGCATGGGATCCCGCAGGTCGAGTTCGTCGCGCTTCGATCCGGCGGGCGCGCGCCTGCCGACGGCAGCGGCGACGCGCAGGCTGCCGCGGCGCGGCTCGGCTGGCCGCTCTTCGTCAAGCCGGCCCGCCTGGGTTCGTCGGTCGGCATCTCGAAAGCGACTGACGACGAGTCGATGCGCGTCGCGGTCGCAAGCGCCTTCGAGCACGATCCGATCGTCATCGCCGAGGCGCATTCGAATGGGATCGAAGTCGAGTGCGCAGTCCTCGGGAACGACGATGCCGAGGCGTCGCAGCCCGGCGAGATCGTGATCAACGCCGACTGGTACGACTACGAAGCGAAGTACACGCCGGGCGGGATGGAGCTTCAGTTCCCCGCTCGCCTCGACGAGGACGTGCGCGAGCGGGTGCGCGAGCTTGCCGTCCGTGTCTTCAAGCTCGTCGACTGCGCCGGCCTCGCGCGGGTGGACTTCTTCGTGGAGGGCGGCGAGCGCGTGCTCGTGAACGAGCTCAACACGATGCCCGGCTTCACGCCGACGAGCGTCTACCCGAAGCTCTGGGACCTGTCAGGCATCCCGTTTCCAGAGCTGTGCGACCGGCTGCTCAGGCTCGGCATCGAGCGGCACGAGCGCGACGGGCGCTACCGCTTCTGAGCAAGCATCGACAGCTCCATGATCCCGGCCTGGGGGCCGGAGAGCTTGGTGATCCAGACGAGATAGCGGTTGTACGGCTTGCCCGCCGTGTCGAGCTTGATCTTGTTGACCGACTTGGCGGTAAAGGTCCCTGACAGCTTCTGCCAGCCGCGGATGTCCTTTGGGACGTCGCCGTTCGTGCCGTAGATCGCGCCCTGCCAGTTCGCCACGGGCGAGATCAGATCGAGCTCGGTTGCGGCCACGGGCTTGGTCGTGCGCACCATCAGGCCGACGCCGCTCTTGTTGGCGCCCCCGAAGCCGGCCGTGTAGTGCTCGGTCATCCACTTCGTGTTCCGGTTGCCGTCGATGGCCAGCTTCACGCTGTTGGGGGACTCGTGCTGGTCGCCCTCCGGGTCGTAGTCCTTGACGGCGGCGAAATTCACACGCGTGACGCCCTTCGGCACCTTGCGCGGGGCGGCGTCGCCCGTCTCGCCGGTGTGGGTGTGGCTGACGAGGATCGCGACGATCACAGCCGCGGCGGCGAGCGTGAGCGCCAGCACCGCGAGCACGCGGCGCGGGCGGCGGATGCTGAGCGGGACCCAGTCCGCGGTCTCGCTCGGAAGCGCGCGCAGCACGGTGGTGGCCTCGTCGGTCAAGTGCGCGCCGCGTCGGGCCTCGATCGCCAGCGCCTGCTCGAGGTCGCGAACCATCTCGTCGACGCTCGTGTAGCGATTCTGCAGCTCCTTGCGCGTGGCGCGGTCGACAATCGATGCGAGCACCGCCGAGACCTCTGGGCGCAGGCGAGTCACGTCGGGGAGCGGGTCGCGCACGTGCTGCATCGCAACCGCGACCTGGTTGTCACCCTTGAAGGGGACGTAGCCGGTGAGCATCTCCCACAGGCAGATGCCGAGGGAGTAGACGTCCGACTGCTCGGTGGCGCCCTCGCCGATCGCCTGCTCCGGCGCCACGTAGTCGGTCGTGCCGAGCACGCGCCCGGCCGCGGTGAGACCGTCGAGCTCGAGCGATCGGGCGATGCCGAAGTCCGTGACCTTCGCGCGCCCCTCGGGGTCGATCAGCACGTTCTGCGGCTTCACGTCCCGGTGGACGATCCGTTCGGCGTGCGCAGCGATCAGCCCGCGGCCGATCTCGATCGAATAGGCGATGGCCTCGGCGATCGGGAGGCGGCCGTAGCGCCGAATGCGCTCCTTGAGCGTCTCGCCCTCGACGTACTCGAAGACGATGAACGGCCGTCCGTCGTCCTCGCCCGCGTCGATCACGGTCACGACATGCGGGTGCGAGAGGCGGGCGGCCGCGCGAGCTTCGCGGCGGAAGCGCTCGAGCTGGGCGTCGTCCTGCGACATGTCGGCGTGCAGGAGCTTGATGGCCACCCAGCGCTCGAGCGTTTCGTCGAAGGCCCGGTAGACCGTCGACATCCCGCCCGAGCCGATCCTCTCCTCGAGGCGGAAGCGATTGCACAGGAGCGTTCCGATCAATGCCTGCGTATCTTGGCGCGACGGTGGGCGTACCGGTTCACTACTACACAGATCCGGCCTGTCCGATCAGCTGGGGATACGAGCCGGTCACGCGGCGGCTCGCGGTCGAGTTCGGTCGCGAGCTCGACTGGCACCTGATCATGGGCGGCCTTGGGCGGGACTACAAGGACCATGAGAAGGGCGCGTTGGTTCGCTGGGTTCAGGATGCGGACACGATCGAGATGCCAATGGATCCGCTGCTGTGGAAGGAGAGTCCGATCTCATCGACATACCCAGCTTGCATCGCCGTGAAAGCCGCCGCCGAGCAGGGGCGCCAGGCCGAGGCGCGCTACCTGCGGGTGCTGCGCGAGGGGCTGATGTGCTTCCGCCGCAAGCTCGACTCGCTCGAGCCGCTGGTCGAGGAGGCGCGGCGGGCAGGGCTGGACGTGCAGCGCTTTCGCGTGGATGCGGGGTCGCACGCGATGGTCGAGGCGTTCGGCGCGGACCTGGAGCTGACGCGCGAAGTTCCGCCGGAGTCGCCGCGTTCGGATCGGGTGCCGTTCCCGAGCCTTCGCATCGGGGATGCATGGTTCTTCGGGCGCACGGCGTACGGCGAGCTGCGCGCCGCCGCGGTTTCGGCCGGCGCCGCCGCGGGGCAGCCCGATGTGATCTCGGTCGACGCCGCTTTCGAGCGGTTTGAACGACTGGCGGCCAAGGAAGTGGAGGTCCTGTGCGGGCTCTCGGGTCCCCTGGCGTGGGCGGAGGTCTGGCGGCTTGCCACCGAATGGGTGGTGCGGCCTCTGCGTGTCGGCGCCGGGGGCTGGCTGTTCGAACGCGTTTGAAATCGACTGGTCACTCAAGGGGCCTATAGACCCCATGAGTGACCACTCGGTGTGGATTTAGGCTTGGTGCGCGAGCTTCAGGCCGGGCCGCGGCCAGTTGTCGACGACCAGAAGCTTGCCGCTTGTCGAGCCGGTGATGTAGGCCGTTCGCAGGCTGTCGCCTCCGAAGGCGATGTTCGTCGGCCACAGGTCGCCGGCTGGGACGAAGTCGATCTCCTCGCCGGTGCCCGGCTCGTCGCCGGGCTTCACGACCGTGATTCCGCCCTTCAGGAGCGTGCCGACGTTGATGTTGCCCTCGCCGTCGATCGCGAGCGAGTCGCAAGCGGCGAAGCCGCTGATGCGGGCGACGGGCGTGCCCCCGTGGGGCAGGAGTGGCATCGTCTCGCCGATCTCGCCGGGGCCGGCGACGTTCCAGGACCAGAGAGCGGCGGTCAGCGTCTCGGCAACGTAGACCTTCGTGCCGTCCGGCGACAGGCCGATGCCGTTCGGGAAGTCGACAGGACCCATCACCTCCCGGCACTCCGACCCGTCGGCCTTCGCGTAGCAGATGAACGTGCGATCGGAATGGCGCTCGTACTCGATGCCGTAGTCCGTGAACCAGAAGCCGCCGTGCCCGTCGAAGACGAGGTCGTTGGGCGCGATGAGCGGGCGGCCGCTCGCCTCGTCGTAGAGGACCTCGACCTCGCCGGAATCGAGGTCGATCCGCTCGATGCGACCGCCTTCGTGTGGTGCCGACGGAGGCTGATGCGTGATCGTCAGGCCGCCCATGTCCACGAAGTCGAATGCGCCTCCGTTGTTGCAGACGTACAGCTTGCCGTCGGGTCCGAGCTGGGCGCCGTTCGGGCCGCCGCCCGGCTCGGCGATCGTCTCCCTCTTGCCATCGCCGTCAACGTGCGTGATCCGCTTGCCCTTGAGCTCGCAGACGGCAACCGAGCCATCGGGCAGCACCACCGGGCCCTCCGGGAACTCGAAGCCGTCCGCCAGCGTCCGCACCTCAGCCATCGCTCGCCTCCTCGTCGTTCCAGACCCAGGTCTGGACGGATCCACCGGCCGCGCGGCCGCGGTGCATGAGCGCAGTAGTGAACGGCATCGCGAACGAGCCGTCGCTGCCGAGCGCGATGAAGCCGCCGTCCAGACCGGCGACGACCGACGCCGACGCGTCGGCAAGCGCCTCGCCCGCATGGCGCACGCGGGCGGATAGCTCGTGCGCGGCCGCGATGCGTATGAACTGCTCGCCCGTCCCCGTGCACGACACCGCGATGCGCTGGTCGGACCAGGTGCCGGCGCCGATAACCGGGGTGTCGCCAACGCGGCCGTGCAACTGGCCGCGCACGCCGCCCGTAGACGTGGCAGCGGCGAGCTGACCGGTCGAGTCGAGCGCTACCGCACCGACAGTCCCGTGCTCGGCGATCCGTTGCCGCTCGCGGTCGGTCACGAACCACTCAGGATCCTCGAAATCAAGCCCCGCATCCGTCGCGTAGCGCACCGCGCCCTCGCCCACCAGCAGCACGTGCGGCGTCTTCTCGAGGATCGAGCGCGCCAGCGAGACCGGGTTGCGCACGCCGACGACACCGGCGCAAGCGCCTGCTTGCTGCGTGGCGCCGTCCATCACCGCCGCGTCCATCTCGACGTGACCCTCGGCGTTCAGCACCGACCCGCGCCCGGCGTTGAACAGCGGGCAGTCCTCGAGCGACCGCACTGCCGCTTCGGCCGCGTCCAGAGCGGCCGCTCCGCCCGCCAGCAGCTCATAGCCCGCGAGCAGCGCAGCACGCAGGGCCTCGTGGTGGGCAGGCTCGTCTTCGACGCTCCCGCCACGTGGATTTCCAGCCCCTCCGTGCACCAGCAGGACGGGTGTGACCTCGCTCACAGCGGGCGATCCTGACATACCGCGAGATGTCGCTAGGGTCAGGGTCGTGGCTGATCCCGACCGCAAGGGCGGGGGTGGCCTGTCGCTGCGGACGCTGGGGATTGCCAGCGCGGCGTCGTTGACGGCAGCGATGGTGACGTCTCGCCTCTTCCCGCCCGGAACCATTTACGCATCGGCAATGACGCCGGTAATCGTCGCTGCCGTCAGCGAGACGCTGAACCGTCCGGCGAACGCCGTCTCCGAGCTGCGCCGCCAGCGGCGGACGATGGTGGGCGAGGCGCGGATGCTCGAGACGGCGCGCGTGCGCGGCGACGAGCCGAGCCCGCTGCGCGGCGCGCCTGAGTTCGCCCAAGGGGACGATGCGGCGCAGGAGTTCGAAACGAACGGCACCGGCGGTGCTGCGCCGATCCGGATCCACGGCCGCCGCCGGCTGTCGCGGCGCGTTCTGCACCCCAAGGTCTGGCTCGTCACCGGGCTGGCGGCATTTCTGATCGCGGTCGCGACACTGACGCTGCCGGAGCTGATCTTCGGCGGGGCCGCGACCACGACGCACCGGACGACGTTCTTCGGCGGTGGCTCGAGCTCCAGCTCGAAGAAGCAGGACACGACCACCACGACGACGCCGTCCGGCAGCAAGACCCAGACGCAGACGACCGTCACGCAGACGGTGCCGTCGCAGTCACAGACCCAGTCGCAGACGACCACCACGCCGTCCCAGACGACGCCGACGGGCACATCGACAAGCCCGAGCGGAGGCGTGGCGCCTCAGACGGGCAGTTCGACCTCCACGGCGCCGGCCCCGAGCGGCGCCGCCACGCCGGCAACTCCCTAGGCGGGGCGGAAGCCCTCGTCCTTGCGGCCGGCAAGCCCGGCACGGGGCAGCTCGACGAGACCGGCCTGGTCGGTCGTCGCGCCGATCACGGCGGTGCCTGGGTGGTGCTTTGAGAGCAACTCGACAGCGCTCACGGCGTCCGCCTGTGAGACCACCACGCAGAAGCCGCAGCCCATGTTGAAGACCTCCCACAGCTCGGCCTCGTCCACATCGCCGCGGTTCGCGATCAACGTGAAGACGGGCGGAACCGGCAGCGGTGCGTCGATGCGATACCCGACCAGGGCATCGAGGCGCGTCAGGTTCAGGAAGCCGTCGCCGGTGATGTGCGCGAGCCCGCGCACGTCGACCTCGGACGCGAGCAAGTCGAGCACCGCGCGTACGTAGATGACCGTGGGCTCGAGCAACTCGTCCGCGACGGTACGGCCGGCGAGCTCGGGCGGCGCCTCACGCAGGTCCGGCAGCACGCTCCGCGCGAGGGTCAGGCCGTTCGAGTGCACGCCGCTCGAAGGGATGCCGATCAGCGCGTCGCCCGCCTCGATCGACGCGCCGCTGATGATCCGGTCGAGCGGTACGACTCCGATGCACGACGCGCAGAGGTCGAATCCGTTCGGGGACGGGTGCCCCTTGATCAGCTCGGGAAGCTGTGCAAGCTCGCCGCCCGGGATCTCGATCCCAGCCTGCTCCGCGCCCTTGCGCAGCCCGATCGCGATGTCGCGCAGCATGTCCGGCTGCGCCTCCTCGACGGCGATGTAGTCGACCAGCGCGATTGGCTCGGCACCGACGCAGATCACGTCGTTCACGTTCATCGCGATGCAGTCGATGCCGACCGTGTCGAAACGCCCGGCCTGCTCGGCGACGATGACCTTCGAACCCACGCCGTCGGTGCAGAACGCGAGGCCGGTGCGATCGTCGAGCCGCAGTACGGCCGCGTAGTGGCCGGATGGCAGCACCGAGCGTGAGGGCTTGCCGGTGTCGATGCCCTTCAGGACCTCGACGAGCCCGGTCAGCGCACCGTGCGCCTCCGACGCGTCAACGCCGGCCTCCGCATACGCGCCGCGATCAGCCATGCGGCCATTGAAGCTGATCGAGCCGACGCAGCGCGATCGCTCCGAGCGCGATCCGGTACGCCGCGGCCACGCGGTGCCTGCGTACGCGCAGCAGCGGGGCCGCGACGAGCGTCGACGCAAACGCGGCAGCGGCGCCGGCCGCGAACGGCACGCGCAGTTCCGGCGCCAGCTCGCGCTGGGCGAGCCGCGTGACCTTGAGGACCGTTGCTCCGCCGATGATCGGCAGCCCGGCGCGCCACGAGAGGCGCGCGGCAGTCTCGCGGTCGAAGCCGAGTGCTCGCGCGGCGGTCACGGTTGCACCGTTCCGCGAGACGCCAGGAACCAGTGCCATCACCTGCGCTGCGCCGATGACCAGGCGATCGATCGTGCGTGCATCCGACCGCCGCGACGACCGCGCATCCGCCGCGGCAAGCGCGAGACCGGCGGCAATCTGCGCGGTGGCAGCGATACGCGCCCCGGACGCCTTCTGCTCGATCTCGTCCTCGAGCACGAACGCGATCGCTGCCGCCGGGCCCGCCAGCAACGTCGTGCCGATCAGGTCGTTCGCTGCGGCAAGCACGTCGTCGCGCAACAGCAAACCGAGCGCGATGCCGGCGCCGGTGTGCAGCGCAACCTCGAACGCCTTCCGTACGTCCGCGGGCAGCCGCGCGTACGGCCATCCGAGCAGCGCGGGCACCAGCACGAGGTGACCGGAGCTCGAAACCGGCAACAGCTCGGCGGGGCCCTGGATCAGCCCCAGCGCGACCGCCTGGCGGACGCTCAGCCTGCCGTCGCCGCGCGACGGCGAAGTGCGCGAACGCAGAGCCATATGACGCCGAGCACGATCAGGCCGATGACGGCGTAGTCGACGTAATGGAGGTTGTTCTTCCACTTCTCCCAGTTCGAGCCGGCCTGCTTGCCGACGAAGGTGAGCAGGAAGACCCACGGGATGCAACCGAGCAGCGTGAAGATCGTGAAGCGCCAGAACGGCATGCGCGCGACGCCGGCGGGCAGCGAGATGAACGTGCGGATGATCGGCAGGATGCGCGTGAAGAACACGGTCGCCTCGCCGTAGCGGTCGAACCAGTTCTCGGCCCACTTGATGTGGTGAGGCTTGATGAATACGTGGTGCGCGTGCTTCTCGAACCACTCGAGGCGGCCGTAGTACCCGACTCCGTAAGCGATCCACGACCCGACCAGGTTGCCCAGCACGCCCACCGCGACCGCGGCGAATAGCGAGTACTCGCCCTTGTCGACGTTGAAGCCGGCGAACAGCATGGTCGCTTCACTCGGAAGCGGGATGCACGCGCTCTCCAGCAGCATGAGCACGAAAACCCCCGCCAAGCCGAGGTCGCCGACCACGTTCACCGCGAAATCGACCAAGCGATCGGTGATGGCTGCGATCTCCAGCAAGAGCCGGGTAGCCTAGCTTTCCGTGGCGATCCCGCTGTTCGCGAGCTCGCTCGCTCCCTACCAGGACGCGATCGCCGACAAGCTCCGCGAGGTGGCCGCCAGCGGCCGTTACATCCTCGGGCCCGAAGTACAGGGCTTCGAGGACGAGTTCGCGGCGTGGCTCGGCGCTGCGCACTGCGTGGGAGTGGGCAATGGAACCGATGCCCTGCAGATCGCGCTGCGCGCGGCCGGCGTCGGTCCCGGCGACGACGTGGTCATGCCGTCACTCACCTTCTACGCGACGGCGGAGGCGGCGGCAAACCTGGGCGCGCGGCCCGTCTTCTGCGACGTCGACCCGGCCACGTTTTGCGTCACGCGCGAGACGGTCGAGCGCGCTCTGACCCCGCGAACGGGCGCGATCCTCCCAGTGCACCTGTTCGGCAACCTCGCACCGGTCACGGAGCTGCGTGAGCTCGGTCACCCGGTGATTGAGGACGCCGCACAGGCGGCCGGCTCGACGCTGAACGGCACGAAGGCGGGCGCGCTGGGCGACGCCGCGACGTTCAGCTTCTTTCCGTCGAAGAACTTCGCCTGCCTGGGCGACGGTGGGGCCGTCGTGACGAATGACGAGGAGCTGGGCGCCACCGCGCGACGCCTGCGCTTCCACGGCTCGGTCGACAAGCTGACGCACACGGAGATCGGCTGGAACTCGCGTCTCGACGCGATCCAGGCGGGAGTCATGCGCGTGCTTCTGCCCGAGCTCGAGGGCTGGAGCGAGGATCGTCGCCGCGTCGGCGAGCTGTACGAGCAGGCGGGGCTCGGTGAGCTTGTCGAGCTGCCGCAGCAGACCCCCGGCAGCGAGCCCGCGTGGCACCTCTACGTGGTGCGCCACGAACGCGCGGACGAGCTGGTGGCCGGGCTGAACGCGGCCGGGGTCGAGGCGCGCGCCTACTACCGGGTGCCCGTTCACCGCCAGCCAGCCATGCGCGAGTTCGGCAACGTCGAGCTGCCGGGTACAGAGGAGGCAGCGCGGACCAACTTCGCGATCCCGATGGGAGTCGGTCTGCAGCAAGGTCAAGTGGAACAGGTCGTCCATACACTCAAGCGGCTGTGCTGAAGCGCGTCAGCTCATCTGTGGCAGCACGACGGTCGCTGCAGCTCATCGTCGACGGCGGCGTGGTCGCGCTGGCGTACTACCTGGCGTTCTCGCTGCGCTTCGACAACGGCGTGCCGCACCGCTATCGCGACCTGCTCGGCGGGACGATCCTGCTGGTCGTCGTCGGGAAGCTGCTGATCTTCGCGGCGTTCGGGCTGTACCACAAGCTCTGGCGCTTCATCGACCAGAAGGACTTCGAGCGCGTCGTGCAGGCGGTGTTCGTCGCGACGCTGCTCGTGGTTGGCGCCTTCTTCCTCTGGCCGGGCGAGACCAACCCGCCGCGCGGCGTCGTGGCGCTCGACTTCCTGCTGACGCTCGTCTTCATCTCGGCGGTGCGCTTCGGGGTGCGCATGCTGCTCGTGGAGCGCTCGGTGCGGCGCTTCCCCGACCGCGGCGCGCGCGAGGTGCTGATCGTGGGAGGCGGCTCCGGCGGCCAGGCCGTCGTGTCGGAACTGCGCCGCAACCCTGGCCTGCGCAGGGTGCCGATCGGCTTCGTCGACGACGACCCGCGCAAGCAGGGCATGCGCATCGGCGGCCTGAAGGTGCTCGGGACGACCGCGCAGCTGCCGCGCATCCTCGACGGCGCCGAGCCGGACGAGGTGATCATCGCCATCCCGTCGGCGCCGGGGACGCTGCGCCAGCGCGTGGTCACCGCGTGCCGCGAGCGCCAGATCCCGGTGCGGACGCTGCCAACCGTGTTCGAGCTTCTGTCCGGCGGGCTCGACCTGATGCGCCAGGTCCGCGACGTCCAGGTTGAGGACGTGCTCGGTCGCGAGCCCGTGCGCTCGGAGCTCGAGGCGGCCGGCGCCTACCTCGAGAACGAGGTCGTGCTCGTGACGGGAGCGGGCGGCTCGATTGGGGCGGAGCTATCGCGCCAGATCGCACGCGTGCGGCCGGCGCTGCTCGTGCTGGTGGATCACGCGGAGGGCAACCTGTTCGAGATCCGGCGCGAGCTCGAGGAGGCGCGACACTTCCGCAACGTTGCCGCCGTCCTGTCTGACTGCAAGGACGCGACCCGCATGCGGGAAGTGCTGCTGCAGTACCGGCCGGGCGTCGTCTTCCACGCGGCGGCCTACAAGCACGTCGGGTTGATGGAGGAGAACCCGATCGCCGCTGTTCAGAACAACGCGGTGGCTACGCGCATCGTCGCCGCCGCCGCGGCCGACGCAGGGACGAAGCGGTTCGTGCTCGTGTCGACGGACAAAGCGGTGCGGCCGGCGACGGTGATGGGTGCTTCGAAGGCGATGGCGGAGTGGGCGGTCGAAGGAGTGCAGCGGCGCCACCCCGGCACGCTGTTCACGACGGTGCGCTTCGGCAACGTGCTCGGGTCGTCGGGGTCGGTGGTCCCGATCTTCCGGAGGCAGATCGCAGCGGGCGGTCCTGTCACGGTCACGGACCCGCGGATGACGCGCTACTTCATGACGATCCCCGAGGCGGTCCAGCTGATCATCCGCTCGGGCAGCCTCGCGCACGGCGGCGAGATCTTCGTGCTCGACATGGGTGAGCCGGTGAAGATCATCGATCTGGCGCGCAACATGATCAGGCTGTCCGGTCAGGAGCCGGACGTGGACATCGCGATCGAGATCATCGGGCCCCGGCCTGGCGAGAAGGTGCACGAGGACCTGTTCAACCCGGACGAGCGGCCCCGCCCGACAGGCGCCGAGAAAATCGTCGCGGCGGAGCGGCCGCCGCTGGATGCCGGCTGGGTCGAGCAGGCGTTCGCGCGGGTCGAGGACATCGTCTACGGCGGCGATGCGGCGAGCCTGCCGGCGACCGTGGCCGAGCTGTCAGCCGAGCGCGTGCTGGCGGCTGAGCAGCGCTCGCCTGCGAAGTAATCGGCCGATCCTCCCTCACCCGCGGCACGATCCGCGGGCGCGGCTAAGGTTCGGGTTCGTCTATGACCGCCCTCCATGCCGCAGGAGGGGGCCTTCCCCTGGCTCTCCACATACCGCACGTGGTCGAGCAGGCCGGATCGATGGCGGGTTTCGCAGCCGTTGTCGGCCTGGCAATTCTCTCGGCCCTGTACTTCTCGCAAGCGCGCGACCTGCGTCGCCTGCGCGAGTGGGCCGGCCGTGCGCCCGAGCGCGCGGCCGAGGGCCAGCCCGCTGCGGTGCCTGGCCGGGTGGTCGCGGTGCCGCAGCGCCCGGCCCAGCCGCTGCCGCATCCCTCGCCCGGACCGCCGCCCGCGGCTGCGTCCGCCGCCGCGGCTGCGCCCGCCGCCGCGCCTGCGAACGGGGCCCCCGGGGAGGCCGAGACCGAGAAGGAGGAGGCAGCCGAGGGCGAGGAGAAGAAGGAAGAGCAGGCGGCGCCGCCCGCCGCTGCCACGAGCAACGGCGATTCCGCGCCTTCCGTCGCCGCAGGCGAGGAAGCGAAGGTCCAGCAGCCGGCCGGCTCGGAGGACGAATCCAAGGCCGAGCAGCCGGCGGCGGCCGAGGACGGATCGAAGCCTCAGGAGCCGGCCGCACCGGCCAAGCCGGGGATGCCCGCCCCGGCATCGGCGGCCGCTGCAGCGGCAGGCGCAGGTGCCGCGTCGCTGGCGGGCCCCGCCGTCGCGAAGGCGGGAGGTGCGCAGACGCCGGCCGGAGCGCCGCCACGGCCGGCCGGAGCGCCGCCCGCCGGAGGGCCGCCACGTCCGGCCGCGGGTCCGCAGCGCCCGCCAGGATCGGTCCTGCCCCCGCGCACGGGCACGTTGCCGCCCGTCCGGCGCCTGCCGAGCTCGAACATGGGGTCGGCGCAGACAGGCATGCTGGGCGCGGCGCCGCCGCAGGAGCCCAAGCGGCGCAACCCCGTCTACATCGTGCTCGCAGTCGTGGGCGTTCTGGTCGTGGGTGCGGCGGCGGCGATCGGCGTGCCCGCGCTCGTCAATGGAGCGAAGGACACCAACTCGTCGTCGACGACGGCCTCGACGAAGTCGAAGACGACGGCAACCAAGTCGACGCCCGTGGTCGCTCCGGACAAGATCACCGTCGCCGTCCTCAACGGGACCTCCATCCAGGGACTCGCCGCCCAGGTTGGCGATCGCGTCGACGCGGAAGGCTTTACGAAGGGCACGGTGAGCAATGCTTCGCCGACCAGCGGGCAGCGCGCGCGCTCGGTGGCGATGTATGCGCCGGGCCATCGCAGCGACGCCGTGCGCGTGGGCCGAAGGCTCGGGATCCACGACGTCGCGCCCATCGACGCGAACAGCCGGCAGATCGCAGGCGATGCGAGCGTCGTGGTGGTCGTCGGCTCCGATAAGACGCAGTAGCGGCTACGCGACTGCCAAGGCTTTCGAGGCCATGTGCGGCACGCCCAGCCGCTTGTAGTCCTCGGCGGAGCGCTCCGCCGCCGCCCGGGCCGTCTCCGGATCGCTGTCCGCCAGCACCGCGGCGGTGAGGAGATCGCAGCGCGCCGCCTCCAGTGGGCGGCCAATCGACAGCCAGCGTCCGCGTGCTTCCGCCAGCACCGCGGCGGCTTCCGCTGGATCCTCCGCCGTCGCGCCCGTGGCCTCGAGGGCGGCCGCCTCGCCGACCGGGTAGTGCAGCCTCTCCGCGAGCGCGGACGCCTCAGACGCGGTCTCGCGGGCCTCCTCCGTGCGGCCACCGAGCGCAAGGATGACCGCGCGAAGCGCCATCACCTGGACCGACTGCGCGACAAGGCCGGCCCGCTCGCAGACGTCGAGAGCACGATCGAGCGCCGACACCGCCGCCACGTGGTCCCCCCGGTCGCGCAGCACCAGCGCCAGGCCGAACAGGGCCGTGAACTGGATCTCCGACCAGCCCACCTGCTCGGCGAGCTCCTGCGCGCGCCTGTATGCCCGTTCGGCCTCCTCGAGCGCCCCGTCGCGCCAGTGCAGCAGCCCGCGCAGCCCGTACGGGAACGACAGCTTCCCGACCAGGCCCTCGCGCTCGGCCACCTCCACGCTCGCCTCGGTCGAACGCGCGGCCGCGGTCCAGTCGGCGCGGTAGGCGGCGATGAGGGCCAAGGCCGAGTGCAGCTCCACGAGCGACGGCAGATCGCCTGTCCGCTCGGCCAGCTTGAGCCCCTCGGAGTACGCCTTCTCCGCCGCCGCGTAGTCGGCCTCCGACACCTCGAGGTGGTAGCCGAGCGTGAGCAGCGCTCGGATCGTCTCGGCGTGGTCGGACCCGCGCGCCAGGTCCACCGACTTCTCGAGGTTCTCGCGCGCCTTCGCCGTGTCGCCGATGCGCCCGAACACGCGCCCGAAGATCCCATGGGCGCGGGAGGCGGCACGCGTCTCGCCCAGCCGCTCCGCCAGTCGCAGCGCCTTTTCCGCTGCGTAGATGGCAAGCATGTTGTCGCCCGTGTGCATGTAGAGCGACGCGGCCTCCTCGTATAGGCGGACGAGCTCGAGGCAGGGCGGCCCGTCCTTCAGGAGGTTGATCCCCTTCTGGTAGTGCTCGATCGCCTGGCGCGTCTCGCCCTTGTGCCACAGCGCCGCGCCGATCTTGCGGTGAAGGTCGCCGACGCGCTCCAGCTCCTCCTGGCCTCGCTGGTATTCGAGACACTCGGTCCAGACCTCGACCGCCTCGTCCACGTGGCCCATGCGCAGCGCTACGTCCCCTTGCTTCTCGCCGATCCGGGCGACGGCCGCGGGATCATGCGGGCAGCGGATCCCGCGTGCCGCCGCATAACGGTCGACCGCCTCGGCGTTCGAGAACAGCGACGTGGCGGTGTCGCCGGCGACCTCCAGGAAGTGCAGCGCCTTGCGGTGCACCGGCGCCAGCTCGTCCGTCGCGAGCCCGGCCTCGTCGCCCAGCACGGCAGCGCGCCAGTAGTGCTCGGCGAGCAGGTTGGCCATCTCGTCGGCGCGGTCCCCGGCCCGTTCCTCGAGGAAGTTGCCGACCTGGAAGTGCTTCCGGCAGCGCACCGCCTTCGGCAGCATCCCGTAGGCCACGTCGCGGATGAGCACGTGCTTGAAGGCCATCTCGCGCTCGTCGCCCAGCCCGGCGTCGCTCCCGGGCAGCGGCATCAAGATGTCCTTCTCGTGCAGTGACGCCAGGACCTCGGGCAGGTCGGCTCCCGCCTCCTGCGCGACAGGCACGAGCGTGCCCTCCCAGAAGGTCTGCCCGACGACGGCGGCCTGCTGCACCACCTGCCGCTCGATCGGCTCGAGCGAGTCGAGACGGGCGGCCAGCAGCGCGTGAACGGTGTCGGGCAGCGTGTCCGCCGTCTCCGTGCCCTCCTCGTTCAGGCGCCGGACCATCTCCTCGGCGAAGAACGGATTGCCCCCCGCCCGCTCCGCCACCACCTGCACGACGGGTGCCGTGTCGGCGCGCTCGGGCATCAGGGCGGACACGAGCTGGCGCGATTCGTCTGGCGAAAGCGGCTCGAGGAAGATCGACGTTGCGTCGCGCCGGCCGCCGCCCCAGTCGGGTCTGCGCTCCAGCAGCTCGTCGCGCGCCAGGCACAGGATCAGCAGCGGCGCGCGCACCCAGCGCGCGAGGTGCTCGATCAGGTCGAGCATGCCGTGGTCGGCCCAGTGGATGTCCTCGAACACCAGCACCGTCGGCTGCCGTCGTGCGCGCGCCTCGATGCCGAAGCGGACCGCCGAGAAGAACGATTCGCGCAGGCGCTCCGGGTCCTGCGACTCGAATTGCGTGGCCTCCGGCGGCGACTCGATGCCGACCAGGCGGCCGATCAGCGCCGCCATCCGCTGCGACTGGATGCCCGGCTCGTCGGCGGGCTCATCGCGCAGGTCCTCGACGTAGCGGCACAGCTTGCGCCATGCGCTGCCGGCGGAGTCGGTGTCGACGATCGACGCCTCGGAGCGCACGATCTCGCCGAGCGCCCAGTAGACGACACCCGACCCGTACGGCAGGCAGTGCCCCACACGCAGGGCCGGGCTGAGCTCCCGCGCCGCGAGCCGGGAGGCGATCTCGCGCAGAATCCGCGACTTGCCGACGCCCGCCTGGCCGATGACCGTGACCAGGTGCGCGCGCTGTTCGCGAAGGACGCGCCCGTAGAGCGACTCGAGCAGGTCGAGCTCGTGGATGCGGCCCACGAACGGCGCTGCAGCCAGCTCGGGCCGTCGCGGCGTGGCGGTGACGAGGCCGACGGCCTGCCACGCGGCCACTGGCTCCGACTTGCCCTTCAGCTCGAGCGGCTCGAGCTCGCGGTACTCGACCGCGTCGCGCGTGGCGCGCACGGTTCGCTCGCCGACCGTGATCGAGCCGACCTCGGCAGCGGCCTGGAGCCGTGCGGCCACGTTCACGGTGTCGCCGATGACGGTGTAGCCGCCCTCGGCCACGGAGCCGGCCAGGACGTCGCCCGTGTTCAGGCCGACCCGCAGCTGCAGCTCTGGGTCGATTTCCCCGATCGCGGACTGCATCGCAAGCGCCGCACGCACGGCGCGCTCGGCATCGTCCTCGTGCGCCACCGGCGCCCCGAAGATGGCCATCACGTTGTCGCCGATGTACTTGTCGACCGTTCCGCCGAAGCGGTCGACCTCCTGGCCGAGTCGCCGCAGACACCGGTCGACCATCGCCTTCACGAGCTCCGCGTCCATGCGTTCCGCCATCGCGGTGTAGCCGGAGATGTCGGCGAACAGCACCGTGACCCAGCGCCGTTCCTCGGGCAGCGCCGAGTTCGGCACCGGGCGGCGCACAGGAGCGGCGGGAGCCAGTGGCGCCGGGGCGGGCGCGCCGGTCAGCGACGCGCCACATTCCATGCAGAACTTCTGGCCGGGGGCATGGGACGTCGAGCAGTTCGGGCAGCGCAGCTCCAGGCGCGCTCCGCACTCCATGCAGAACTTCGCGTCGGCAGGATTCTCCGCGCCGCAGCGGCTGCAAGTGGTCACAGTGAGATTGTGACGCCCGCCGGTGGCTGGCTGGGCGATTAGTGTCCTCGACCGTGCCGGACTTCCTGGACTTGCCGCAGCGGCCCGCAAAGCCGCGCGAAACTGGCCTCACGCACGTGATCGACGTCGGCCTGTCGCCCAGCGACGCCGAGAGCCTGATGAAGATCGCGGCCGACCACATCGACCTGATCCGCCTGGGCTTCGGCTCGGCGTACGTGACGGGGGCGCTGCAGGAGAAGGTCGACCTCTACCAGCGCCACGGGGTCCCGGTGGCGCTGGGCGGAACGCTCACGGAGATCGCCTGGCTGCAGCGCCGCATCGACGGCCTGCGCGCCTGGCTGCAGGAGCTCGGCGTCGAGCACATCGAGGTCTCGAGCGGCTCGGTCGAGATTCCGCCCGAGGAGAAGGCCGACCTGATCCGTGCGCTGGCAGACGACTTCACGGTCTTCGCGGAGGTGGGGGAGAAGGACCCGGCGGCGATCATGGCGCCGTACCGGTGGGTCGAGCTGATCGAGGAGGCGCTCGAGGCCGGGGCCTCGAAGGTCGTCTGCGAAGGGCGCGCCTCCGGTGACGCCGGCATGTACCGCCCCGACGGCGAGGCGAGGACGGGGTTGATCGACGAGATCGTCCACGGCATCGACTTCCACCAGCTGATCTTCGAGGCGCCCCAGCGCCACCAGCAGGTCTGGTTCATCGAGCACTTAGGGCCGGACGTCAACCTGGGCAACATTCGCCCGGATGACGTGATCCCGCTCGAGACCCTGCGCCTGGGCTTGCGCGCCGACACCCTCCACCTCTTCCACCGACGAGATTGATTCTGCTTGCCCGTCATGGACAGACCGACTTCAACGCGCCGCCGGTCCGGATCCAGGGCTCGCTCGATCCGCCCCTGAACGAGACGGGCATCGCCCAAGCGCGCGAGTTGGCGGAGCTCGTGGGAGGAGAGGGCATCCGCGCGCTGTATGCCAGCGACATGCTGCGCGCGCGCATGACGGCCGAGATCGTCGGAGAGCGGACCGGGATCGAGCCGGTGGTCGAGCCGCGCGTGCGCGAGTGCGACTGGGGCTCCTGGGAGGGCCGCCTGGTCGAGGACATCGCGCGCGAGGAGCCGGAGCACTGGCAGGCGTGGCTTGACGCGGGGGAGTCTTTCCGCTTCCCGGACGGCGAGTCGCTGACGGAGCACATGGCTCGCACCTCGGCGGCGCTCGATGACGTCCGGGCGGGGCAGCTGCCGGCGCTCGTGGTGTGCCACGGCGGGACAATCCGGGTCGCGCTTGCGGCACGTGACCCGCGCGGCCTGGACGCCTACCACGAGTTCCACCCGCGCAACGGGCAGCTCGTGAGGTACGAGGGTTGACCGCAGCGCCTCCGCGACGGATCGCGGCGGTGCTGTTCGCGCTGTTCGTGGTCGCGACGGGCGGCGCGTTCTTCGTGACGCAGCGGCTGAAGCGCTCGACGCCGATCGTCTCACGCGTTTTCTTCTACCAGTGGATCGGACCCACCTGTCACTGCAGGAAGTCGCACGTGGCGCTGCGCTTCGACCTGCCGAAGGCGCAGCGCGTGACCGTCTCGCTCGTCAACCGCCTTGGTGAGGTGGTGCGCACGTTCGCGGACGACCAGTACTTCGCGAAGGGCCGGCACCGGTTCGTCTGGAACGGACGCGGCGACACGGGCGTGGTCGTGCCGGACGGCCCCTATCGGATGCGGGTGGGTCTGCGCGCGGAGGGCCGGGCGGTCACGGCGCCACGGGTGCTGAACGTGGACACGCGTGCGCCGCGGCCGAAGATCGTCGAGGTCACCCCGCCGACGGTCGTCCCCGGCAGCGGCACGATCCGGGGCCGCGTGCGTATCCGTTTCCGTGGCCCGACGGCTCCGCGCCCCGAGTTCGGCGTCTGGCGGACCGACGGCGGCAAGGCTCTTCAGGTCGACGGTTTCAGCGGTCACCGGGGCCGGCACAGCGCCACCTGGGACGGGCTCGTGAACGGTCGCCCCGCGCCCGAGGGGTCGTATGTCTTCTCCGTCACGGTGCAGGACCGGGCTGGGAACAAGGGCAGCGTGCCCGCGCAACTTCCGCCCACGCGGCGGGCGGCGGTGCCGCGCGACGGCGTCGCGGTGAGCTACTTCAGCCTGAGCGGGCCGTTGGTGCCAATCCGGCCGGGCTCAATCGCGCGCTTCACGGTCGGGCCGCTGCCGCGCCCGACGCGCTGGCGCCTGGCTCCGTATGCAACCGGCCTGCGGCCTTCACGATCGGCTTCGCCTAGAGGAAGCGGCGGAGTGATCCGCTCCGGCATCTCGCACGGCAGCACGATCGCGGTGCGGGTGCCGCGCACTGCGGATTCGAACCTCTACTCGCTGTTGGCCACCACGGCTGACGGGCGTCAGGCCGCCTGGCCGCTCGTCGTCGGCAATAGCGGCGGGGCGGCACCTGTGCTCGTGGTTCTGCCGGCGATGACCTGGCAGGGGCAGAACCCTGTCGAATCGAACCGCGACGGCTGGCCTGACACGCTCGACACGAGCGACGACGTTCCACTGGCTCGCGGGTTCGTGCACGGGCGACCGCCGCGCTCGATCGTGACCGCGAGCGTCCCGGCGCTCGAGTTCCTGAACCGGATCCGCGCGAACTACGACCTGACCACGGACGTCTCGCTGGCCGCGGGCAAGAACCCCGGGATCGCCGGCCACAACGGCGTGCTGTTCGCCGGCAGCGAGCGCTGGATCACGCCGAAGCTGAACCTGCAGCTGCGCCGCTTCGTCGCGGGCGGCGGCACGGTCGCCTCGTTCGGCGAGGACGCTCTGCGGCGCGGCGTCGACCTGCAGCACGGCATGCTCGTCGACCCGACGCTGCGGCGGCGCGCTGACGTGTTCGGCGAGCGCGCTGCGACGTTCACAAGTCCCGAGGCGCCGCTCGTAGTCTCACAGGACAAGCTCGGTCTGTTCAGCGGCAGCGACGGTTTCATCGGGTCATTCACGCGCTTCGAGCGCTCGGACGAGCTCGACCCGAAGGCCGCCTTGCTGACGGCCGGCGGGCGTGCCGCAGCGACGGGGGAGGGCAAGCCGGACTTCGTCGCCTACACCCTTGGCAAGGGCCTTGTCATCCGTACCGGCACGGACCAGTGGCCGGCGGCGCTGTCACAGAGCCCGGAGGTGGCAAACGCAACGAGGCGGATGTGGACGCTCCTCTCGCGGTAGCGACCTCCGTCAAGGAGATCGGCGTGGTCTCAGCTTCAGCGGCGGCAGCCTTGGGCCTGCTTCTGCCGAAGCCGGCGCAGCGGGCGGTCGCCATGCTCGTCGCGATCACGCTCGTGCCCGTCCTGGTGATCGGCGAGGTCTGGGACTCGCCGCAATTCCAGCCGGTGCGCGACCACGTGCCGCTCGCGATCGCGGGTGCACTCGCGGGCGCCGCCCTGATCGCGCTGCTCGCCCGCCTCTTCCTGAAGCGGCCGAACGCATTGCCGCTGCTCGCGGTCGCCGCGCTGCCGTTCCGGATTCCGCTGAACGTCGGGGGAGGCAGCGCCAACCTGCTGGTGCCGCTCTACGTCGTGGTGGCCGCCGGCGTCGTCGCTTACGCGTGGGAGCGGCTGCGTCCCGACCCGTTCGCCGGCAGCGGGGGAACGCCTCGCATCGCTCCACGGGACCGCCGCGGCGGCGATGTGGAGCTCGCGCTGCTCATCGCCGTGGTCGTCTACGCGATCCAGGCAGCCTGGTCGAGCGACTTCGAGACGGCGCTCAAGAACGTCGCCTTCTTCTACGTGCCGTTCCTGCTGCTCTTCCGCCTGCTTGCAGCCACCAACTGGACGCGGCGGCTGGCGATCAACTGCCTGGTGCTGGCGACGGCATTGGCCCTGACGTTCGTGGCGATCGGGTTCGTCGAGTACGCGACGCGGCACCTGCTTTGGAACCCGAAGGTGATCGCGTCGAACCAGTTCGAGTCGTACTTCCGCGTCAACTCGTTGTTCTTCGACCCGAACATCTACGGCCGCTTCCTGGCGGTGGTCATGTCGCTGCTGGCGGCGCTGGAGCTGTGGGCCCGCCAGTGGAAGACGATGATCGCCGCGACACTGGCGCTCGGCGTCCTGCTCGCCGGGCTCGTGCTGACCTTCTCGCAGTCGTCGCTCGCGGCGCTGCTCGTCTCCTGCGTGGTCCTGGCAGCGCTGCGCTGGCCGGCCAAGCCGGTGCTGCTGGGAGCCGCGGGCCTGGCGTTTGCAGCCCTCGTGGTCACGATCGCATTCCCAGGCGTGACCAAGGTCGACCTCGGCTCCGGAAGATCGCTCAAGAAGGCGACGAGCGGACGCACCGACCTGATCAAGGGCGGCGTGAGGATGTTCCTGGACCGCCCGGTCCTGGGCTACGGCTCGGGTGCGTTCGCGGAGCAGTTCCGCCAGCGCGAGAAGACGAGCGACGAGCGTGCGGCGTCGGCGTCGCACACCATCCCGATCACGATCGCGGCCGAGCAGGGGATCGTCGGGCTGGCGACCTACGTGTTCGTGCTCTTCACGGCGTTCTCGCTCGTATGGCAGGGGCTCGGGCGCCTGCGGGGACCCGAGCCACCACCGGCGGAGCTGGTCGCGCGCGGAGCGATTGCGGCTGCTTTCACCGGCCTGGTCGTGCACACGCTCGCGTACGCCGCGTTCCTCGAGGACCCACTCACCTGGACGCTGCTCGGAGCGGCGCTCGGCCTGCGCTTCAGCGCTGGGCAGCCCGCATCTGCTCGCGCCGCTGCCGCAGAAGGAACCGATACCGCCGCAGAGCGAGCCGCGCGGCGTGCCGCCTTGCGTTGACGATGCGCTCGTGCCGCGCCCGCTGCGGCGTGGTATAGGCGTACTCGGCGCCGAAGCCTGTGATGTAAACCCGGTTGCCATCAGAGATAGCCGGGTTGAAGGCGCCCTTGCCCAGCGACCAGAGCACGCGCCCGGTCTTCGCGCTGAGCGCGTACGTCCGGCGCGCCGTCAACGCGGAGAAGTAGACGGTGCGCCCGATCACGCTGGCCGCACCTGAGATCGTCCCGCCGCCGGAGCGGCTCCAGATCGTCGCTCCGGTCCGTGCGTTGAGGGCCATGAACTGCCCGCTGTACGACCCGACGAAGACCGCGGGCTTCATCCCCGGGACCGACGCGACCGCGGGCGCCGCGTAGACGTACGCGCCGGTCGGGTGTGACCACAGCATCCGCCCGCTGCCGCCGCTCAGGGCGTAGACGGAGCCGCTTTTGCTGCCGATGTACACGCGGCCGAACGCCACCGCCGGCGTGGCGTAGATCTCGCCGAGCCCGCCGCTGCGCCACACGACGCTGCCGTTCAGCCGCAGGGCCGTCACCGAGCCGCCGTAGTCGCCGTAGTAGAGCCGCCCGCGGGCGTATGCGAGCGCCGTCTTGACCGGGCCTCCGGCTTGGCGCGTCCACAGCACGCGCCCGCGACCGGCCGACAGCGCGTACACGGTCCCGGCCTGCGAGCCGACGAACACCCGCCCCTTGACGACGAGCGGGGAGGATTCCGCGGACGACCGGAGCACGCGGTGCCAGCGCACGCGACCGCTCTGCTGGTCGACCGCGGTGACGGTCGCGCTGCCCGCACCGGCGATGCCGCCCGCTCCGCCGCGATTGGCGACGAAGTACACGAGCCCGCCGCTGGCCGCCGGCGACGAGGCGGCCAGGCCGCCGACGCGCCGGCGCCACTCGATGCGACCGCTCGCGGCGTCGATCGCGTACGCGCGGCCGTCGTTCTTGAGCATGAACAGCCGCCCGTTCTGCAGCACGGGCTGGAACTCGATCAGCTTGCCGCCGTTGAGCGCCCAGACGCGCCGGAACGGCGGGCGCAGGTTGACCGCCGGCATGTAGCGCGAGCGCCCCGGCGTGTTGCCGTACTGCGGCCAGTCGCGGCCGATGCGGAGCGCCGCCGGCATCTGCGGGCGCGCCGGTAATGGCGGGGGCTTCGGCTTCGCCGGTGGCGGAGGCGGCGGGGGCTTGTCGTCTCCGCCGGTGACCAGGACGAGCACGACCACGATCGCAGCGACGATCCCGCCCGCGGCCAGCAGGCTGCGCCACGGACGCCGGCGGCGCCCGCCAGGTGTCAGAGGTCCCGTTATCGCGTGGCGTTGAAGTGAGCGGCGGCTTCGCGCAGCCCTTCGCCGCGGCCGGGCACGAGCGCGCGTGACGCGTGGAGGGCCATGCGCCGAGGATCGCGACCTGGCATGAAGACAGCCGCAAGGGCGCGTAAGCCGTACGCCCACGCCGTCAGGACCCGTGTCATGAGTGCGACGGCGGACGAGTGGTGCTTGCGCATGTAGCGGTCGCGACCGCGGTGGAACTCGGTGATTCGGCGCGCCGCGGCCGCGGCATCGGTCGACAGCTGCTCGTGGTGGATGGCGCGAGCGCCGGGCACGTACAGCACCCGCCAGCCGGCGTCGTGAAGCCGTTTCTGGAAGTCGGTTTCGTCGGAATACACGAAGAAATCGGGGTCGAACCAGCCGATTTGCGCGGCTGCCTCACGGCGGACGAGCAACGCGCTCGACTGGATCCAGCCCACCTCGCGCGTCGTTTCCCCACCGCTCTCCACCGTAGCGATGCGGTGCAGGAAGACCGCGCCGGCCAGCGCGGTGCCGAGAGTCGGCAGCCGCCACGCACACGGCTGCGGCGTCCCGTCCGGAGCCAGCAGCTGAGCGCCCGCGCAGGCGGCGCCGGGATCGTGGCGGAGCGCGTCGAGCAAGGCGTTGATCGCCCCGTCGCACAGCTCCGCGTCCTCGTTCAGGAGCAGGCAGAAGCGGCCGCTGGCGGCTTGGAGGAGCGTCGAGTCGTTCGCCGCCTTGCCGGTCCGGCGCCCGAGCTCGATCAGTCGCACGCCTGGCCGGCCGTGGGCGGCCGCAGCCGACCCGTCGGTGGATGCGTTGTCCAGGACGAGCACCTCGTGGTCGATGTCCCCCGGGGCCGTACGCTCGATCGCGTCGAGGCAGCGCGCCAGCAGGGGACCACCATTGGTGTTGACCACACAGAAAGACAGCTCCACCGCAGGCAATCATGCCCGGGTGCGCGTACAAGTCGTCGACCCGTCCGCTTACACGCCGCCGTACGACCGGGCGTTCAGCGGCGCGCTCGCCCGTGCCGGCGCCGACGTAGAGCTGGTCACGAGCCGCTTCGCCTACGGCGGCGTGCCGCCTGCGGACGGCTACCGCGTCAACGAGCTGTTCTACCGCCGCGCCGGCCGCTTCGGCGCCGCCGATCGCGCGCGCTTCCCGACCAAGCTGGCCGAGCACGTGCCAGACATGCTGCGCTACCGCCGCCACGCGCGCGCGGCCGACGTCGTCCACTGGCAGTGGTTGACGGTCCAGCCGGTCGACGCGTACCTGCTGCCCCCGAAGCGGCCGCGCCTCCTTACCGCCCACGATGTGCTGCCGCGCGAGCCGCGACCCGGCCAGATCGGCGCGACACGGCGACTGCTGGACAAGATGGACGCGGTCATCGTCCACTCCGAGCACGGGGCGGCGCGGCTGCGCGTGGAGCTCGGGCTCGAGCCGGAGCGCATCCATGTGATCCCGCACGGCGCGTTCGACTACCTCACGCGGCTTCCAGAGGAGCGACCGCTGCCGCCTGAGCTCCAGACCGTCGAGGGCCCCGTCGTCCTCTTCTTCGGCCTCCTGCGGCCGTACAAGGGCATCGAGCTGCTGATTGAGGCCTTCCACGACATCGAGGGCGCGGAGCTGTGGGTGGTCGGGATGCCGCGCATGCCGCTCGAGCCGCTGCGCGAGCTCGCTTCGGAAGTGCGCGGGCGGGTGCGTTTCGTGCCGCGCTTCGTCGACGACAGCGAGATCCCGGCGTTCTTCCGGCGCGCCGACATCGTCGCCCTGCCCTACCGCGAGATCGACCAGTCAGGCGTGCTCTACACGGCGCTCGCGTTCGGCAAGCCGATCGTGGTCAGCTCGGTCGGAGGCTTCGACGAGGTCGCCACTCAAGGTGCCGCGCGGGCGGTGCCACCGAACGCGCCGCGCGAGCTGGCCGCCACTCTGCACCAGTTGCTCGACGAGCCGGCCGAGCGCGAGCGGCTGGCCCAAGCGGCCGCCGCGGCGGCCGCGGGCCGCTACTCCTGGGACTCGATCGCGGAGCGGACGCTGACGCTCTACCGTGCCCTGCTCGATGGCCACCCTTCTCGATGACCTGAACCAACTGCTCCGGATCCCGTCGATTTCGGCTGGCCGGCCCAACCCCGACGGCATCCGCCAGGCCGCCGAGTGGGTACGCGACCGCGTGCTGCGCGCGGGCGGCCAGGCGGAGCTGCTGGGCGACTACAACCCGATCGTCTACGGAGAGCTGAAGGCGAACCGCGCCGACGCTCCCCACGTGATCGTCTACGGGCACTACGACGTCCAGGACATCGGTTCGCCGCACGAGTGGCTTTCGGAGCCGTTCGAGCCGACCGTGCGCGACGGCCGCCTCTACGCACGTGGGTCGTCGGACGACAAAGGGAATTTCCTGCCGGTGCTGCACGCCGCCTGCGAGATGTTCGAGGCGGGCGAGCTGCCCGTGAATGTGCGCGTGCTGATCGAGGGCGAGGAGGAAGCAGGCAGCGAGCAGGTGATGGATTGGATCGGCGCCGACAAGCACGGGGGCGATGCGGCGATCGTCTTCGATTCCGCGATGGCGTCCGAGGACCTGCCGGCGATCACGACCGCGTGCCGCGGCCTGATCAGCACCACCGTCACGGTCCGCGTCGCGGATCGCGATCTGCACTCGGGCCTGTTCGGTGGGGTGGCGCCGAACGCGATCCACGTGCTCGAGCAGGTGCTGCGCGCGGTCGTCCCCGGTCCGGGCGACGAGCTGCGGCAGGAGCTGCGCGAAGGCGTATCGCCCGTGCCGGACGCCGAGCGGGCGTCCTGGGAAGACCTTCCACCGAATCCCGAGTTCCACGAGAAGACCGGCGCGCAGCCGGACGTCGAGGTGAACGGCATCATCGCCGGCGCGACCGATGAGCTGCGCACGATCATCCCAGCGGTGGCGAAGGCCAACCTGAGCCTGCGCACCGCGCCGGGTCAGAACAGCGAGAAGCTGGCCGCGGTGCTCGAGAAGCTGCTGCGCGAGGCGGCGCCCGACGACGCCGAGGTCGAGATCGACATGCACGTGGCCGAGCCGGCCGAGTTCGATCCCGAGTCCGCGCCGCTCCGGCTGGCGCGCGATGCGTTCGAGCGCGCTACGGGGACGGCACCGGCGCTGGTCCGCTCGGGTGGGACGATCCCGATCCTCGCGGCGTTCGCGGAGCGCGGGATCCAGACGATCGTCAGCGGCTTCGCGCTACCGGAGGACGCGATCCACGCCCCGAACGAGTCCTACCGCCTGCGGTCGCTCGAGCTCAATGAGCTCACGTCACGTGAGCTCCTGCACCAGCTCGGGAAGCTCGCTTAGAGGCGGTTGCGCTGTTGCGCGGCTTGAACGCGTACAGCGAGCTGTAGCCGGTGATGTACAGGCGCAGGCCGTCCGAGATCGCGGGGTTGAACGCACCGCGCCTGAAGCTCCAGACGACGTGGCCGGTGCGCGCGTCGAGCCCGGTGGTCGTCCGCTTCGAGAGCGTCGAGAAATAGACGACGCGGCCGATCACGCTGGGCGCTCCCGAGATCGTCCCGCCGGCGGTGTGCTTCCAGATGACCTTGCCGGAGCGCGCATCGAAAGCGTAGAAGTGACCGTCGTAGGAGCCGGTGAAGATCGCCGGCGGCATCCCCGGAAGCGCTGCTGCCGCAGGCGCGGCGTAGACGTAGCCGCCGGTGGACTCGCGCCACGCGAGCTGGCCGCTGCGAGCGGCGAACGAGTAGACGAAGCCGTCCGTGTTTCCGGCGTAGACGCGCCCGAAGGCCACCGCCGGCGTCGCGTAGAAGTTGCCCGCGCGGCTGAAGCTGCGCCCCGCTGTGCCCGCGCGCCAGATCACGCTGCCGTTGCCGGCGCGCAGCGCGGTCACGTCGCCGCCGTAGTCGCCCACGAACAGCCGTCCCTGGGACATGGCGACGCCCGCCTTCACGGCGCCGCCCGCGCGCCAGCGCCAGCGAATCGCGCCGGTGGCGGCGTTGAGCGCGTAGACGGTGCCGTCCTGGCTGCCGACGTAGACGCGCCCGCCCGTGACCAGTGGCGAGGACTCGGATGCCGACGCCAGGTGCTTGCGCCAGGCGACGTGGCCGGTTTTCGCGTCCAGGCACCAGACGCTTCCCGGTCCCGCCGACGAGATCCCTGCGCTGCCTGCCGAGTTCGCCACCATGAACACGCGGCCGCCCGACCAGGCCGGTGACGACGCCGCAAGCGCCCCGACGCGGCGGCTCCAGAGGACTTTGCCGCTGCGCGCGCTCAGCGCGTACGCCTTGCCGCTGTTCTCGAGCATGTACAGCACGCCCTTGGCGAGCACCGGCTGGAACTCGATCAGGCTGCGGCTGCCGCCAAAGCGCCAGAGCACGCGATAGGGCGGACGCACGCTCACGTCGGCCATGAAGCGCGTCCGCTGCGGCGTGAGGCCGTACAGCGGCCAGTCGCGGCCTGTCGTGGTATGGCGGGGCTTCGGGGCCGGCTGCGGCGCGCTGAACTCGACATCGGGGTGGGAGACATTGCCAGGCGCCTTGGCGAAGACGAAGTAGGCGGCCACGGCGACGCCTGCGACGAGCACGACGGCCGCCGCGGCCCACCGGATCCAGCGCCGGGGTCGCCGGCCCCCTGGTTCGAGAACGGACGGACTCAAGCGGCCCGACCGTAGCGAGCTTGGCTCAACCCCGCCTCAGACGCAGATCTCGTCGCGCAGCAGCGACCACATGTAGTGGTCGCGCCAGATGCCCTTGTTCTCCCGGTACTGGCGCAGGACGCCCTCCTTCGTGAAGCCGGCCTTCTCCGCGACGCGGTTGGAGCCGACGTTCTCGACGGCGATCACCAGCTCGATCCGCCGTAGATCGAACTCGCGGAACGACCACGACGACAGCAGCCGGACCGCCCGCGTCATGACTCCGCGTCCGCGTGCCCACGGGGCAGTCCAGTAGCCGATCTCGCCGCTTTGGCCGCGGAAGATGCGCTGGATGCTCATCGCCGCGATCAGGCGCGTGTCGTCGTCCGGTTCGGCTGCTGCGAACGAGACGCGGTCGCCCGGCGGCTCGCCTGCCCCGATCTCGCCGCGGACCCAGGAGCGGGCGTCGGCCTCGGTGTAGGGGTCCGCCACGGCCGTCCACAGCGGGATCTCGGGGTCCTGGCATGCATCGACCATCTGCGGGACGTCGCTCTCGCGCCACGGGCGCAACAGCACGACGCCGTCGCTGAGCCCAACCTCCGGTGTCGGTAAGCGCGCCACGGTCTGTGATCATCGCGCACGTGCTCGCAGCGATCTTCTGGATCTGCGTCGGCCTGCTCGTGTACACGCACGCGGGCTATCCGCTGCTGCTCGCGCTGCTGCCGAAGCGGCGCGCTCGCGCCCTGCCGCTCGAAGCGCTCCCGTCGGCAAGCCTCGTCATCGCGGCGCACAACGAGGGGACCGTCATCGAGCGGAAGATCGCGAACGCCCGCGCGCTCGACTATCCGGGCCTCGAGATCATCATCGCCTCCGACGGCTCCACCGACGACACAGTTGCCAAGGCCGCCGCAGCCGACCTCGTGCTCGACCTGCCACGCGGGGGCAAGATCCGCGCGCAGGACGCCGGCGTAGAGCGCGCGAGCGGCGAGATCGTCGCGTTCTCCGACGCCAACTCGTACTGGCAGCCAGACGCGCTGCAGCGACTGGTCGCTCCGTTCGCCGACCCGAAGGTCGGCTACGTCTGCGGCCAGGTGCGCTTCACCAACGACGCCGGCGACAACCAGGAGGGCGTCTACTGGCGCTACGAGATGTGGATCCGCAACATGGAGTCGCGTCTCGCCGGCGTGACCGGTGGCAACGGCGCGATCTACGCGGTCAGGCGCGGGGCCTACATCCAGGTCGACCCGCGCATGGGGCACGACCTGTCGTTCCCGTTCAACATGGTCAAGCGCGGCTGGAAGCCGGTCTACGCCCCCGACGCCCGTGCCGACGAGAAGATGGTCCCGTCGATCGAGGGCGAGTTCAGGCGCAAGCGGCGCATGCAGGGCCACATGTGGCCGATCGTCCTGCGTGGCGGGCTGCTGGGCCTGCGCGGCTACTCGCCGCTGTATGCGCTGGAGGTCTACTCGCATCGCGTGCTGCGCTACCTCACCCCGCTCCTGCACGTGGTCATGTTCGGGACGAACATCGCGCTGCTCGACGACGGGATTGTCTACGTGGTCACGTTCGCCCTGCAGTGCGCCCTCCTGCTCGGCGCGCTGTTCCCAGCAGGACCTTTGCGGATCGCGCGCTATTACGTGGCCATGACCGCGGCGATCGGCATCGCGTTCTTCGATTGGTTGCGCACCGGCACGCCCGCGGGCTGGGAACAGGCGGAGGGCACACGCTGAGCCGCGCGCTCGACGTTCTGATCGCGGGCACCCTGCTCGTGATCGCGTCGCCGCTGCTGATCGCGGCACTGATCGCGATCCGGCTGGAGTCGCCGGGGTCGCCGATCTACAAGCAGCGCCGCGTCGGCAAGGACGGCGAGGTGTTCGAGCTGCTCAAGCTGCGCACGATGGTCACGGGCGCAGAGCACATCGGCGCCGGGCTCGCCGTCAACGAGGGCGACCCGCGCATCACGCGCAGTGGCGCGCTGCTGCGCCGCGTCTCGCTCGACGAGCTGCCCAACCTGATCAACGTGCTGCAGGGTGACCTGGCGGTCGTCGGGCCGCGGCCGACGATCCAGGCGCAGGTCGACCAGTACACCGACCGCCAGCGGCGGCGGCTGGACGTCAAGCCCGGGATCACCGGCTGGGCACAGGTGAACGGCCGCGCGTCGTTGCCGTGGCACGAGCGGATCGAGCTCGACATCTGGTACGTCGAGCACCGCTCGTTGTGGCTGGACCTGAAGATCCTGGCGATGACGGCGCGCATGCTCGTGACCGGCCATGGCCTCTACAAGGGGGAGACCGGCGGTTGGCAAGGTCCGATGTAGGCGTCCTGCTCACGGGCGTCGGCAAGCGCTACGACATCGTCAGCTCGTTCGCGCAGCACGCGTTCACGATCGCCGCCGACCCCAGTCCGCTGGCGCCGGCGCAGTACGCCGCGGACTTGCGCGTGGCGCCGCCACGGATCGACGACCCCGATTACGTGCCGTTCCTGCTCGAACTGTGCGAGAGGCACAACGTCGGCGCCGTGGTGCCGCTGACCGACCTCGACATCGAGGTCTTGGCGCGAGCGCGCCCGCAGCTGCCGGCGTTCGTGCCCGACCCGGAGGTTGCGCGCGACACCTTCGACAAGTACGCCGCGCATCTGCTGCTCGAGCGCCACGGGCTTCCGTCGCCGCCGACCGTGCTGCCGCCCGACGAGCCGGAGTCGTATCCGGTCATGGTCAAGCCGCGTCAGGGCTCGGGTGCGCGCTCGATCCATCCAGCGGCTGACCGCGAGCAGATGGAGTTCTTCATCCGCTATGTCAAGGAGCCTGTCATGGTGCAGCGGCTCATGCAGGGGCCTGAGTTCTCGGTCGACCTGCTGTCGGACCTCGACGGTCGTTGCCTCAACGCCATTCCGCGCACGATGATCGAGTCACGCGGCGGCGAGTCGATCAAGGGCACCGTGATCCACGATCAGGAGCTGATCGACCTGGGACGCAGCGTCGTGGAGGCCCTCGGCGTGCGCGGTCCGTGCACCGTGCAGGCGTTTAGCGACTCGGAGATCGGCCTGGGCATCACCGACGTCAATACCCGCTTCGGCGGCGCCTTCCCCGCACCGATGTACGCGGCGCTTCCGGGCCGCACCTACCCGGAGCTGATCGTGAAGATGGCGCGAGGTGAGACGGTCGAGCCCCACGTCGGCGAGTTCCAGCACGGTCACACGTTCACGCGCTGGTATTGGCAGATCGAGCTCGACGAGAACATGAAGCCGACCGGCCGCGACATCGTAGAAGCAGGCCCGCGCCCGCCCCGCTAGCCCTTACACATGGGACTGTCCCCTTTTGTTACGGCGCTGGCGCGCCGCCTCCGCCGTTCGGGCTTTGCTGCTCGTCGCCGGCGCCGCCTTGCGGCGTTGTCTTCGACCTCGCCTTTGCGGCCGCTGGCGTCACGCGCACGTAGACCGCGCCCGACTTCGTCGCGGCGTTCGACTTGTCGCCGCCGAACGCCACGTAGAAGCGGAAGAGGCCTGCGGAGTGGAAGCGGTAGCTGCGCGCAAAACGGCCACGCCTCGCGCCGATCGTCAGTGTTCCGCGGTCGCGCTTCTTCCCCGCGCGCCGTTCCACTACCAGCGTCAATCGCGCCTTGCTCGGCTGCACCGTCCCGCTAAGCGTGACTGCCTGGCCGACCGGCCGCCGTGACGCCGACCGCTGCAGCTTCAGCTCGGGGACGATCTTCAGCAGCATCGACTGCGACACCGCGCCCAGGCGCGTCTGGTCGCCCGCGAAGCGCACCCGGATCTGGTGGCTCAGGCGGGCCACGACGTCCACGCTGAAGCCCCCGTCGTCGCCGGTGGTTGCCCGCCATGCCGTGTGCCAGCCCGACGCCCCGTACGCCTGCACGTCAAGGGGAACGCCGGCGACGGCCGTGCCATCGATCTGGCGCAGCGCTCCGCGGACTGTCGCCTTGCTCGGATAGAGGACGGCGCCCGGCGTCAGCGACACGTCCAGGCGCGTGCGCGCCTGCGCCGGCTGGGCGGGCTGCACATTCCCGACCATCTGGCGCAGTGTCGGCAGCTGCGCGTAGAACGCGGCGCCGGGGCACTCCGTCGAGTCGCCGTCGCGGTGGCCCGAGATCCGGTCGAGCGTGACCGGCGTGCCCGCCTTGTAGCGGTTCAGGCTGCCGCCGCCCGACGTGAGGGTCACGCTCCCCTGCGTCGGCGCGCCCTGCAGTGGAAGCTTCCAGCGGATCAGGCTCGCGAACGCATTCAGCTCCGCGCTCGACACCGGCACGTCCTGGTGCGTCCCGATGTCGGCGATGCCGGTCGAGTGCGAGTTGTAGCCCTGCGCCTGCGCGCCGACGACAGCCTGGTCGAGGCCCCCTGCGCGCCCCTCCCAGATCGTGCCGAACTTGTCGACGAGGAAGTTGTAACCGATGTCGTTCCAGCCGTTGGAGTTCCGGTGGTAGCGGCAGATCGACAGGATGATCGAAGGGACCTCAGCCGGGGTGTAGTCGTTCGCAGAGACGGTGTGGTGGACGAACGCAACCTGTACGTCGCCGTAAACGGGCTTGTCACGCGGGACGCAGTTCTCGGCGCCCCAGGCCGCGCGTGGCTGGATCGGCGGGGCGCCCGGCGCGTCCGTTGCCGCGCTGCGCCGGGACGCGAGCGCGCGGCGCGTCAGCGCCGGCACGCTCACGAAATGCAGTCGCAGCCCGGCAACGCGGCGCGAAAGCTTGTACTGCACGTAGTTGGCGTCACCCGTCCACACCGGTGCCGAGAAGCCGCCGCGCGTCCGCTCGCGCGAGTCCGTGTCCGGCGAGTCGTCGGAGTCGGACGGAACGCGCGTCCACTTCGTCCAGCCGCCGCCGGCTTTGCGCGCCCGCAGCGAGATGGTGGGGCGCAACCGCCCGGGCCAGCGCATGCCGACGAGGTCGAACCGCGCCGGAGCGCGCAGTGCCGGCGAGCGATATGCGCCCGTGCGCGCTGCGCTGGCAGCACCTGCGGCCGGAGCCCGCATCTCGAAATCGCGCGGGCCCGCGGCGGACGCCTGAGCCGCGCTCGCGAATACGAACGCGAACGCGCAAACGAACGTGGAGCCGACACGCCTCATACCAACATCGAAACACGATCGCGCCGCTTGCGATGCGGCGCTGACAGCGACCTTGCTACTCGGCGTTCGGGAAGTACTCGGGTCCCTTCAGGCGGTACGCATCGCGGAACGCGCGGAAGGCATCCGGCACCTTGTCGTTGTATCGCGGGCAGCCGAGCAGCTTGCCCCAGGAGGTCGCGGCCACCTGGTAGGGGAATGGCGACGTGTCGGGCGCGATGATGACCAGCGCCTTGTCCTCGTCGTAGAGCGCCTTCAGGTCGCCGCGGATCGACGCCGGCGTCGACGACTTGTACCAGTAGATGACGCGCCCATGTTCCAGGGCGTGGACCAGATGCGTGTTGCCCGGGCTCTTGACGTAGGCACCGTCGTGCGCGGGGACCGGGTTGTGCGGGCCGGACGTCGGCGGCGCCGTCTTGTACTTCACATTGCTCAGCGTGTGCTCGCGGCCCTCGATCGACTTGCTCTGGAGGGTGCAGCCGGCCGCCTTCACGGCACTGTCGAGGTCGCTGACCTTGCGGCCCGGAACGGATCCCGATGGCCACGAGCCGGCACCGCTGGTTCCGCCGCCGGAGTCGCCACTGGACGCAAAAGCGATTGCGACGACAGCCACCACGACCGCGGTGACGAGCGCGCCCGCGACCACGTAGCCCATGCGCCGCCGCCGCGCCGCGGCCGCCGCAGCGGCACGCTCGCGCTCCAAGCGCTCCCGACGAAGCTTCTCCTTCTGCTCCTTACGACTGGCCATCGGCGCTAGAGGGTAGCTTGCGCTTTTTGCTACCCGGACGCGCCACGTCGACTGTCGCGGACGGCCGCGCCGCCACCGCGCCGACGCCGCTCATGCGCCGTCGGCCGCCAGCAGTCGTCGATGAAGCGCGCGATCTCGTTGGTGAGCCGCTCGGGCGCGATGCGCAGTTCGAGGATCGAGTTGGCGTCCAAGAGCCGGGCGTTGCGCAGCTCCCGCGCGAGCTCGTCGGCGTCCGAGAATGGATGAACCGGGTCGCGCGGGTGGCCGAGCACGAGCGTGCGTGTCTCCAGCAGCGCGCGCTCTGAGCGCGGCGGCGCGATGCGCCCGAAGAAGAGGCCCTGCAGGACCGCCGACGACGGCCCCGGGTCCTGGCTGATCCAGTCGAGCGCGGAGTCGATCAGGTAATGCGTGCCCCGCGGAAGCAGCTGCGCGCCACGCCCGATGAAGCGGGCGACCGGGGCTCCGAATGTCAGGTAGACGAGCAGCGGCGTGAACGCGATCGCGCACCCGAGCAGCGCGTTGTCCAGCACCGGCATCTCGATGATCGTGCCGCGCAGCCGCTCCGGCACCTTCGTCATCACGTCGAGCGTGACGTTCGCTCCCAGCGAGGTGCCGCCGACTACGACCTCCTCCACGCCCAGGTGATCGAGCAGCCCCACCACCTGGTCGCCGAAGATCGGCATCGAGTAACGCCCCATGTCCCGCGGGCGGTCGGAGTCGCCGTGCCCGAGGAAGTCGAGGACGTACACGTGGTTTCCGCGCTCGGCCAGTGCCTCGGCAAGGGGGCCGTGCATCTTGCGGCTGAGCAACAGCCCGGGAAGCAGCACCAGATGGCGGCTCCCGCTGCCGTACTCGTCGTAGACCAGCTTGTAACCCTCCTGACGGAAAGTACGTCTACGCGCGGGCATCGGCGGGCACCATACCGGGCGCGTCGAACCGCCCAACCCGGGCCCCTGAACCGCGTTCATATCTACAGGTGGGTCAAGGGGTGTTTCAGCGCGGGCATTTTTTGCCGATACTTGGGACGTGGAAGCGACTTCCGCGCCACGTCCGCGCGGCCTGCGCATACCCAAGCCGCGTCGCCTTCTCGCAGCTGTCTCCGACGAGCGTCTCGTCGACTACGTCCGCGGCGGGGACGAGGCCGCCTTCGAGGCCCTCTACGACCGCTACAGCGCGGGCATCCTCGGGTTCTGCCGGCACATGCTCGGTTCGGCAGCCGACGCCGAGGACGCCGTTCAGCACACCTTCATCGCCGCCCACGGAGACATCCAGCGGCACCAGCGGCGCGACCTGCACGTCAAGGCGTGGCTCTACACGATCGCGCGCAACCGCTGCCTGTCGATGCTGCGCGCCCGGCGCGAGCACCCGAGTGACGAGCGTGTCGACATCGTCACCCACCACTTGGTGCACGACATCGAGCAGCGCGACGACCTGCGTGCGCTCCTTGCCGACGTCGCCAGGCTTCCGGACGATCAGCGCGAAGCACTCGTCCTCGCGGAGATCGGCGACCTCTCACACGGTGAGATCAGCGAAGTGGTCGGCTGCGAGGCGGCAAAGGTGAAGTCGCTCGTCTTCCAGGCGCGCACGGCCCTGATCGACCGCCGAACCGCGCGCGAGACGCCCTGCGCGGAGATCCGCGAGCAGATCGCGACCCTGCGCGGCGGTGCCCTGCGGCGCTCGCACCTGCGCCACCACATCGAATCGTGCCCGGGCTGTGCGCAGTACCGCGAAGAGGTCCGGCGCCAGCGGGCGATGCTCGCGATGGCGCTGCCTGTCGTCCCGGCGGCGGCGCTCAAGGCGCACGTGCTCGGTGGCCTCGGGATCGGCACCAGCTCGGCCGCGGCCGCTGCCGGAACGGGCGCGGGAGCCGGCAGCCTCGGAGCCGCGGCCCAGGCCGGTCTGGTGGCCAAGTTCGGTGTCGCGGCAGCGCTCGCCGTCGGTGGCATCGGCGGCGCTGCGGCGGTCGCGCAGCACGGCGCCATCCCGTTGCTGCAGCATTCCACCCCGGCCCAGAGCGTGCACGGCGAGAGCGGCAACGTGTCCGGTGCCGCCGCCGCTGGCACTGCTCGCGGCGGCTCCGTCGCCCACGCGACCGCCCGCGGGGCTACCGCTCAGCACACGACGGTGCACGGGAAGCACGCAGTCGCCGGCAGCCACCGCAGCGCGTCCGGCAAGGAGCATGGCTTCACGCCGGCCCAGGGGCAGTCGAACGGTGCCCGCGCGCGCGAGTTCGCGCAGACGCGTGGACAGGGCAAGCACACCGGCCTTACGAAGGAGCACACGACCGGTCACACACGCCAGCATCCGGTCCAGAAGACCCACACGAAGGTCAAGCACAGGTCCGCCCCGCAGGCGCACACGCAGCCCGTGCACCCGGCGAAGCCGCCACCGCGGGCCACGAAGCCCGCCCCGCAGCCGAAGACGACGACGCCGGCGCCTGTTCCCACCGTGACGACTCCCGCGCCCGCGCCAACTCAGACGCAGCAGCCGGCCACCACAGTCACGCCGGTCCCGAACGGGACGGCCGGGCAGGTGGGGAAGACCCGCTCCACCGGCAAAGCCGGGGCCGGCGCCGACGCGACCGGCTGATCTCGCGCGTGGTTCCCCGGACACGCGCCGGGGTACACAATGTCCGTGCCCTCCATGGTTCGCGAGCGGGAAACCAGCGACGAACGGTCCGAGAACCGTCTCGGCACCGGCGCACGGGCGCTCAACTACGGCGCCAGCGCGCTGCTGACCGGCGTGATCATGGTCGGCGCCAGCTTGGCGCTCTGGATCGGCGTGCCGGCCGGGTGGCTGTGGATTGGCTCGCAGATCCAGGGATCGACCGGCAGCATCGGCACCGCGATCGCTGTGATGCTCATCGGCGTGATCGTCTCCGTCATCGCACTGGCCTGGGTGCTCGGACGGCTGAACCGCATGCACGAGGACTTGCTCGACGCACGTGGGGCCGAGCGCACGGGCCCGCCGCTGCTCGAGGTCGTGCTCGTCGTCACCGCCGCCGTTGCGCTGGTGGGATTCGCAATCTGGTTCTTCGTCTTGGCGGGCCCAGGCCCGGAGATCGCACCGCGCAGCTGACGGGGTAGGCCGAAAGGCGTTCAGCCACGAACGCCGAATCCTCCACTTGGACTACGGATCAACCGTTCTTCCGGCCGATGCGTAAGAGAGCATGGAGACCTACCGTCCGGATATGGAGCGCACAGTGGACTCGATCCTCTACATCGAAACTGACATCCCGCCGCAGATGACCTGCAGCGACTGGCGGCGCTCCAAGACTCAGCCGCGCCGGCGGTTCATCAGCCGGCTCTTCGCCCGCCGCGGCGCCGCGCGAACCGCCTAGGCGCCCAGCCGTTTCTCGAACCAGTGATCGGCGAACGGCTCGTCGTTGAAACGCGGGACCTCTAGCCATCCCGCGCCGCGGTAGAGCGAGATCGCCTCGTGAAGGAGATGGCTCGTCTCGATGTGCGCGACAGTCGCTCCTGACTCGGCGGCGACCCGCTCGAGCTCCGCGAGCAGCCCGCGGCCGACCCCAAGGCCGCGTGCATCGTCCGCCACCCACATGCGCTTGATCTCGCACGGCTCGTCGCCGTGCAGCTTGATGCCGCCGCAGCCGATCGCCTCGCCGTGCAGGCGCGCGAGGAGGAATGCGCCGGCCGGGGGCCGCATCTCGTCCGGCTCGGCGCTGATGCCGGCGCTCGGGTCGTAGCCCGTGTCCGAGCGCCGGTCGAGCTCGGCGAAGTAGGCGGCGATGCACCGCTCGGCATCGGGATGCGCGGGGTCGACCGAGGCGATCTCGACCTGCGTGGCGGTGAGCAGGCGCTCGACCGTGCGCATCGCGTCGACAAGCTGCTGGCGACGGTGGTCGTTCAGCGACTCCAGGAGCGAGCGCGCCAAGTCGTCGCTGCGCGTGTCCAGTACCTCACGTTCGCGCCGCCCCCTGCGCGTGAGCCGCGCGACGCGTTTCCGGCGGTCTGCCGCGCTCGGCTCGACGGTGACCAGGCCGTCGGCTTCGAGTGATCGCAGCGTGCGGCTCAGATAGCCCGAGTCCAGGTTCAGCGTCGATCGCATCGCGCGAACCTCGCGCCCGTCGACGCCGATCTCCCACAGCACACGCGCCTCGCCAAGCGGCCGGCTCAGGCCGAGGAAGTGGTCACGGAGCGCCCCGACGCGCTCCGTGACGGTCCGATTGAAGCGGCGGACGTCGGCGACCATCGCGTCATCCATTCTCTGACCTTAGTCAGAGAGCGGGCCGAGAGCAACTAGGCAGCCTGCGCCGCGCGCCGGCACAACACGAACTTCCAGATCTCCGAGACGACGACGACTGTCAACGCACTCCCGTTGCGCGTCTGGTGCACTCATCAGCGGATGACGATCGTTCCGCGCTGGGAATGGCGCACCTTCGGAGACAGCTTCGGCGCGGCGGACGACCGCTTCGACGCGCTGCCTCCGGAACGGATCGGCGAGGGCGACGACGTGTACCTGCTGTCAGGTGTCAGTGAGGCGTCGGTGAAAGTCCGTGACGGCCTGATGGACGTGAAGCGCCTCGAACAGGTGCGCGACGACGGGCTCGAGCAGTGGCGGCCCGTGATGAAGGCGTCCTTCCCGCTCGGCGGGGAGGAGGTGAACGTGGTTCTCGAGGCACTGGGGGTTGAAGCGCCTCGGCTCGGCGGCGAGTCGTACTCGCTCGACGACCTCTTGATCGGGAGCCCGGAGATCCTCGCGCTAAAGGTGCACAAGCGGCGCGAGCACTACACGATCGGCGGCTGCATGGCCGAGCGCACTGAGCTGCGGACAGAGAACGGATCGACGCGCACCGTCGCCGTTGAGTCCGAGGACCCAGAGCGCGTGCTCGCCGCGGTACGCGAGCTCGGGCTTGACTCGCGCCGCAACGTCAGCGTCCCGCGCGGGCTCAAGGCACTGGCGGGGGTCGGCGCGCCGCGCTATGCGGTGGTCGACGTCGGAACGAACTCGATCAAGTTCCACATCGGCGGGCGCGAGGCGGGCGGGCAGTGGCGCACCGTCGTGGATCGCGCGGAGGTGACCCGTCTCGGGGAGGGCCTCGACGAGACAGGCAAGCTGGGAGAGGTGCCGATCGAGCGGAGCGTCGCGGCGATCGCGGGCATGGCCGACGAGGCGAGGCAGGCGGGTGTCGTCGGCATAGCCGCGGTGGGTACCGCGGGGCTTCGCGCCGCATCCAACGCAGCGCAGTTCGTGGATTCCGTGCGTGCGCGTTGTGGCATCGACGTCGAGATCATCTTGGGCGAGGAGGAGGGCCGCCTCGCGTACTTGGCGGCGACCGCGGGACTGCCGAGCGCTACGGGTTCGCTCGTCGTTTTCGACACCGGCGGGGGCAGCTCGCAGTTCACGTTCAGCCACGCCGGGCAGATCGGCGACCGCTTCAGCCTGAAGGTCGGCGCCGTCCGCTACACCGAGCGCTTCAGGCTCGACGGCGCGGTGCCCGAGGACACACTCGCTTCAGCGGTGGCGGCGATCGGCGGCGACCTCGCCCCCTTGGAAGGACGCGGCACGCCCGATGCGATCGTGGCGCTGGGTGGCGCCGTGACCAACATGGCCGCCGTCAAGCACGAGCTCGCGACCTACGACCATGACGTCGTGCAGGGCACGGTGCTGGACCGCGAGGAGATCGATCGACAGATCGAGCTCTACCGCACGCGTAGCGCGGGCGAGCGGCGCGACATCGTCGGGCTCCAGCCGGGTCGCGCGGAGGTGATCCTGGCCGGCGCCTGCATCGTGCGGACGGTGCTGTCGATCCTCGGCCGGGAATCGCTCAGCGTGAGCGACTACGGCCTACGTCACGGCCTGCTCGTGGACCGCTTCGGTCTGTAGCGGTCCGCCCTGCTGCGACGCAGCGGCGTTGATTGCGAGCTGAGAGCCGGCCGCCTCGCGAGGCGGTGAGCTCACACCGCCTCGCCGGGCTATTTCAGGTTGGACTCAGTGGGACTTGCCGAACAACTGCCCGCGCACGGCGCCGCCTGGAAATGCCGTCGTATGGATGTTCACGTAGTACTTGTGCGGGTTCTTCAGGATCGCCGCGGCGAGCGCCGGGTCGACCGTGACGCAGCCGCTCGACGCGCCCGGATCACCGGTGGCCGGCTGAGTCAGCGGCACCACGATCGGGCCTGCCTGGTTGGGCCTCGCCTTGTGGATGTGCGCCGCGACCGGCTGGTCGACGTTCTTGACCGTCATCCCGAAGCACAGCTGAGTGCTCTTGACGATCGCGGTGAACGACCCGAAGCCGTCGGGATCGCCGGAGCGGCGATTGCCGTTCGCGTCGACCTCCTTGCGCCCGGTCATGACCGCAAATAGCGCCCGGTTCTCGAGCTTGCTCTGCTTCGTGGTCGACTTGGGCTGCTTGGTCGTCGGCTTCGGCGCCTTGGGCGGATGCTTGGCGCTGGTCGCCAAGGCTCCCGTCGCCAGTAGCGCGGCAGCAGCGGTGACAGCGGCCAGTGCGAGAAGGATGCGGACACGCATTGGTTGACCTCCCTGGATAGGCGTGTGCACATGTACCAACGCGCCTGCCCCGCCAGGGTTGGGACGTCAGCGCGGGATCACGGAAAGTTCGCCGACGACGAGCGGGTGGCTTGCGGTGGCGTCGCCGAGCGCGCTCACTCGCACATACCTCGCCTGCTGGCGGCCCGTGGCGGAGAAGTCGTCGCGCAACTGCGGATTGGCGACGGTTGCGAGCGTGGTCCAGGTCGTGCCGTCGGTCGAGATCTCGACCTTCTCGCCGGCGCTGTGCGTCGGGCCTGTCACCGCCGTGCCGCCGGGCGTCGACGACGCGATGGCCAGCACGGGCGGGCGTGTGATCGAGACGGAGCGCAGCCGGATGGAGCTGCCGAGGTCAACGGTCACGGCGGTGCCGGGATTCTCGGCCAGCCAGGTGGTGGTGTCGGTGCCGTCGTCGGCGGCCTGTGGCGGCTCGGCCGTGACCGGGCTCGCCGTGGCCGGCCGGCAGCGCGCGACGTTGTCCGTAGGCGTGGTGTCAGGCGTCCGGGTCGGGATCGTCACGGAGCCGCCGGAGCCCACGGTCTGCGAGCCGCCCGGCCACGAGAGCGGGACGGAGCCGCCCGACACAACCGTGACCTGCGTCCCCGAGCGGCGGATGGCGATCCGAAGTGTGCGTCCCTGCCAATGCACCGCGTTCAGCGTCACACCGGTCAGCTGTGGCGGCAGGCTCGGATCGAGCGTCACCTGGTCGCCCCGCCAGCGCATGCCGCTGTAGCCGTAGAGGAACTCCTGCAGGAAGCCGCCGGCGCCCGTGGTGAACGTGAAGGCGCCGCCGGTGCGCGCCTCGGAAAACTGGTCGTACGGGCCGCGCATGAACGGGTCGACGCTGCGCTTCGTGAACGTGAATGCGGCGCAGCCTGGCGTGCCCAGCTTCGACGTCACGATCGAGTGGATCCCGTCGGTCATCGACGGGCCGTTGGGGTCGGTGCGCGGCACGTAGTAGTTGAGATCGTTCTGGGTGACGGCCGCCGACTGATTGTTCTCCCACGGGTACGAGAGAAGCGTGACGTCTGCCTGCTTGACGGTGTCGCCCGGGTAGCCCTGGTACTCCGGGTGAATGTTGCTCGTGGAGTCGAACAGCACCCGCAAGTTGTCGGCGACGTTCGTCCAGGTCGGCGATGCCTGCCTGCCGAGAATGGCGGCGACTTGGGTCGCGATCCGCAGCGCATCGCGAGCCGAGATGTTCGTGTACACGCTGTCGTCGACGTGCTCGGCGTACTCGTCGGGCGGGATGACGTCGCGGATGCTCCAGGACCCATCGGAGTTCTGGACGCTGCGGCTGACCCAGAAGTCCGCGATCCCAGACACGACCGGCCACGCCGAGTTCTCGAGCCAGGTGCGATCGCCGGTCGCCAGCCAGTACTGCCACATGCCGAGGGCGATGTCGGAGTTGACGTGCACCTCGAGCTTTCCGGTCAGGCAGCAGCTCGGCGTCTCCTCGAGGCCGGACAACGCGCTCTCCCACGGGAAGCGCGCGCCCTGGTAGCCCGTCAGCTGGGCGTTCTGGCGCGCGGCGGCGACGCGGTCGACGCGGTACTGGAGCATCTGCTTCGCGAGGCCTGGCTCGGTCGCCAGCATGCTCGGGTACATCCATGTCTCGTTGTCCCAGAAGACGTGCCCGCTGTACCCGTCGCTGGACAGGCCGCCGGGCGACGGCGCCCACGGCGTGTCGTCGCGGACGCTGGCGAGCAGCCAGAAGAACGAGGCCCGCACCTGGCGCTGAAGCTTCACATCACCTGCGACCTGGATGTCGGAGGCCCAGAGCGGCGCCCAGGCCGCGTCGGAGCCGGAGTGCGCGCCGTCGTAGCCGAGGCCGGCCTCGGCCGTGGCCGCGTTCACCGCAGTCTGGTGCGGTGACAGGCTCTCGCCGGTGTCGGTGGAGACGGCGATGCCGACCGACTTGGTGGCGGTGTAGGTCTGGCCGGACTGCACGTTCAAGGTGACCTGCTGCGCGGCCGACTGCGGATCGCTCACCTTGACGGCCTTCACCTGCGCCTTGCCGCTGCGCAAGACGGACGCGACCGTCGCGTGCACGTCCAAGCCCTGCGCGTTGAGGTCGACCCACTGGGTGTCCCCGGACTGCCCGGCCCCCGCCGGCTCGGTGAACTCCGCGGCCGTGCCGTCAAGCAGGTCGGTGATCGTCACCTTGCCGGAGAACTGCGGCGTGAACTGCAGGCGCTCGGTCGCAGCGTGGCGGCGTGCGCGGTCGGGCGTCACGTCGTAGCGCAGGTGCACGGTCCGCCCGGCGGGCGAGGTCCAGTCGAGCGAGGTGGTGAGGGTCCCGGTCTTGAGGTCGAGTTGCTGCAGGTAGTTCGCGACCTTGCCGCGGTCGAGTGAATAGGGGCCGCTGCCGTCGTCGTAGCGGAACGTCGACCAGGCAGGCAGAGCCGCACGCCGCTCGATCGTGCCCGTGTCGGGCTGGGTCACCTGCGCGTAGAAGCCCTGGACCTGGGACTGCGTTGGCAGCGGGTCGGTGCGACCCGGCAGGGCGACCTCGGCGAAGCCCTGTCCATCGGCTGGCTGGCGGCCGGCCAGGTAGCCGTTGCCGACGAAGGCCGGAGCGAAGCCGGGCCCGCCGGGCTGGGTCGTCGAGAGGACGAACCCGTCGTCGGCGTACGCCGGCGTGGCAAGCGCGGCTGAAAGGAGGACGCCGCAGATGAAAAGGACGAGCCGCAGGCTCATGACGGAACCCCTTCCTGCTACCCGGAGCAGCCGCCAGGCATGCGCGACTTCAGCCCCGGCACGGCTCGCCTCTGAGGCCCGGGCACGGCGGGAGGCCGGTGGGGACGCTCACGCGGGGAACCACTGGCAGCAACAGCCTGGATGGCATCTGCTTCGAGTGGGCGATCGAGACCGTTGCGGTTCCGCTCGGCTCCGTTTCGCCGAACGACCAGATTGGCTGATCGCCGTTCGGGGCCGAGATCGTGATGCGGATTCGCGATCCGGCGCGGTACGCGTGCCCCTCGTAGTACAGGGGGATCGTGACCGGGACGTATTGGTCGGGCGGCATCGGAGATACGTCGGATTCCCTGAGGCTCAGAACCGGCTCGAGCGGGGTGCTCTTGGCAGGGTCGAGCGCGCGCTCGTCGCCGCGCACCCAGCCGTTCTGCACGAACGTCTCCTTGCCGTCCGGTCTGACCTCGATGACTGTTGCCTGAAGATCGACGCTCGGCGCCGACGAGCGCACCCACGCCTCGATGGCGCCACCGCCGATGACGGTGGTGTTGCTGTTGAGCGGGCTCGTCAGGTAGGACACCGCGCTGCCGGGTGGACCCTCAACCCAGTTGTAGTCCGGGGTCGCGGTCCAGAGGCCGCCGGGACCCGCCCCGGTATCTCCGTTGAAATCGGTCAGCGGACGCGCCCCAGCGTCCCAGATGAACGAGTCCTCGCCCGGCTTGCCGGGCGTTTGGTCGCGAAGCGTGCCGGCGTCGGCCAGGTACCACGACCGTGCGGTGGTCTGCGGAATCGGGAAGCTCGGCCACGAATGCTCGAAGCCGGGGACCGGTTGACCCGGCTGGGCGCCCCCAGCGCCGTTGTCGAAGAGGATCCGGACCGCGGGCAGCTGGTTGAACGCCGCCAACGCGCCCGAGTAGGTGGGCTGCGTCTGGATCGCGTCGGGGGGCAGCGTTACGCCCGGGATCCCCATAGCCGCCTGGTAGATCGCCGGCGCGGCGGCATGGGTCGCCGCGCAGCCGTCGAGCGGCGCCCGCCCGGCCACGTATAGCTGGAGGAAGTCGCACCAGCGGTTGAAGGTCTCGGGATCGAGCGAGTCGACGTGCGTGCCGTTGGTGAACGTGAACCACTTGCGCGACGTGCCGGTCATGTGCTCAGCCAGGGTCGGGCAATGGCCCCCGGTCTGTTCGTCGGTCCACTGGCAGGCCATGAACACCGGCGCGTTGATCTTGTTCACGAACGTGATCGGCGCCAGCGGGTCGGCGATCGCCGGGACGTAGTGGTCGTTGGCGCGGATCTTCGCCAGCAGGTCGGCGGCCTCGGGGTGGAGGACCTGGTTCTGCTTGCACGTGTCGTCGCCACCTTGGATCCGCTGGTAGGCCCACGGCTGGCCGCCGTTCGGTGACGCCGGCTCGGCGTCGTGGACCCTCTCCTGCGCCCACGGAACCGCGAACCCGGTGTTGAGAATGCCGCCCGGATAGAGCGTCGTCTGCGTCGAGTCGATCACCGACAGCGGCGAGATCGCCGCCAGGCTCGGCGGCTGCAGTTGTGCCGTGAACAGCTGGCTGATTCCGCCGTAGGAGATCCCCATCATCCCGACCTTGTGGTTCAGCACCCACGGTTGCCGCGCGATCGTCTCGATCACGTCGTAGCCATCGAGGTTTTGCAGCGGCTCGAAGAAGTCGAAGGCGCCGCCCGAGCAGCCGGTGCCTCGCATGTTGACGTCGACGACCGTGAAGCCCATCAGGTTGGCCAGGGTCGAGATCCCGTTCTGGGGACCGGCCGGGTCGGCGTAGCCGTAGCCGGAATACTCGATCAAGGTCGGCGTGGGGCCCGCGGGAACCGGCGGCGGCTGAACGCCGGGCAGTGTTTTCGTCACGTCTTGAGGCGGGTGCACGTAGATCGCCAGCTGGGTGCCGTCGCGGGTTGTCAGGTAGCCGTAGCCGTCCGGGGGAATCGTCTGGTTGTAGACGTCGGTGCTGGGCGGAGCCGGCTGGGTCGTGAGCACGGTCAGGGGGTCCGACTCCGTGCCGTCGGAGGCGCGCACGCGGTAGCCGCTTCCAGGCGGCACGTCCCGGAACAGGCTGCCTCCGAGCGAGTTCGCCTGCCGGCTGGCGATCGTCGTGCCGGCGCTGTCGACAAGCGAGACCTGCTCACCGGGCGACAAGGCGGTCGCGTAGACCTGCTCGACGCTGCCGTGCGCGCTGAACGTGGCGGCGCTCGCAGCAGCGGCCGTGGACATGAGTACGAGGACGGCGGCGCACAGTGCGATGCACCAGCGCGATCGCCCCCCAAGACCGCCTCGCATGCACGTCCCGTACCCGGGCCCGCAGGTTTGAGACGCGATGCTCGCGCGGTCGATCAGGTCTCGTCGGCGAGGACCTCGTGCAGTTTGCGCGCGAAGTTCTCGGGCTGGCCGGCGTATCCGGACTCGCCGCCGAGGAAGCCACCGTGGTGGCTCGGGAACACGGTCGCCTGCTGACCGAGCAGCTCCGCGACGGCGACTGACGCGCGGCCCGTGAACGTGCCGAGCGACTCCTCGCCCACGGCGATCACTACGCGTGTCTGTGCCCCGCCGAGCGCGTCGACGTCCGGGTGATAGCTGGTGATCGCCCACGACCGCTCGGACAGCAGCGGGTCGTCGCGCGAGCCGTCGTCCTCGGTCGGCATCCCGAACATGGCGGGATCGGGCGCGGGCTGGGCGAAGTACTCGTCGGTGAACTCGCCTCGCCACTGCGTCATCGCGATGAAGGCCGCCATGCCGGCGCCCTGCCCACCCGCCTCGTAGGCGTCGCGGAAGCCGGAGCGGGCGCGCTCGGCCGCGGCGGCGTCGGGGAGCACCGGGATGAGCGGGGGCTCGTGTGCCACCAGGGTGATCACGTCGTCGGGATAGGCCGCGACGAGCGCGAGCGCGGTCACCGCGCCTCCGCTGCTGGCGAACATCTCTACCGGGCCGGCGCCGAGCGCCTCGATCAGCGAGTGCACGTCGGCCGCCTGGACGGTGGGCGAATTGTCGACCCGGCCGTCGCTGCGGGCGCTGCGCCCGAGCCCGCGCGGGTCATAGGTCACCACGGTGCGGTCGGGGAGGAGCGACGCCAGCGTGGAGAAGCCGCTCGCGCTCATCGGCTGACCGATCATGAACAGCGGCGGGCGTCCGTCGGCGGTGGGCAGTGGGCCGTGGACGTCGTAGACGATCGCGGCCTCTGAGGCTTCAAGCGTATGGGTGGTTGTCATGCCAATAGGACCGCCCGAGGGTC
>DATBDN010000148.1:0-7694 GCA_036269895.1 Thermoleophilaceae bacterium
TGTCCGGCCCCCCGTTATCTGGTCCATCCGGTGTGTGGCGTTGAGTGGGTGTGAGGCTTCCTAATGGAGGTACTTCATGCGAACGAAGCGCTACAGCGTGGAGCAGATCGTGGCCAAGTTGCGAGAGGCCGAGAAGCTCCAGGCTCAAGGCCTGACGATCCCGCAGGCGTGCAAGCGGCTTGGGATCAGCGACCAGACCTTCTACCGCTGGCGGATCAAGTACGGCGCGTTGAAGGAGGACGAGGCGCAGCGCTTGAAGGCGCTGGAGCAGGAGAACGCGCGGCTGAAGAGGATCGTGGCCGAGCAGGCGTTGGACATCTCGCTGCTGAAGGATCTGCAGCGGGGAAACTGGTGAGCCCGACGCGTCGACGCGACGCCGTCCGTTTCCTGGTGAGGAAGCGGCGGGTGTCGGAGCGTCGGGCCTGTCAGTTGATCGGCCAGCACCGCTCGACACAGCGTTACCTGCCGCAGCCGCCCGAGCTCGAGCTCAGGCTGGTGAAGCGGATGAACGAGCTGGCCGCCGTCCATCCGCGCTACGGCTACCGCCGCGTCTGGGCGCTGCTACGAACGGAGGGCTTCCAGGTCAACCGCAAGCGAGTGGAGCGGCTGTGGCGGCTGGAAGGGCATCGGGTGCCGCCCAGGCGCAGCCAAACATCAGGGAAGAAGGCGCAGGGCACAGCGGAGAACGCGAGCTGGAACCGGCCGTCCTCGCACCCGAACGACGTCTGGTCGTACGACTTCATGAGTGGAGTCACCCGTGACGGGCGCAGCTTCCGGATCCTCAACGTCGTCGACGAGCACACCCGGATCGCAGTCGGCTGCCACGTCGCCCGCTCGATCGGCGCCCGCGACGTGATCAGCGAGCTGGAGCGACTCTTCCAGCGGCAGGGCCGACCAGCGGTGTTGCGCTCGGACAACGGGCGTGAGTTCATCGCCGAGTCCCTCACCGACTGGTTAGACCGGCAAGGAGTGAAGACCGCCTTCATCGAGAAAGGCAGCCCGCAGCAGAACCCGTTCGTCGAGCGCTTCAACGGCACCATGCGCGACGAGCTCCTCAACGGCGAAGAGTTCGACAACCTGCTCGAGGCCCGCGTCGTCATCTCCGACTGGGTCACCCGCTACAACACGGAACGGCCCCACCGCGGACTCGGCATGATGACCCCACTCCAGTACGCCACAGACTGGAAGGCACGGAATGAGAGCAGCAAGTGAGAGCAACCTCCCTCACACTCACCGGACCAGACAATCTCACTCCGGCGGCCGTCGATGACGAGCGCGGTCCCTCACACGAAATGGACCAACCGCGGGGGGCCGGTCAGCACCGACCCGTTGGGCTTGGGCTTCTGGAGCCGTGTCGGGCACGTCGGAGCGGCGCTTTACGAGTCAGCCGACGCACTTGTCGGTTACGGAACTGCGATCGCGATAACCACGGTTTGCGTTGCCGGCTACGTCGGCGCCGAGGGTTTCGCCCCAATCGCGGGCACCGCTGCAGTAGCCGCGACGCTCCCAGCGTGCGCTGTCGGAGTGGCTCTTCCGAGTTACGCAGGGTTCGTTGAGTCCGAAGCTGCCGGTGAGCAGTGGTACGAGGCCATCCATGGTGACTCCCAGGGCGAGGCTGCGTGCGATTGGAATGAGCCCTGATGCGTTTTGTGCCGATTGTTTTGTTCGTCGGACTCACATCCGTTCTTATCGGCGGTGCGATTGGAGCTTCGCAGGACAGCGCAGCAGCCGGTGTCGCAGCGGGCGTCTTTTCTTGTGCCCTGCTCACGGCCACGGCAGCTCTGGTTGTGGCACTCGCTCGAGAGCGCCGGCTCCGAGGTTTCCACCTGGCGGTCAGGGCGCTACTGCTTCTCAACGTTGTTGCCCTGACCATCTCAATTGCTCTCGTAATCGTCACAAACGGGACTGTTCAGAAGGTGAGCATTGTGAGTGCTGGAATATCGGCCTTGAGCCTTCTCATAGTCAAGGGAGCCGGTCCGCGGGAACGTGCGTGAACAGTCGTGCGTGGACAACGTCCGTGCTCGGAGGGCGGGTCAATCACGGCAGAAGTGGTGTGTGTGAGCCCGCGGCTGACGCGGGTTCGCGTTGTAGAGGATGTAGTCGCAGTAGCCGCCTACTCCCGAGCCGCTCACTCGCTCGCGCGGCCGAGGAGATCACGGCGGTCGCCACCGGCGCCTAACAGGTACGAGCACGGCGGGAATCTTGTGCGGGTTGCGGGTTTGAACCCCTCCCGTCTGCCTGCGGTCGGGGTCTACGCGGGGTCTACGCCTCTGTCATTTGGGGTCTCCGGCCGCCATCGCCGCGGCGTATATCCCTCGGAGCCATGCGGCTTCGCGCGACTGGGAGCGTCCCCGGACGACAGCTGATCAGCCCTCGTAATGAGAGAGTCGAGGTTCAGGTGTCCACGTTGTGGCTTGCATCTATCGCGACCTCGCATGTACATGGATCTGCGTCTCGCCATGTTCTCGGTCGCGTTGTCGTCGCTGTGGCGAGCATGTTGCCGCCTCGCTTGGACGGCGGTTCCGTCGCCGAGTGGGTGAAAGAACTCCTGACAACCGGACATAGAGGGGCTGGGCCCGAAGTTGAAGGCGAATCTGCGCTTTTCACCCGCCGATGTCATGCTCGAGGGAGGTCAGAGTTCTGAGTCCCAGCCGCGTCGCGGGCCGCAGGATGGAATCGGAGGTTGCCAGGTCCGTGAGTGACGAGCAGCGATTTCGCACTCTCTTTCGGGCCCATTACCGGGCGATCTTCTTGTACGCAGCCCGTCGGAGCGGAGGGCTCGCTGCGGATCCCGAGGACATCTTGGCGGAGACCTTCGCCGTTGCCTGGAGGCGCCGTGAGAGCTTGCCTGCAGGGCGGGAGCTCCCCTGGCTGTACGGAATCGCCGCGCGTGTGCTCGCTAACCAACGCCGCTCGCAGAGACGAGCGCTGCGGCTTTACAAGCGACTTCGGCTCTTTCCCGGCGACCGTCATCTGAGCGCTGAAGATGAGGCCGCAGAACGCGCCGAACTGGGCACCCTCGCAGCGGCGTTTGCCGGCTTGCGTGAGTCGGACGCAGAGGTGCTGCGACTGGCCGCCTGGGAGGGCTTGTCCTCGCCTGAGATCGCAGTCGTACTCGGTTGCTCCGAGAATGCCGCGGCCATCCGCCTTCACCGCGCTCGCAAGCGGCTCGAGGAGGCGGTTCTGAAAGAGAGTGCGGGAACCGGACATAGGGAGAGCGCAATGTCGAGCCCGCGGAATACGGAGGCTGACGTCGATGAAGTCAGTTGAACTTCTCGAGCAACTCGCTGTTCTCGATCCGGCCCGCGGGCTCGATGTGCCCGATCCGGACTCCGCTTCGGCACAGAGCCTGTTCGCGCGCGCCATTAGCGACTCGCCCACGGTCCGGCGACGCTTCTTGGCTCCTGGCCGTCGGCCAGCGCTGCTCGTCACGAGCGTGGTGGTGGTCGTGGCCGCAGCCGTATTCGCGAGCCCACCCGGGCAAGGTGCCGTCCGCGCCGCGGTCAACCAGGTCTCGTCGTGGTTCTCGGGTCAGGCCACGATCGTCGGCACCAACGGCGGTAAGGCCGTCGCGCAGCTTCAGACGGACGGGATCGTGACCTCAGCAGTGAGCGACGGCCAGGGAGGCTGGTACATCGCCGGGGGCTTCACGGAGGTCACCGGAGAACCGCGCGCGCACCTCGCCCACATCCTTGGGGATGGCGCGCTCGATCCGAACTGGACGCCGGAACTGGGCGGCGACGCCAAGCCGAACTACATCTACGCCACGCTCGCTCGCGCGAGCGACACTCTCTACGTCGCCGGCCCGTTCCAGACTGTTAACGGTCGCGCACTGGGCAACGTCGCGGCGCTCGACGCCAAGACGGGGAGACTGGCCTCGGATTGGCACGGAGGCTTCAACGGGCTTGGCGAGGGCACCTATGCCCTGGCGACCGACAGCGAACGCGTCTACGTGGGCGTTACTGGGAGGGCGATTGTTGATGGTCAGATTCGTGACTGCCTTGTCGCCCTCAATGCTCGGACAGGCCGGCTTGACAATCAGTTCTCGCCGGCTCTCGCGCCACCGGGGGACCTCGTCTGCGTATCCTCGCTTGCCCAAAAAGGGGGCACGCTCTTCGCGTCGGGCACCTTCGCGCAAGGCACCGACAAGAACCGTGCGACCGTCCTGGCGCTGAACGCCACAACGGGCGCCGCAGCGCCGGGCTTCGTCACCCCGAGCCTCAGTCCGAAGCAATCAGTACCGCTCGCCCTTGCAGCGTCCGCGGACGCGCTCTACGTCGGCGGGAACTTCGAGGCGGCGGATGGCAGCCCGCACCGTGGACTGGTCGCCCTCGACCCGCAGACCGGCGAGCCACTCCAGTCGTTCGACGCCGCTGTCCCCACGAGCAACGGCGATACGGGTTCTGTGTTCTCGCTGCTCCTGGTCGGCGATCAGCTCTATCTCGGCGGAAACTTCGACGCACTCGCCGGCGAACCGCGCAACGGCTTCGCTGTCCTCGATGCGTCCAACGGCCACCTCCTCCCGACTGACGCGGTGCCGCCCAACGACTACGTCCTCTCGGTCGCACTCTCCGGCCAGGCGGTCCTGGCAGCCGGCAAAGCAGGCGGAGGGTAGATCTACTGGCGCGGACTGAGTAGGAGCTCGGCGTTTGGGGGTCTACGCGGGGTCCACGCCTCTGTCATTTGGGCTCTTCGGCCGCCATCGCCGCGGTGTGAATCCCTCGGAGCCATGCGGGTTTGCGCGACTGGGCGCTTCCTCGGCTGACAGCTGATCAGCCCTCGTAATGAGGATTGCTGGTACCTGCCACCGGGAACCTGAGCCGCTTCACGGCTCCTCGGAGCTCATGGGCGGTGACTCGCGTGTACCGCTGCGTCGAGTCGAGGTGCTTGTGCCCGAGCAGCTCCTGGATCTGGCGGAGGTTCGCGCCGGCGCGCAGGAGCTCCGACGCGAAGACATGTCGGAGCGTGTGCGGGGTGACGCACTTCCGCTCGGTGACCCCGGCCGCGCGCGCGTAACGGAGGAACGTCTGGGTCAGGATCGTTTGCGAGAGCCGCTTTCCCTGGACGCCAACAAAGAGCGCTGGCTCCGAGTCCTCGCTGCGGATGCGGAGGTAGTCGATGAAGAGCGGCTCAAGGGCGGGGTGGATCGGCACGACGCGCTGGCGGCCGCCCTTCGCCCGCCGCACTCTGAGCAGGCGGCGCTCGAGGTCGACGTCCTGCCAATCGAGCCCGAGCAGCTCGCTCCGGCGGAGTCCGGCGTAGGCGAAGAGAGCGAGCAGGAGGCGGTCGCGTTCGCGCTTACCGTCATGCTTTCGCTTCCAGACGTCCTCGCGCCCCGTCGCGCCGAGCAGGCGCGCGAGCTCGCGCTGGTCGAGCACGTCCGGGAGCGCCTCGCGCTTCTTCGGCGTACGCAGAACGCGCGCAGGGTCGCGGTCGATCTGCTCGTTCTCGTCCAGGAAGCGAAAGAAGCACTTCAGCGCGGCGACGGTCCGCGCCTGGCTTGAGGGCGCCGGCCGCCGCACGGACTCCTCCGCCAGGAAGCGGCGCAGGTGCAGCGGCCTCACCTCACCTACCGTGACGAGTCCCTCGCGCTCAAGGAAGGCGACGCAGGTGCCGACGTCGCGCTCGTAGGCGGAGCAGGTCAGCGGCGCGAGCCGCCGTTCGATCCGGCAGTAGTCGAGGAAGTCGGCGAGCTCTTGGCGCATTTCGTGTCCTTCCGGCAGGCCGAAGGACGCTGCTCCGAAACTTGTGGCGATACTCCGGCTTACAGGCCTGCTACCGAGAAGCCCCGCTCCGGCGGGGCTTCTCCATGAATGTGGCGTTTGGCTCCAACGACGAGCGGCCTTCCACCAAACCCTCCTAGCCGACCGGCTTCGGGCCCGTCAGGCCGAGCTTCTGCAGCTGACGATGGAGATAGGTCGCGAACGCGATCGCCCCGGTGCCGGTCATGTGGATCCCGTCCGAGGCGTACCACGAGGAGTGGGACCCCGAGTAGTGGTTCCAGTCGAGCACCGTCATCGTCGGCCCCCACTTCTGCTGCTCGGCGTAGATCGCGTGGTTCGTGTCGACGTATTGCTTGCTGACCGCGTGCAGCGTGAGCCAGATCATGTGCTGGACGCCGCGCTTCCAGAGCGCCTTCACCACGATCGGGAGGCCGTGCCGGTACGTCGCGGGGTCGTCGTTGTAACCCACGAAGATCACGACATTGGGCCCGAGCGCCCGGCCGAGCGTACGCACCGTGGCGAGGACGCTCGGCGGCGGAGTGCCCGTGAGGCAGCCGGGCAGGGTCAGCCGTCCGCAGGGCTGAAGTTCGAGCCGGACGCGGTTTCCGCGCTCGACGATCCGCTTCGCCGCCGAGTCCCAGTTCAGCGACGCTCCGGATGAGTCCGAGAAGAGCGTCACGCGCTGGTTCGGACGCTTCTTCCCCGCGACAGCCGTCGCCGCCAGCCCGCAACAGAGCAGGATCACGCCGAGCAGCGCCAGAAACCGGCCCACTGACCGGGACTCTAAGCCGAGCAGCGGCGGTTGGGAAGCGGAATTACGCGCGCAGAACGAGCTCGAGCGCGGTGCCGAGGCCCGGCGTGCTGCGGACGCTGAAGCCGCCGTCGATCGACGACGCGCGAGCCCGCATGTTCCGCAATCCCTGCCCTACCGTCGGGGACTCGGGCGGGAAGCCCTCACCGTCGTCTTCGATGACGACGAACCGCTCACCCGAGGAGCGCCGTCCGATCAGGACCTCGGCGCGGGTTGCATTCGCGTGCCGCCGGACGTTCCCCAGGCCCTCTTGGACGATGCGGAAGATCTCGATCTGCTCGTCCGGAGCGAGGCGGATCGCGGGGTCGATCTCGAGGTCGACCGCGAGCTCCCCGTCGGCGGTCAGGAACTCGACATAGCGGCGCAGTGCGATGTCGAAGGGCGCGGTGCCGCTCGCAGACGACAGCGCGAGGATGGCGAAGCGCGCCTCCTGCTGGGCGAGCGCGGCCGCTTCCTTCAGTTGCGGGCCGACCTCCTCCACCGGAGCGCCTGCCTCGAGCATCTGGGCATGCGTCGAGACAGCAAACAGGTACTGGGCGAGCCCGTCGTGGATCTCGCGTGCCACGCGCGCGCGTTCCTCCGCGACTGCGCGGCCAAGCTCGGCGAAGCGGATGGCCCGCCACGCGCCCACCAGCATGAGCGCGAAGGCGAGCAGGCGCATGTACTCGCCCGCGGCCACGTAGCTCTCCCCGCGCGGCGGCGTGAACACGAGGTGCAGCGCCGCGAAGAGTTGGAGCGTGAAACCGAGCGCGAGCCACTTGGCGAGATCGTCTCCCGTCCTCGCGAGGCGCCGACCCCAGCCGATGACCGCCAGCAGGTTGAGGAACGCCTGCACCGCGAGCGCGGAGTCGAGGCCGGGAGGCGCGGCGACGCCCGGTAGTGCGGTCAGCGCCGGAAGCGCCCCGCCGTGGGCGCGAAGGAGAAGCCAGGCGGCGGCGAGTGCGACCGCGGCTGCGAGGACCGTGTCGCGGAGCGCACGGTCGCGGACCCGGCTGCGGCCGCCGACGAACGGTGCGACGGCGATGAGGCCCTGGCCGGCGATGCCTCCGGCGAGTGCCGCCCAGGCGTCGGCGGGAGCGAGGGATCCGCTGTTGAGCGCCGGGATGATCGCGAACGCCACCGTCGAGAGCGACCAGATCAGGAAGCCGGCCGCCAGGAGC
>DATBDN010000149.1:0-6005 GCA_036269895.1 Thermoleophilaceae bacterium
TGGGGAACCTTCGACATCGCCGTGAGCCTGTTCTCGGGGCAGCCCGCCGATCCAGGGTCTGACGACTTCATCATGCGCAACGGAGGCGACGCCGAGCAGGTCGAGATCGGCTGGTGGCCAGGGGATTCCAAGCACGACGGCGCGGCGTTCTTCGCCTTCGCGTACCCGCTGCGCGACGGCTTTTCGGACGGCGACATCAGCCCGGCTGCCGCGCACTGGGATGCCGTGCTTGGTGAGTACATCCTCGAGTGGGAGGACATTCGCGAGAGCCCCGATCCACACGCCCTGGCGGTCGAGTTCGCGCGATCGGCCTTTCGCCACGGCTGCGCGGTGTGCGACTGGGACCCGGCGCTCGCTGCCACGGCCGACGGGGTTCCACCTCCGATCAGGTGACGATGGACCTGCTCGTCACCACCGGCGACGCCTTCGTCCGAGTCGGTTCGGGCGAGCGGCTGGAAGGGTCCGGCGCCCAGTGCCTCGCGGCTCACGGCGACGACGTCTACGTCGGTTGCCGCGGCGGCGGCCTCAAGCGCAGCGGCGACGGCGGCGACACGTTCGAGGACGTCGCTCTCCCCGCGGACGACGTCTTCAGCGTTGCCGTTAGCCCGGTGGACGGTGCGGTGTACGCCGGGACCGAGCCCAGTCGCTTGTTCCGCAGCCACGACCGGGGCGACAGCTGGGACGAGCTGGTCGCGCTCCAGGAGATTCCGTCGAGGCCGACCTGGAGCTTCCCGCCGCGCCCGTGGACCTCGCACGTCCGCTGGATCGCTCCGAGTCCTCACGATGCCGGGGTCGTGCTGGCGGGCATCGAGCTCGGCGGCTTGATGCGAACCGACGACGCCGGCGCGTCGTTCAGCGACCATCGACCGGAAGCGGCGCGCGACGTCCACTGTCTCACCTGGCACCCCACCGTCCCGGGCCGCGCGTACGAGGCCGGCGGCGACGGCGCAGCCTGGAGCCGCGACGGCGGCGTGACCTGGGACCCGGCCAATGCTGGCCGCGTGCGCCGCTACGCGTGGGCACTTGCCGTCGACCCCGACGACCCGGAGCTGTGGTTCGTCTCCGCCGCGCCGGGACCGTTCCAGGCACACGGCAGCGGCCCGTCGGACTCGGCCGTCTACCGGTGGAGTGCCGACGGCCGCTGGGAACAGGTCAGGGGCCCGCTCGACTCTCACGTCTACGCGCTCGCGATCGCGGACGGCAGCCTGTTCGCCGGGCTCGGCGATGGGACACTGCTTCGGAGCGACGATCGTGGTGAGACCTGGGATGACGTCGGCGAGCGAGTGGAGCGCGTCACCGCGCTGGTGACGAATTAGCGTCTCCGCGCCGACGCCCTAGCCAGGCAGGTCTTCGGGCCGCTTCTTGGCGAGTCTGCCTTCGAGCAACCCGGTGGACTGGCCGACTTCGATCAGGTAGCCGTCGGGGTCGCGCATGTAGCAGCGGATCTCAGCACCGCGATCGATCGGGGGCGTCACGAACTCGGCGCCCTTTGACCGCCATTGCTCATAGCACGCCTGGATGTCCGCCACTCGCAGGTTCATGAAGATGGAGATCGTGTTCCCGGGCTCGTAGTCGACGACCGTGATGTCGGGCTTGTCGGGGGTGGGGCCCCCGCCTGGGTTCATGATCACCCAGGAGTTGGAGAGCTTGACCATGCACGGGTTCTCCTCAAGTACGACCTGGCCGCCGAGGACGTCGGAGTAGAACGCGCGCGATCGAGCAACGCTTCGCACGGCGATGAAGTGCGTGACGAGGAAGCCCTCAGTCGGGGCCGGCAGGTTCTCGAAGTCGATCATTGGCGTTTGCTCGGTCACGGTTTCTGTCCTCCTCGGGCGCGTTCTAATCAGTCTGGCGACTGCGTGAGCCATCCGCGGGGAGCGGTCCAGCCCATTGCCGCCGCGTATGGCTCAGCCCGCCTCGTTCTGGCGGTCGCGCGCCGCGTAGGCGCGGACTTCCTGAGTCAGAGCGAGGATTTGCTTCGACAGGTCGAGCAGCTCCTTGTTCTCCTGATCCTGCTGCTTCGAGAGCTCGAGCAGGTCGCGGTTCTGCTGGTCCTCTTCCTGCACGGTCTTCCACTGCTGGTCGGCGATCACCTGACGCTTGGTGTCCGCGCGGTTCTGGCTGATCATCACGAAGGTCGACAGGAAGATCGCCTCGAGCGAGACGATCATCGTCAGCAGCCCGAAGGGGTACTTCTCGACGCCGAAGCCGATCCACGACGCGAACCAGATGATGTGCAGGTAGACGAACGTCATCGAGCCTGAGAACGCAGTGATCCTGTCGGCGATCCGGTTCTGGACGTCGCTCGCCCGCTCCTCCGCGTGCTTGATGAGCGCTGGGTTGATGGGCTCCGGCGGCTTGTGGGGAATGACGAAGCGCCTCAGTGGGAGCTTGTGCGGCCGGCCGTTGGTACTCGTGGCGGACTGTTCCATGGCCGCAGTCTGCAGTGGACTGAGGCATCGTGGCAACGCCTGCGACGTACGAGACGCGCGCAGCGAGGCTTAGAGGTCTCCCCCGGTGGCGAGCACGCTGCGGTTCAGTTCAGGTGCGCCGCCGCCCGGCGCGCAAGCAGCAGCTGACCGATCGCCAGTTCGGACGCCCGCGTGAGCTCGCGGAATCGAGCTTCGCTCGTGGGTCGTCCCGCGAAGCGTCGCGCCCGGTAGAGCGCGAGCCGCTCGCGGTGGAACCGTGCTTCGGCTTCGAGCAGCGCGACGTTTGACGGAGTCATGCGGACTTCTCAGTCCTGGTTCTTGACATCGGTCTTGGCCATGTCGCCGAACGCCACCGCCGCCGCTTCGACGGCGGACTGATCTGCGAGTGGCCGAGCGGACTCGTCGGCCGGCGACGGAGCGGGTGCTTGCTCGTCATGTGTCGCCGCCTGCTTCCTCGCGGCTTTCCTCGCCTGCTTCTCGAGCCGGCGCTCGGCGAGGCCGCGCTCGCGGTTGAGCTTCGCCATCGTGGTCTTCCTCTTGTTGCTCGACGCCATGCGTCCTTGGCCTCCTTCTCTGTGAGGGCTAGAGCGGTTGGACGTTCGCTGCGGCGGGACCCTTGTCGCCCTGCTCGGCGTCGTAGGTCACCTTCGCGCCCTCAGTCAGCGACTTGAAGCCGCTGCCCTGGATCGCGGTGTGATGCACGAACAGGTCCTTGCCGGAGTCATCGGGCGTGATGAACCCGAAGCCCTTGTCGTCGTTGAACCACTTCACGGTTCCTGTTGCCATCTTGATTCCCTCCCGGGTATGTGCACTGCGGAACGCGGAGGGTGCTGCTAGGCAACAACTGCAGTAACGCGGGGCACTGCTTCGCCGAGCTGGTGCTCAGCCGGATCTCCAACTCTAGCTGCCAGCGCAGTGGTCGTTGTGGGCTCCGGGTGTGAAGTGGCCTGAATTCGGAGTAGCATCCGAATGCGCTGGCCCTGCGGCCGGAACACTGAGCCCAGGCCCGATTGCCACCGACGGCGCAACGTGCGCCACAAGGCGGGGGACCTGGGGTACTCGTTCGGACTGTGGGGCCGGTGTCGTGCTCCTCTCGCTCGCGCGGGCGGTATCGCGCACACGACCGCTACGAGCGCCCAATCGGATCAGGCGAGCGTGCCTGGCGGCAGCACGTACCGGAGCGGCGGACGCGCCTCCGAGCTGATCTCCCCGGTGAACCTCGAGCCGTGCAGCCCTCGCGTGGAGGCCGCAGCCACGGCGACCTCAGGCTTTCCGTGGTGCGAGACGATCCAACCCACTACTTCCGCCGAATGAGCGCCGCTCGCCAGAATCGCAGCGCGCTCGATCACATCCCCGCCGGAGCCGTGTGGACGGGACAGGCTCGCGACCAGGAGCCGGATCTCGTCATCGTCCATTTGAAAGCTCCGGGCGCATCTCCCCTTGCGGCGCGCCGCTCGCGTCCCGGCACCCCGGCGCGAAGGAACCTGACAAAGCTCGTCCGTCGATGTCGGCCTGGATGTGCTCCGCGATCTCTTCGGCGCGTTCCCATGGGCGGACGCGATCGAGCTGGGTCGCGACGCCGCCCGAGAGCGTCGTGAGCTGCCCTCGTTTCGCGTCGCCCCATCCTCGCGGCGCGCTGACCGTGACAGAGGTGATCGCCGGTAGCCGGAGTTCGGCGAGCGGCCCGTCTCGGGAGCCGAGGGGGACGCAGATCAAGCGCTCGTCCGTGAGGGCGATAAGCCCACGCCGCTCCTGGCGGCCCGACCTGAACAGCGCGTCGCAGAGCGTCACGACCTGCTCGTCGCGCTGAAGCACGTACGCGAGATGTTCGAGCTCTGCCGCCCTGATGGATTGCGTCGCAAGCTTGCGCTTCGCGATCGCGACGAGGTCCGGCTCGGCGGGAGGCACGAGCGCTCCGGTCATCGTTCCGCGCCGATCGGGATGGACATAGATCCGGTCATAGTCGCCTGCCTGCCCGTCCTCCGAGGGTTGGAGCCGCGCGGGATCGGGAGGACGTTGAAAGACCCGGCGTGCGACAGCTACATGAGTCTAGAGGTGACGGAGCTCCTTGCCATGAACACAAGGACGCCGGATGGCTGACTGCGACGCCCTCGCCGAGACTGAGGCGGACGATGCGATCTGGCCCTGAGTGACGATCAAGCGCGCAGCCGACGCGCGTGCTGAAACGTCACGAGCCGCCCGCTGCCGTCGTCCCACAGCTTCAGCCGGACGGCCTTCACGCCATCCCAGAGGGTGAGCACGGGCACGCCGTGGAAGACCGGGTTGTCGCGGTGCGCGCGCTCCAGCCTGTAGTTCGGGATCCGTGTGCTGAGGTGGTGCACGTGGTGCAGGCCGATGTTGCCCGTGAAGAACTGGAGCACGGCCGGCAGCTTGAGGTAGGAGCTCCCGCGCAACGCGGCATCCGCGTAGTTCCAGCCGTCGCCGTTTTCCCAGTACGCGTCCTCGAACTGGTGCTGGACGTAGAAGAGCCAGACACCCGCCGAGCCCGCGATCCAGGCGGCCGGGCCCTGCACGAGCAGGTAGGCCTGCCAGCCCATCAGCCAGCAGAGGCCCGTCACCATCGCGACGACCGCGACATTCGTGAGCATGACGCTGCGGCGCAGGCGCGCCCGCATGCCCTTGCGGATCAGTCGGGGGTTGATGACCAGCGCCCAGATCGGCCCGAGCCCGAACATCACGAACGGGTTGCGGAAAAGCCGGTAGCCGACCTTCTGCTTCCACGACATCGCGTGATATTCGGCCACGGTGAGCGTCGGCACGTCACCCACCCCGCGACGATCGAGGTCGCCGGCGGACGCGTGGTGCATGGCGTGCTCGTGACCCCAGCTCTTGAACTCGGAGAACACGAGCAGGCCGGTGAACATCCCGAGCAGGTTGTTCGCACGCTTGGTGGGCAGGAACGAGCCATGCGTGCAGTCGTGGAAGATGATGTAGGTGCGCAGCAGGAAGCCGGCGGCGAGCGGCGCAAGCGCGAGGGTGAGCAGCACGGAGACGTCGAGCAACAGGTACATCGCCACGAACAGCGCGGCGTAGGGAACCACTGATGTGGCGAGATCCACGATGCTGCGCCCCAGATTCGGCCGTGCGTAGGGCGCGAGGGAGTCCCGCCACGCAGGCCGACTGCGGCCGTCCCGCTGGTGATCCTCATTCATCGATGCTGCCCCTTCCCCCTGCGTAGGTGACCGCTGTCGTTAGGGGTACCTTACGCGGCCTTGCCGACTTCCGTACCCCCCGCATTCGTGTATCTACTCCGTTGCGCGGACGGCACCCTCTACTGCGGCTGGTCCACCGACCCGGAGCGCCGCCTGCGCCAGCACCAGGGCGGGACGGCCAGCCGCTACACCCGGGCTCGGCTTCCCGTGGAGCTCGTGTGGACGCATCAGTGCGCCGACCGCTCCGAGGCCATGCGCGAGGAGGCGCGCGTCAAACGGCTTCCGGCTCGAGCGAAGCGCGCCCTGCTGGGCTGAGCGCCACGTGCGCGGCCGGGTCGAAGCGCCGTGCCGCGCGGCGGAACGTGAAGGTGAAGCCGGGCCACATGATCGGGTTGTCGCC
>DATBDN010000150.1:0-59155 GCA_036269895.1 Thermoleophilaceae bacterium
ACCGCGACCGCGCGCCCGAGCACGGCGGCGGGGTCCTGGCGCACCGGGTTGTCGGTGAGGGCGACGAGGTCGTCGTACCAGGCCAGGATCTGGGGCCAGTCGGTCTCCTCGGCGCTTGCGGCGTCGTCGTGCAGGGCGGCGATGGCGGCCTCGATCTGGTAGCGGCCGGGGCGCTGGACGGCCAGCGCCGACTGCAGGACACGTACGCCTTCGGCGATCTCGCGCGTGTCCCACCGGCCGCGGTCCTGCCTGTCGAGGGTGACGATGCGACCCTCGGCGTCGAGCCGCGCCGGGAGGCGGGCGTGGTTAAGGAGCATCAGGGCGAGCAGGCCGCGCGCCTCCGGTTCCTCGGTGGCGAGGGTGAGCTGGCGGGCCAGGCGGATCGCCTCGGCGGCCAGGTCGACCCGGCCCGCGTGGCCGGCCGTGTAGACGAGGTAGAGCACGCGCAGCACGACGGCGAGATCGCCGGGCTGGTCGAGCCGGCGCCCGCGGAGGGTCCGCTTGGCGCGGCTGATCCGCTGCGCCATCGTCGCCTCGGGCACGTAGAAGGCGTCGGCGATCTCGCTGGTGGTCAGGCCGCCGACCGCGCGCAGGGTCAGCGCCACCTGCGAGGCGGGCGCGAGGTCGGAGTGGCAGCAGCAGAAGAGCAGGAAGAGGGTGTCGTCGCCCTCCTCGGTGGCCGCGGCGGCCCGCGGCTCGGCGTACGTCGCCTCCTCGCGGCGGGTACGGGCGGCCTCGCTGCGACGCGCGTCGACGAGCCGCCGGGTCGCGACCGTCGCCAGCCACGCGCGCGGGTCGCGCGGCGGGTGCTCGGGCCACACCCGCAGCGCCTCGAGCAGCGCCTCCTGCAGGGCGTCCTCGGCGGCATCGAAGTCCTCGCCGCGCCGGACCAGGCCCGCGAGCACCCTCGGGACGAGGGCGCGCAGCGCGCCCTCGTCCAGCCGTCGCGTCGGCTCGTCGGTCACGCCGGGTCAGTCGTCCGAGGGCGCCTCGGACATGACCTCACGGACGTCGATCCACTCGTACAGCGGCTCCCCGCCCGGGCCGGGCTCAGAGGAGACGTAGGCCGCGAGCTCGACCGCGCGCTCGTGCGACTCGACGTCGATCATGTACCAGCCCGCCACGAGATCGCTGGTCTCGGGCAGCGGGCCGTCGGTGGTGACTGGCGCCGCGTCCGGGCCGCCGTAGCGCACCCAGGTGCGCGCCGGCGTGAGCGCCTGCCCGTCGACGTACTCCCCGTTCTCCTTGAGCAGGTCGCTGACGTGCCTGAGGAAGGCGATGTGCGCCTCCACGTCCTCAGGCGCCCACTGGTCCATCGGCGGGAAGGGATGATGCGGCTCCGGGCCGCCGCGGTAGTGCTTGAGGAGCAGGTACTTCGGCATGGTCGTCTCCTGGTGTCGTGGGCCGCGTCTGTCGTGGCCCTTCACCTGGTGAGCGGAGCCGATCATATTTTCTCGACACGAAGCCCAGCACAGGCGAGGCTTCCGAGCAGTGGAGCTAGTCGGACTCGAACCGACGACCTCCTGGGTGCGATGCGGGTGGTGATCCGGCGCCGAGAAACATCGGAATCCCGCTCCACGGGCGGCTTCGCGGCCGACAGGCGGTCAGCGACGTGGCTGGCGGATGCAGTCGAATTACGGGCGATTATGCCCGATTCGGGCACTCGTGGCGGTCAGGTGCCCGTTCGAGGCTCTCGTCGATCTCGTCCAGCACGGCGTTGAAGACATCAACGAAATGCCCGCTCCAGAACCCGGTCGGCGGTGCTCCCGCGATCGCTCCCTTCCTGGCCGCCATCTAGCTGCTGTCCGGCGGCGCCGGGTGAGCGGTGCCGCCGTCGTCGCCGTCCGCACCCGGCTCGCCGTTTAAGTCCTCGGGAAGGTAGTCGCCGTCGATGCGTTTCCCCGATCCTCTCGGATCCGGCCGACCGCGCGCGCCGTCGACGCGTTTAGCGTGCGCGCGTCTATGTACCGCGCAAGCGCGGCGCACGGTCGGGTCAGTGTCACGCGTTTCACGCCTACGCAACTTCCCTAGGTGAAGCGGCTCAGCTGAACCGCCTAGCGGAAGCTCTCACCGCGCGCTAGCCCCTGCCGGCAAGAGCCCCGGGCTATCCGAGCGCGTGAGGCGCGTGACGCCTCCCGGCGGGTGACGTAGTTCGTGTGAGCAACTCATGCGAAAGGACTCGCACAATGAAAGAAGCTGGTGGTGGCGCTATCGGCTCGGTCCTGCTTGCCGCTGCGGCGGCGCGGCCGATGACTCCCGCCGACTTCGGCGTGAACGACCCGATCACACTGAACGCCGATCAGTACAACGCGGTGACGCATTGGAACACGCAGCTCGATGCTGTTGACAAGCTAACTGACAACATGCAAGCAGGCCGCTCGGGCCCTCCATACCGGCGCCGCTTCCCAAGCTGCGCGAGAGGCGACATCACTCAGCCGAGTGCTGAGCTTGCGCGCCGCAGGCTACCGATGGGATTCTTGAGCGAGGGTCCGACCTACTGTTCTTCGTCCTGAGCGGCAAGCCGGTCGCGACCGTGGCGTCCCCATTTCACAGGTCTGTCAGACCTTGTCTTTGGGGTGAGCCCTTGCCGTTGTTCGTCCGAAGCGGGAACGGCGCCGGGCTATGTCACGCTTAGCGTGTGGGGAGCGAAATGCACCCGCCCGAGATTGTGCCGTTGCCTGAACCGCGCGAACTGAGCGTCCGCGAGCGGGCGCTCCTGGCTCGCCCATTGACATCGCCGATTGCCACTCCGGAACTGGCAGGAGGCTGAAGCCATCTCAGTCACAGGCGAGTGTTCGTGCGGGTGCCCCTCGATCACACTGACCGTTCCTGAAGGACAGCCGCGCGCAAGCTGGCCTCTCGAAACGGTCGGCGTCAGACATGGCGAGGACGCGGACATCGCAGCGGACGCAGAGGCTCCGGACGGGCGCACTCTCGACGTCATCCTGCACGTCACCGGCGGCAAGCTGGTTGAGCTTGAGGTGTGGGCGGGCACCTTTGGAGGCGATCCACGAACAGACCTGCCTAATCCGGCAACGCTCCGCCTGGCGGACTAACCGGCGCTTCCCCTTCCGTCCCGAAAGCAGCAATCCCGCCCGCAATTTGCACGTGCGGTTCGGAACGGAACGCGACGCGCCGACCGCGGCCAACTGCTCCCGTCGAATCGGCAGTAATGGGCATTCGGTGCGGCTTTGTCGACCCCCGTGCGCCCCGATCCTCCGGTGCGCCGTTCTGACGGAGCCGCGCTGCGAGCGCGATCCGGGGAGTGGAGCTAGCCGGATTCGAACCGGCGACCTCGCTGCCGCCGCTGGTCGTGATCGCTGCTCGATGCCACAGCGGGTTCGACCCCAGAGGCTCGCTTCGCCTCGACCACGCGATCGACTCCGCGCTGCTTGCGAAATACCTGCCGTCACCGATGCTGGCTGCTACATGGCCCGTATTGGACGGGCTGGCCAATCGGGAGGACCCGCCCACAGGTCTCGCCTTCGCTCGCGGATGACGTTCGCAAACGTTGTGTCCGTACTGCGCTGTTCGTCGCGCTCGGCGGCACCGCCACCGCGACCGTGCTCATCACCGGCAAGAACGTGAAGGACGGAACCCTGACCGGGAAGGACATCAAGAACAACTCGCTCGGCTCGGCCGACATCAAGGACCGCAACCTGCTCGCCAAGGATTCAAGGCCGGACAGCTGCCTGCCGGACCGCGAGGGCCGAAGGGCGACCAAGGGCCGAAGGGCGATCCGGGGACCAGCGGCAGCAAGGGGCGCCAGGCTCCCGGCGAATGGGCACAGATGGGCACACCGGCGGCAATCAGTCCGCACTTCAAGGCGAGCGAGCAAAGCGCCGGGCGCTGCGATCCCAGTCGGGGCGCGGCTTCTCGGAAGAGTGGAGCTAGTCGGACTCGAACCGACGACCTCCTGGGTGCGATCCAGGCGCTCTTCCAGCTGAGCTATAGCCCCGAGGAGCTTCGAAGGTTAGCCGTCGTCAGGCCGTCCGTACGCGGCGCCCGGATGACGCCATGCGCCGCAGCGGCACGCCCGTGAGCACTGCCGCGTGCTGCACGAACAGGCGCTCGGCATCTGCCGGTCTCACCTGGCCGGTGAGCACGTACGGGCCGTGGCCGTCCTCCATCGCGACGATCACGCGGGCGGCCGCCCGCAGGTCGCCTTGGACCTCGAAGTCGCCGCTCTCGACGCCCGCAATCAGGATCCGCTCGTACATGTCCACCTGGCGATCGACGTAGTCGCTCATCAGCTGCGCGCATGCCTCGCTGCGGAACGCGATCGCCTCGAACTCGTACAGCAGTCGCGACTCGACGTCATCCGGTCCTGTGGGCACGCCCAGGCGCAGCGCAGTCGCCAGCTGCGCGATCGGCCCCTTCAAGTCGGCGATCACCTCCTCGCGCTCCTCGCAGTAGCGGTGGATGCCCGCCTCGTAGGCGTTGAAGAACAGCTCGTCCAGCCCGTCGTAGTAGTAGAGGACCGCGCCTGGTGTGAGACCCGCGTGCTCGGCTACGTCGCGCAGCCGCACGCCGGCCATGCCCTTGCGGGCGACCAGCTCGTTGGTTGCACGCACCAGTTGCCGGCGGCGCTGAGCCTGATCGCGCGGGCGGGCCATAGGAGAAAAGTAACCGCCGCGGAGCTTGACATGGCGATCCCGGGCGAAGATATTTGCACTGAATGCAGTTCAAAGAATCCCGCACGCTCGTCCTCGCGGGGCTGCAGACCGCGCCTGTCGCCTTCGACCCGGCGGCCACCTGGACGGCCTTCGCCACGGCGGTCGAGAACGCGCATGCGCTGTTCGAGGATCTCGAGCTGATCCTCGCCCCCGAGTTGCACCTGTCGGCCCCGGGTGGATTGCTGACGGAGCCGGCGGAGTACGCCGACGAGGTCGCGGTCGAGATTCCGGGGCCGCTCACGTTCCAGCTCTCCGAGCTTGCGCGCCAGACCGGCCTGTGGCTGGTCCCGGGCACGGTGTACGAGCGGACGGCCGACGGGATCGCAAACAGCGCTCTTGTGATCGCTCCCGACGGCGAGCTCATCGGTCCCTACCGCAAGTGCTTCCCCTGGCAGCCATACGAGTGCACGCAACCGGGCGAGCGCCTGATGACGTTCGACATCCCCGACGTCGGGCGCGTGGGCCTGATGGTCTGTTACGACGGGATGTTCCCCGAGCTTCCGCGCCAGCTGGCCTGGTGGGGTGCGGAGCTGATCCTGCAGCCGACGCTGACCACGACGAGCGACCGCGAGGCAGAGACCATCGTCGCGCGCGCGACCGCGATCGTGAACCAGGTCGCGCTCGTAGGCCTGAACGCCGCCAGTCCTGCCGGGACGGGCCGCAGCGTCTTCGTCGGCCCGGAGGGCGAAATGCGCGTCCAGGCCGGGGCGGGCGAGGAGGTGCTGGTCGACGTGGTGGACTTCGCGGCGGTCGAGCGCGTCCGCCGGATCGGAACCTTCGGGATGAACCGTCTATGGGAGCAGTGGGACCGCTCGGCCGACTCGCTCCAGCTGCCCATGTACGGCGCGCTGCAGCCGCGCAGCGCTGAGAGGAGCCGCTCATGACCACCACAACCGCCGCTCCAACGGTCGCGAACAAGGGACTGCGCCGCGGCGCCATCGGGCTGCTCGGCAGTGTCGTCCTGGGCGTGGTGCAGACGGCACCCGCGTTCAGCGTCGCCGTGACGCTGGCGTTCCTCGTCGGCGCAGTCGGCCTCTTCTCGCCGGCGCTGTTGCTCGCGGGGTTCGTACCGATCCTCTGCATGACGGTCGTCGAGCGCGAGTTCGTCGCCCGTGAGCCCGACTGCGGCACGGTCTTCGTCTGGGTTGGTCGCTCCCTCGGCCCTCGTGTCGGATGGATCTGCTCGTGGGCGCTCCTCGCCGCGACCTTCATCTCCCTGGCCAACCTGGCCAACATCGCCGGGACCTACTTCTTCCTTCTCTTCAACTGGGACAAGGCAGCCGGGACCGAATGGGCGACGATCGCCGTCGGCCTCTGCTGGCTCGGCGTCGCCACGTGGCTCGGTGTTCGAGGCATCGAGCTGTCGTCGCGCGTCCAGGGAGCGCTGCTGTCACTCGGCCTGATCGTGCTGGCGGTGTTCGCCGTCGTTGCGCTCGTCAAGGTCGCGGCCGGCACGGCGGGCGCGCAGTCGATCAATCCGTCGCTGCACTGGCTGAACCCCTTCTCAGTCGGCAGCTCGAGCGCGTTCTTCAGCGGCATGCTGCTGGCCATCTACTTCTATTGGGGATGGGACGGCCCCGCCGCCGTCGCCGAGGAGACGCGTGGTGGAACCGCCACCCCGAAGCGAGCGCTGGTCTACTCGGCGCTCGCGCTACTGGGCTTCTACGTGATCGTGGTCGTCGCCCTGCAGGCCTTCGCGGGCATCGGCACGAAGGGGATCGGCCTAGGCAGCGACGCCGTCGCCGGCGACGTCCTCTCACCGATCGGAAGCGCGGCGATCGGCTCGTGGTTCGGCACAGCGATGGAGTTCGTGGTGATGCTTTCGGCGGGCGCCGCCCTGATCGCGGCGCTACTGCCGACCGCGCGCAGCCTCCTGTCGATGGGCGCCTACCGCGCAGCGCCGAGCGTCTTCGCGAAGGTTGACGAGCGGACCGGCTCGCCGGTGGGAGCGACGGTCGGCTGCGCGATCGCGATTGCATCCGTGTTGATCGTGCTGAGCATCGTCTCGAACAACGTGCTCGGCGACTCGATCAGCGCGATCGTGCTGCTGATCGCCTTCTACTACACGCTGCTCGGCATAGCGGCGCTATGGGCGTTCCGCAAGGAGATCACGCGCTCGCTCGGTGACTTCATGAGCAAGTTCGCCGCGCCGCTGATCGGCACCGTCGTGCTCGGCTGGGCGCTGATCCGCAACGGCAAGGACACGATCGCCGACGACTACGGGCTGACCACGCTGCTGGGCCTGGGCGGAGTGTTCGTGATCGGCGCAGTGACGCTCCTGATCGGCGCGGTGCTGATGATCATCTGGAACGTGCGCGCGCCCGCGTTCTTCCGTGGCGAGACATTCGCGCCGCACTATCTCGAGGAACACAGGCCGGACCTCGTGCAGCACGTGCGCGGGTTGTAGGGCAAAAGCTAGTCTCCAGGCCTGCCGATACATCGGTGGACCGATGTCATTTCGCGGGCGGCTTTTCATCTTCTTCACGATCATCGTGATCGTGCCTATGGCGGCGGTCGGCGTCGTGCTGTTCAAGGTCACCTCGGACAGCGAGACCGGGAAGTCCGATTCGCGCATCGCACAGGGCCTGACGACCGCGCTGGCCGTCTACCAAGCGGACGTCGACAGGGCGCAGAGCACGCTCACGCAGGTCGCGCGCGATCCGCAGATGAGCCGTGCGCTTGCGCGCCGGAAGGCGGGGCCGCTGCGCGCACGTGCGCGGGTGATCCTGAAGGCGCGTCCGGACATCGCCGCGATCGTCTTCTACAACCGCAAGGGAGGGCGTGTCGCGGCGGCACAGCGCGCGCCCGCGCTGGCGTACGCGACGGCAGCGCCGACTACGGCGAAGGGCACTCGGGTGGGAACGCTCGCGGTGTCGCGGACGACCGCGAACGACTTCGTTGCCTCCGTCAAGCGACTGACCGGCCTGGATGCCGCCGTGAACGGCGCGGGCGCACGGCTGGCCGCGACTCGGAGCGCGGGCGGTCGCAGCCGCTTTCAGCAGGTGCAGTCGGCGCCTTTGCCGGCGGTTGCGGTCGGCGTGTTCGACCAGCTCGACAGGGGCGCCGTCGCTTCCAGCCGAGCGCTGATCGGGGCGATCCTGGCGGCGTTCCTCCTCCTTGCCCTCGCGTCGTCGGTGCTGGTGGTGCGCGCGCTCCAAGGGCAGATCGGCGACTTCCTGGGCGCGGCGCAACGGCTTGGGAAGGGCGACTTCTCGAACCCCGTGCCGGTTCACGGCAAGGACGAGTTCGCCGACCTCGGCCGTGAGTTCAACAAGATGTCGGGGGAGCTCGAGGCGCACATCGCGGAGGTCGAGCGGAAGCGCAAGGAGCTCGAGGAGGCCATCCGCCGCGTCGGCGAGGCGGTCGGCGCCGGGTTCGACCGCGAGGGCGTGGTTGCGCTGGTGGTGCGCACGGCGATCGAGGCATGTGGCGCCGAGGCGGGGCGCGCGCTGCCGATCGACGCGCGCCGCATGGAGTACTTCGAGTTCGGGCTGGACAGCGAGAGCGGCAGCTCACTCCGCGCGGGTCTGGTCGCCGCCGAGCGGGAGGCGTTCCAGATCGACCCCGAGATCGGTCGCGAGCTGCTGGCGGCGCTCGAGCCGTCGGACGGGCACCCGCTGCCACAGCGGCGCCCGACCACGGCGCAGCTCGAGCTGGTGCACGGGATGGCGCTGCCGATGCGCGCGCGTATCAGCGGCGGCCCCGATATCGACTTCGTGGGGGTCATCTCGATCGCGCGCCGGGACCGTGAGTTCAGCGAGGAGGAGCGCGACCTGTTCGCCTACCTCGCGGGCCAGGCGACGCTCTCGATCGAGAACGTCGACTTGCACGAGACCGTCCAGCAGCAGGCGGTCACGGACGAGCTGACGGGCCTCTTCAACGTGCGTCAGTTCCACTCGCGCCTGGACGGCGAGATCGAACGCGCGGAGCGCTTCGGCACGCCGCTGTCGCTCGTGATGCTCGACATCGACAAGTTCAAGTCGGTCAACGACACCTACGGTCACCAGCAGGGCGACCGCGTGCTCGTTGAGGTCGCGCGCGTGTTACGGCGACTCTCGCGCGACGTCGACCTTCCGGCCCGCTACGGCGGTGAGGAGATGGCGGTGGTCCTGCCGCAGACTGACCTCGGGGGCGCGGAGCTCGGCGCCGAGCGCATGCGCGCTGCGATCGAGTCGATGCAAATCCCTCGCCTGGACGGGGGAGGGCTGCTGCCGATCACCGCCAGCTTCGGTGTCGCTGCATTCCCGTCACAGGCGACCGGCAAAACCGCCCTGATCGCTGCCGCGGACGCTGCTCTCTATCGCGCCAAGCGGGGCGGGCGCAACCGGGTCGAGCGGGCAGAAGCCGCCGCCGCCGCTCGCTAATCTGGCCCCGATGGGGATCCTCGACGAAGCGATACGAGAGCACCTCGAACTGAAGCGCGAGCACGGCGCGAGTGAGGACGAGATCCGCCGCAAGGAGGCGGAAGCATTCGGCCCGGCGCGCGCGGAAGTCGCGCCTGCGGCGGCCGAAGAACCGGTCTCCGAAGACGAGCACACCCAACTCCTTCAGCCCGGCGACCACCCGGTGCCTGACGCCCACGATCACCTGCATCCGGCGGGATCGGATCCCGCCTGGGGTGAGGACACGGAGTTCTTCTCCGAGCAGCCGGCTACCGAGGCTGCGCCCGAGCCCCGCCGGCAGCACCACGAGGACGAGCAGCACCCCGCGCTTGTGGACCATGAACACCTCGGCGGCGAGGAGCACGCGCCCGAGCCGGTCTTCCGCCCCTCGGCCGAGACGCCGGCGGGCGCGCCGGAGGCGCCAACAGGGCCCACGACGCCCCCCGAGGAGCCCAATGAGGGTGAGGGCGAGGAGGACGTGCTCGAGGAGACACCGGAGTTCCTGCAGGACGCGCCCGAGCACGACCGCCTCTGGTTCGAGCAGAAGCCGCCGCGCGACTTCGATTTCGGCGAGTAGCACCGCTGGACGTTTGTTCGACCCGCCGAGCGGGTTGGTTCAGCGCCTCAGGGTGATCTGCCGATGTGATGGATGCGACGGCAACGGAGGGTTCCCGTCATCTTGGGGGCGGCGTACGCGGGAGCGACGCCGCCCCCTTTTCTCTCTCTGCCGCCGCTCAGGGGATGTAGCCGCGGATGCGCGACGCCTCGACCACCCTCTGGATCCCGAGCTCGTAGGCGGCGATGCGCGGCGTTACCCCGTCGGCGTCCGACTTCTCGGCGATCTCGCCGAAGCCGCGCTTGATGATCCTCTCGAGCCGCTGGTTCACCTCGTGCTCCTCCCAGCGCAGGTGCTGCAGGTTCTGGACCCACTCGAAGTAGGAGACGATCACGCCACCCGCGTTGCACAGGACGTCAGGCGCGATGTAAACGCCCTTGTCGCTGAGGATGCCGTCCGCCTTGGGCGTGGTCGGGCTGTTCGCGCCCTCGAGCAGGACCTTGCAGTCGAGCAAGTCGGCGTTGTGCTCGTGGATCATCCCCCCGAGCGCAGCCGGGATGAACACGTCGCACGACGTACCGAGGAACTCCTCCTTGGAGATCGGCTCGCTGTCGGGAAACGCGTTGATGTCGCCGCCCGCGTCGAACAGGAACTCGTAGAGCCGGTCGGGGTCGATGCCTGCGTCAGAGCGGATCGACCCGTCGACCGTGTCGACTGCGAGCAGCTTGCCGCCCTTGTCGTGGAGGATCCGCGCGGCCCACGAGCCGACGTTCCCGAACCCCTGCACCGCGAACGTGAGCTCGTCGAACTTCATGTCAAGGTGCTTGAGGACCTCTTCGAGCACGAAGATGACGCCGCGCCCGGTAGCCGCTTCGCGTCCCCATGAGCCTTCGAGGGCAAGCGGCTTGCCGGTGACGATGGCGGGCGTGTGGCCGTGCAGCTTGCCGTACTCGTCCATCAGCCAGGCCATGGTCTGCGCGTTCGTGCCCACGTCCGGCGCCGGGATGTCCCGAGTGGGACCGAGGACCTTCTCGATCTTGTCCATGAACGAGCGCGCAACCATCTGCACCTCGTGAGGCTCGAGCTTGCGGGCGTCGCAGTTGACGCCGCCCTTGGCGCCGCCGTAGGGGATTCCGACGACGGCCGTCTTCCAGGTCATGAGCATGGCGAGCGCACGAACCTCGTCGAGGTCGACCTTGGGGTGGAAGCGGATGCCGCCCTTGTAGGGGCCACGCGCCCCGTTGTGCTGAACGCGGAAGCCGGAGAAGACGTGAATGCACCCGTCGCTCAGCGTTACGGGGACCTGAACCTGAACCTCCCGGTAAGACGACCGGATAACAGCGGCAACGTCCTCACGAAGATCGAGTCGCTCGGCGGCGATGTCGAAGTAGTGATTGACGATGGCCCAGTTGGAGACCTCAGCCGCCTGATCCTTCGGTGTTTGAGCAGGGTCAACCGACTGGTCCGTGGTCATAGGCACCTACCTACCAGGCCCGCGCATAGGCGAACCCTAAAGCCACGCCTACCATTAGCCCCTCGGGGCCATAGCTCAGTTGGCTAGAGCGCTTCGCTTGCACCGAAGAGGTCGCCGGTTCGAATCCGGCTGGCTCCACTCACTCGTTCAGCCGCTCACGGCGTCCTTCACCTTTCCTACGACGCCCTTTCCGTTGTTCGCCACGACGCCCGTCGGCTCGTCCGGCAGGCCGGCCTGGGTCCGCAGTCTCCGGGCTATCTCGGCTATCTCCTCTGGCGCGTAGTCGGGCGCGAACACGCCTTCCTGCGCGGGCAGGTCGAATGCCGGTGCGCCCTCCGGATAGCCGTCGACGACCTCGAGCTCGTCGCCCGTCTCGGGGTGCGGGCCGTTGAAGACCGCCGCCAACTCCTTGTAGTCGTCCAGGGAGAAGCGGTAGAGCTTCTTGTGCTCCCCCCGCTGGATGTGCGGCTGGGACTCGGGGATCTTGTCCGTCGGGATCCGCGGCGACGGGAACAGCTTCATCAGGTCAGCGCCGGTCAGCCGCTCGAGCGCCCGCGCGTAGGCGACCTGGTGCACGCCGCCTCGCACCAGGAGGTAGCCCGTCAGGGCACGCGCCGCCGGGTGGTCGCACATCTCGTAGACCTTGAGCTTGTTGTTGCGCGCCCCGGTCTCGAGGAAGAAGTTGTGCGTCAGGTCCTCGACCAAGTCGCCGGTCGAGGTCACGTAGTCGCCGTTCCACGGCTTGCCGTTCGAGTCCTGCACCAGCGCAGCAGCCCCGCCCGCGATGAACTGCTGCGGGTTCAGGAGGTTCTCGGGATCCGGCAGATCGCCCTTCTCACCGGCACCGGTGAGCATCGTGTTGATCGTCGTTGCCACGAGCTCGATGTGGCCGAACTCCTCCGCCGCAATGTTCGAGACCAGGTCGAAGAACGGCCGCGCCTGCTGGCGCGAGCGGAAGTTGAACGACTGGTACGTGTAGTTCATGAAGGTCGACATCTCGCCGAACTTCCCGCCAAGGAGCTCCTGCACCACGGCAGCGCCGGCGGGGTCGGGGGTCGACGGTGGGGGCAGCTCCGTCTGGAGCCGATCGAGTCGAAGAATCATTCGGGATGCCTCCCTTGGGTTGGACTGGGTTCCCGCCTCTTGCCTCGCCCGGCCGCGCCCAAACGCTTCGAACTCGCTGGACATTTGTACGACGGAATTTGACCCGTGTGGCCGGCATGCCTACGGTCGAGCGCATGCGGTACGTCGTGTGGTGCGAGGTCTGCCGCGCATACCGGCACGTGCGGGCGGGGGCTCCGCATTGCGATCGGTGCGCGGCCGCGGGAACGCTCCGGTGGGGCAGCCGAGCCTCAGCACGTGACGCTCATCCCAAGTCACGTTCGGGATTTCCGCGTTCTCGGGCATGACCGAGCCCGTGGGACTCGCGCTCAGGTGCACCAATTGCGGTGCAGCCGGCGGCTGCGCACCCCGAGTGCCGCCTGACTAGACGGCGTGGAAAGCCCGCGCAAATAGACGCCGCACCTGCAGCTGCGGGTTCGGCGAGTGCAGGACGATTGCCGCCAGCGTGCGGCCACCGCGGCGCACCACGGCGATCAGGCAGTGCCCCGCGTTGTTGGTGTCCCCGGTCTTCAGGCCGATCGTGCCCCGATAGTCCATCCGCAACAGCGGGTTTGTGTTGTTCAGGTAGAGCTTCCCGCCCTTGATCGGGAAGCGCACGGCCGCGTGCGCCTTGCGGACGATGCGTTCGATCCGCACCTTGCCCATCACGATCCGCGTCAGCGCTGCGAGATCCGCGGCGCATGAGTGGTCACGGTCGTCGATACCCGACGGAGATGCGAAGTGCGTGCAGCGCAGGCCGAGCATCTGTGCCTTCTCGTTCATCTGCTCGACGAACTGCCCGCGCGATCCGGCCACGCCATCGGCCAGCGCAATCGCGGCGTCGTTCCCCGACGGAAGCAGCAGCCCGTGCAGGAGTGCCTCGATCGTCACGTGCCGCCCCTTGGGCAGCAGGCCCACCCCTGAGCCGACGTAGTTCAGCGCGTCCTTCGGGATGCGGATCTCGTCGCGCGCTCGCGTCTGCTCGACGACCAGCAGCGCCGTCATGATCTTCGTCAGGCTCGCGATCGGCGTTCGCTTGAGCGGGTTCCGCCGCCACAGCACCTGGCCCGTCGTGACGTCGAAGACGATCCCCGCGCGCGGCGGGTCCTTGAACTTCAGGCGGAAAGCGTCTGCACCCGCCAGCGCCGCCTGGGCCGGGTCCGGCGCGGCCGTGCCTGGGCTCGGAGTCGCGCCCGGCCGCACCTGCGCGCGTACCGGAGGCGGCGGGGCGGGCGCGGAATGCCGGTCGTGGCGAAAGCCCACGACCACGGCAACGACGACGGCCAGCGGCACGAGCACGAAGAGCAACCGCGCAAAGCGGCCCCCCGGGCGCCGGCGGCGGCGTCCGCCCTGCAGGACGCTAGTCATCCGAGGACGAGCCTAAGGCCCCCAGCACTCCGAATCCCATAATCACGAGCACGATCACCGATATCAGTACCAGCACGTCGAAGCCGTCGGTGATCCACACGTGAACTGTCAGGTACGCGAGGACGAGGATCAGCGCCAGCGCAAGCACCAGCACTGCCTGTGTGCCCCTCAATAGACCGGAATCCTCGAAGCGCGGTCGTAGTCGCTGTGTACCCGGTTGGCGAAGAGGCGTATCAGCAGCAAGCCGAATAAGAAGCCGCCGATGTGGGCGAAGTACGCCACGCCCGTGCTCGCCGACAACGGCTGCGACGACGCCGACAGCAGCTGCAACAGGAACCACAGGCCGAGCACAAGGAGCGCGGGCAGCTCGATCACGGTCACGAAGATGATGATGAAGATCAGCGTGACGACCCTGGCTCGCGGATACAGCACCGCGTAGCCGCCGAGCACGCCGGCGATCGCGCCGCTGGCCCCCAGTGTCGGACTGTGAGAGCCCGGGTTGATCAGCACCTGCGTGGCGGTGGCCACGAGGCCGCCGAGCAGGTAGAACGCCGCGAAGCGCGGGCGCGACATCGAATCCTCGACGTTGTTGCCGAAGATCCAGAGGAACAGCATGTTGCCGCCGAGGTGCAGCAGGCCCCCGTGCATGAACATCGCAAAGAAGATCGTCAGCCAGGTCGGCGGCTGTGCGGGCACTGGGATATTGGCCGGAACCCCGTCTGAGCCTTGACATGCGACCGCCCCGGTCGTGGTGAGACCACATTCCTTGCCGGGATGGGAAATCTCGTACGGAATCGCCGAGTACTTCACAACCGACTCGTCGCTCGGCCCCTTTAGGCCGCCGTGCTGAAAGAAGAAGTACACGACGACGCAGATCGCGATGATCGCCCACGTCAGGATCGCGGGGCGACGCGTCGGGATGTTGTCCTTCAGCGGGAGCACGGGCGCAGGTTGACATACTCCCCGCGCTTTGCAGGGTCGAACCTAGTGCGCGTGTCCGAGCAGGTGCTGAGCCAGCTGCGCGATCCCTATCGCGGCGAGTGGCAGCAGCGCCACGATGATCACGATTGCGATTAGGAGTGCGCGGTTCAGAGTCCCGCCGCGCGCGCCTGCTCGAGCGTCTGCTCGGCGTGGTAGCTCGAGCGCACCAGCGGCCCGGCGGCCACCGACTCGAAGCCGAGCCTGTACGCCTCGCGCTCGAGCTCCGCGAATTCCTCGGGGTGCCAGTAGCGGACGACGGGCAGGTGGTTCTCGGTTGGCCGCAGATACTGGCCGACGGTGAGGATCTGGACGTCGTGCTCGCGCAGCAAGCCGAACGTCTCGATCATCTCCTCCTTGGTCTCGCCGAGCCCGACCATCAGGCCTGACTTCGTCGTCACCTCGTCGCCCGCCATCTGCTTGGCGTTGTAGAGCACGCGCGCCGAGCGCATGAAGTTGCCGCCGCGCCGCGCCAGCGGGTACAGCCGCGGCACGACCTCGACGTTGTGGTTGAAGACGTCGGGCCGCTCCGCGATCACACGCGCCAGCGGCATCTCCTGGCCGCGGAAGTCAGGCGTCAGGCACTCGATCTTGGTGCCGGGGGCGAGCTTGCGGATCGAGCGGATCACGCCACACCAGACGCCGGCGCCGTAATCCGGCAGGTCGTCGCGGTCGACGCTCGTGATGACCGCGTGGCGCAGCCCCATCTTGCGGACCGACTGCGCGACGCGCAGCGGCTCGAGCGGGTCGTTCCAGGTCGGCTTGCCGGTCTTCACGTGGCAGAAGCCGCAGCGGCGCGTGCAGGTGTCGCCGAGGATCATGAAGGTGGCGGTGCCGCGCTCCCAGCAGTCGCCGATGTTCGGGCAGGCGGCCTCGCGGCACACGGTGTGCAGGTTGTTGTCCGTGATCAGCTTGTCGAGCTCGCGGTAGCGGTTGCCGCCGGGGAACTGGACCTTGAACCAAGCCGGCTTGCGCTCGCGGAACGGCCGCACCTCGCCGAGCTCGAGCACACGCGCGCCGCCGGGGTTGGCGCGTGAACGGGTGACGTGCTCGCGTTGTTCGCTCACGCGACCGAGGCTACCGGGGCGCGGCCGAGTCGCTCGAGACTCGTGACGCGCTGGCGCATGCCGTAAGCCTGTGCGAAGCGGTAGGCCATCCGCTTGCGGAAGCAGCTGATGCCCTCGCGGCGGCCGGTAGCTTTCGACACCGACGTCATGCGCACCCCGTCGAGCCCGCAGGGGACGATCCATTCGAACGGCTGCAGGTCGTTGTCCACGTTCACGGCGAAGCCGTGCGTGGTGACGCCGCGGTTCACATGAACGCCGATCGAGCCGATCTTGGCCTCGTCGGCCCAGATCCCCGTCAGCCCCTGGCGCACCTCGGCAGCGATGCCCTCGTCCGCAAGTGCGGTGAGGATCGCGTGCTCCATCGTGTGGATGTAGACGGGCACGTCGCCGATCCGCATGATCGGGTAGCCCACGAGCTGGCCCGGCCCGTGGTAGGTCACGCGGCCGCCGCGATCGGCATCGTGCACCTCGATGCCCTGGGTGCGGTACCACTCCTCGCCCATGGGCAGGTCGTGCGGCTCCGTGCGTCGCCCGCGCGTGTAGACGGGCGGGTGCTCGAGCAGCAGCAGCGTGTCGCCGATCTCGTCGGCCTGCCGCGCCTCGCGCAGCCGCAACTGCAGCTCGAGCGCCTCGCCGTACGGGACTACTCCGAGTTGGACTACGCCTAGGTCCACGCCTCAATCCGTGCGCGGACCTCGGACAGGAACTGAGCGGCGTAGGCCCCATCCAATGCTCGGTGGTCCCAGGACATGCAGAGATACGTCATTGGCCTGATCGCGATGCTATCTCCGGCCACCACCACGGGTCGCTTGACGACGGCCTCGAGATCGAGGATGGCCACCTGCGGCTGGTTGATGATCGGAGTCGCGAGCAGTGCGCCGTAGCGACCGGGGTTCGTGATCGTGAAGGTGCCGCCGCGCACCTCGTCCGGCTCGAGCCGGTTCTCGCGTGCGCGGCCGGCGAGGTCCTTGATCTTCGCCGCGAGCCCCTCGTGCGAGAGCAGGTGCGCGTCGTGCACTACCGGCACGATCAGGCCCTTCTCGCCGAGCGACACAGCGATCCCCAGATGCACCTCGTCGTGAATGGTGATGCGATCGCCGTGGAGCGTCGCGTTCATGAGCGGGTAGTCACGAAGCGCCTCGATCACGCTGCGGGCGACTAACGGCAGGTACGACAGCTTGCCGCGCTTCGCCTCGATGCCGGACATGTCCGCCTCGACGATCGTCGTGCAGTGCGCCGCCGTGTCGAGCGAGTGGCGCATGTGCTCGCCGATCTTCTTGCGCATGAGCGAGAGCGGCTCGCCGCCGCCCGTTGCCACCGGCTCGGACGCCGGGGCGGGCTGCACTTTCGGTGCAGGCGGCTCCTCGACGTACGGCGACTCCATGTGCAGCACAGGCTCTGGCGTGGCCTTCGGCTCGGCGTGCTCGATGAACGCGAGCACATCCTTCTTCGTGATCCGCCCGCGCATCCCGGTCCCGTGGACCTGGTCCAGGTCCACGTGGTGTTCCGCAGCGATGCGCCGGACCACCGGGGAGATCGGCGGCGCATGCTCGGCTGAATGGCCGTTCCCGGCGGCCGCCGGCTCCGGCTCCGGCCTCGGCGTCGGGTTGGCGGGAGCGGGCGCCTCGCCGCCTCCGCCCATTCCGGCGCCCGTGTCGGATGCATTCGGGCCATCCTCGTCCGCGTGCGGCTGGCCCGGCTTCGACTCGGTGTCGATCCGCGCCAGCACCTCGCCGACCGGAACCGTGACGCCGACCTCGACCAGGATCTCGGTCACGCGACCGCTGACCGGCGACGGGATCTCCGTCTCGATCTTGTCGGTCGAGATCTCGACGATGGTCTCGTCGCGCTCGATCCAGTCGCCCGGATGCTTCTTCCAGTCGGCGATCGTTCCCTCGGCGACGGACACGCCCATCTGGGGCATCGTCACGTCGACCGTGGTGCTAGTAGGCGAGGAGCTCACGGCATGCCTCCCTCACATCGTCGACCTGCGGCAGAACCGCGCGCTCGAGCGGCGGCGAGAACGGGATCGGCACGTCGGGCGCGGACACGCGCTTGACGGGACCGTCCAGGTCCTCCCAGGCCTCGTCGGCGATGATCGCCGCGACCTCGGCCATGGCGCCGGCGGAGCGCGTCGCCTCCTGCAGCAGCACGACCTTCGAGGTCTTGCGCACCGATTGCAGGATCGATTCGCGATCGAGCGGGACGAGTGATCGCAGGTCGAGCACCTCGACCGACGCGCCCTCGATGTCGTCGGTCGCCTCGAGCGCCGTATGCACCATCGCGCCGTAGGTGATGACCGTCAGATCGGTGCCCTCGCGCGCCAGTCGCGCCTCGCCGATCGGCGTTGCATACCGGCCCTCGGGCACCTCGCCCTTCACGCGCCGGTACAGGTGCTTGTGCTCCAGGTAGACGACTGGGTTCGGGTCCTGGATCGCAGCCGCGATCAGGCCCTTCGCATCCTCGGCGGTGGACGGCGCGACGATCTTCAGCCCAGGCGACTGCATGAACCACGCCTCGGGGTTCTGCGAATGGAACGGGCCACCGCTGAAGCCGCCGCCCGATGGCAGGCGCACGACCATCGGCACCGACACACCCTGGCGGTAATGCATCTTCGCCGCGACGTTGACGAGCTGGTCGAAGCCGCACGAGATGAAGTCGGCGAACTGCATCTCGGCGACCGGTTTCATGCCCTCGATGGCACAGCCGACGGCCGCGCCGATGATCGCGTTCTCGGCCAGCGGCGTGTCCCAGACGCGCTTCTCGCCGAACTCCTCGATGAAGCCGTCGGTGATCTTGAACGCGCCGCCGAAGGCGCCGATGTCCTCGCCGAGACAGAACACCGACTCGTCGGCACGCATCTCCTCGCGGAGACCGTCGCTGATGGCCTGCAGGTAGCTCAGCTCGGGCATCAGGCGGCCTTCCGGATCCCAGGCTGCGACCAGTACGACCACGGTGCCTGGCCATCGCCGAGCGGCTCCCAGCGGTCGGCGAAGACGCCCTCGCCGGCATCCGCCGGGTCGGGCATCGGCTGCGCCAGCGCCCAGTCGGTCTCGCTGTCGACCCACTCCTTCGCCGACGCGCGGACCGCGTCTACGTCGATGCCTCCGGCGCGGAGCTTCTCCTCATAGCGCTCGATCGGATCGCGCGCCGCCCACTCCTCCAGCATCTCGCGCGGGACGTACTTGTGGTCGTCGTGCGCGCCGTGGCCGTGCATGCGCATCGTCATGGCCTCGATCAGCGTTGGCCCCTCACCGGCACGGGCGCGCTCACACGCCGCGGCCGCCGCGAGGAAGACCGCCTCGACATCGTTGCCGTCGACCTTCACGCCCGGGAACCCATAGCCCTGCGCGCGCACCACCGAGTCGGCCGCGAACTCGCGGTCGTTCGGGGTGGAGTAGGCGAAGTGGTTGTTCTCGAGAATGAAGACGACCGGCAGCTTGGCCACGCCGGCCAGGTTCATTGCCTCGTGCCACTGGCCGTTGGCGGTCGATCCTTCGCCGAACCACGTCATAGCGATGCGCTGCTCGTCGCGCATCTGGAACGCACGCGCGAGACCACACGCGACCAGCGCCATGTCGGGCAGCATCGAGACCATGCCGACGCAGCCGATGTTGCGGTCGCCGAAGTGCATGTTGCCCTCACGGCCGCGGGTCGGCCCGCCGAGGCGGCCCATGTAGTTGGCCAGGTATTGGCCCGGGCGCAGCCCCCGTACGAAGTGCGCACCGAGGTCGCGGTGCAGCACACAGGTCCGGTCCTTCGGCCCGAGCGCGAAGCTCGACCCGACCGACACGGCCTCCTGGCCACGGCCGTCGTAGAACGAGCCGGGCACCTTGCCCTGGCGGTACAGGGCAATCGAGCGCTCCTCCGAGAAGCGCATCAGGTACATGAAGCGCAACAGCGCGGCACGGTCGTCATCGGTCAGCGTGAACCGATGCTCTGGATCCAGTGCCGCGGGTCGCGCGGTGACTGTCGCCATCTCTCTCCCTTTCCGGCATCCGTGCGGGGTCGCCGCCGCAGCTGCCGATTCATCAACAGCGCACCGCACGGGGTCTCCGCTCGGCGCGCAGGGCTATGTACGCAAAGCGTACCCCCGAAAACGGCGGGCGGAACCGCGGTTGCACTGTCCCCCACGAGGGGGATACGTTCTTCCTCCCCAAGTGAAAGGAGTTCAAGATGGCCGGAATCGAGGCCAAGAACTTCGACTCGCCCGACGAAACCCGGCAGTTCCAGGGCCATGGGCACGCGGAGGTATGCGAGGTCCACGGTCGGACCGTCCTGCGCAGCGTGTTCGAGCCGGGCTGGAAGTGGAAGGACGACATCGGGCCGATCGCGGGCACCGACACGTGTCAGACGCACCACTTTGGCTACTGCGTGTCGGGCCGCATGAAGATCGTCATGGACGACGGCAGCGAGCTGGTCATCGGCCCAGGCGAGCTCGTGGAGATCGCGCCCGGGCACGACGCTGAGGTCGTCGGGAGCGACGCGTGCGTGTTCGTCGACTTCGGCGACGTGTCGAACTACGCCACCAGCGGCTGAGCTGAGCACAACAGGTAGGTAGCCTCGCCGGAGTGCCGGTCGAGGAGCGCTTCTGGACGCACCGTCTGCGCTGGCGGCTACGTGGCGCCTCGTGGCTGTGGCCGGCATTCGGCGCCGCCGTCCTAGTCGACGCTGCGATCCTGCACTTCCTCCCGCCGGTAGGCAGCGAGCAGCAGATCAACGCGCCGGCCGGGCTCAACCTCATCGGCGACGTGATCGTGGCCGGCTTCACGAACCTCTTCCTCGTCGCGGTCATCGCGCCGTGGCTCGCGAAGCGCCTGACGGAGCGGCCCGCCCCCGCCGGCGAGCTGCCGCCGCCGTACGAGCTGCACTACGGCCGCACGGCGGCGATCCTGATGGCGCTCGGGGCGCTCGGGCTGGTCGTCGTCGGACTCGGCAACCGTCCGTTGATCGTCTCCGAGACCCAGGCGACCGAGACGAACGCGCGGCTCGTCCGCGAGTACGTGATGAACCACGGCAGCGCGGAGATGAAGCGCAACCTCGACACCGCGAACACCGCGCGGCTGGCGTCGAACTTCTTCCGGACCTGCATCGCGAACGACCATCGCACCAGCTACTGGTGCTTTTTCGTCGACACCAAGGCCGACCCCGCCAAACTCACGCGCGACACCGACAGACGCCCCAACTCGCTGGTCGCTCCCGGCGGATGAACGGCGGCTCACTGGTCGTCCGCGCGCTGGAGCAGGCGGGCGTGGAGGTCGTGTTCGGGCTGCCGGGGGTGCACAATCTCGCGATCTGGCGCGCGCTCGCGGACTCGCCAATCAGGCTGGTCGGCGTCCGCCACGAGCAGGCGGCCGCCTACGCGGCCGACGGCTACGCGCGCGCCTCCGGCAAGCCGGGCGTCGCGCTCGTCACGACCGGTCCGGGAGCGGCCAACGCGATCGCCGCCACCGGCGAGGCTTGGGCGTGCGGCTCGTCGATCGTCGTAATCGCGACCGATATCCCGGCGGCCTTGCGCCAGCCCGGCGTGTATCGCGGCGTGCTCCACGAGACCACCGACCAGGCGGCGATGTTCGGACCGGTCACCAAGGCCCAGTTGCGCGTGTCGGACGCAAGCCTGATCGAGGCGATGGTCGGGTCCGCGCTCCAGATCGCGGCGCTGCCCCCAAGCCGTCCGGTCTACCTCGAGATCCCGACCGACCTGCTGCTGGCCGCGCCCGGCGACGCCGATCCGGAGCTGCGCGAGTACGAGTGGCGGGCCGAGCTGCCCGAGGCGGACCTCGACCCGGCGCTAGAGCTGATCGCGCACGCGGAGCGCCCGCTCATCTGGGCGGGCGGCGGCGCGATGCGAGCGGAAGCCGGCGAGGCAGTCGGTGAGCTGGCGCGCAAGATCGCGGCGCCGGTCATCACGACCTACCAGGGCGCCGGCTTGCTCGGACCCGACCACCCTTGCGACGTGGGGCTGCCGCCGTTCGTCCCGGAGTGTGGACAGCTGTGGGACGACGCGGACCTGGTCATCGCGATCGGCAGCGACCTTGACGGAACGAGCACGCAGAACTGGGCCCAGCCACAGCCGCGCCGCATGCTGGCCATCAACGTCGACGTTGACGACGCGGTCAAGAACTACCGCGCCGACGTGGTGCTCGTGGGCGACGCGCGCGTCGTGACCGGGGCACTCGCGGAGCGGGTCCCGGAAGGCAGCGGAGTCAGCGCGCTCGCGTCGCACCTGGAGCGACTGCGAGAGGAGACGTGGCTGCGCCTCGACGGCGAAGAGCCGGGAGCGACCGAGTTCCTGCGCTCGGTGGCGCGGGCGCTGCCCGACGACGCCGTCGTCGTCTGCGACATGTGCATTCCGGGCTACTGGCTCGGCGGGTTCTACCGCCCGCCGGCCCCGCGGCATCTGTTGTACCCACTCGGCTGGGGCACGCTGGGTTGCGCGTTCCCGCAGGCGCTCGGTGCGGCGCTCGCGGGCAGCGGGCCGACCGTCTCGTTCTCCGGCGACGGCGGCTTCCTCTACGCGATCGGCGAGCTGGCGACGGTGGCGCAGGAGGAGCTACCGCTGACAGCGGTGATCGTCGACGACGGCGGTTACGGGATGCTGCGTTACGACCAGCGTGCAAAGGGCGACCCGACCTACGGCGTCGACCTGCAGACGCCGGATTTCGAGGCACTCGCGAAGACGTTCGGGATCGAGGCGGAAACCGTCGACGGCCTGGGCGACGGGTTCGGAGCGGCGCTGGCGCACCACGTGCGCGACCCGAAGCCGTCGGTGCTGATCGCGAAGGCGGCGATCGATCCGCCGCCGAACACGTCGCCCCGCTGGTATCGCCGCCCGCGCTAGCGAATTGGGCTAGTGGCGCTTGCCGCCGCCCGGGCGAGCGCGGCGCACGGCGCCGCGGCCGGCCTTCTTGGCCAGCCTCACGAGCTGGTCGCGGTCCCGTCGCGACAGCTCATGGTCGCGGAAGACCCGCTGCGCGATGTCCTTTGCCTGTCGGCGCTCGTGCGCCTCGAGCTCCTGGATGCCGGCCATGATGATCTGTAGCGCCACGACTACGCGCATCCAGGGCACCGCGGCTTTCGTTCCTGGGATTCGGGGCATCGAAAAGACGTTACCCAGCGGCTGGCCCGGTAACCCCGCTTTCGAAGGCCTGCTTCGCATCGGCGACCGAGAAGAAGGTCCCGATCCAGCGCGCCTTGCCCTCACGCAGGTGGACGACCATCACGAAGCGCTGCTGCTCCTCGCCGCCGTATCCGTCCGGCACGAACAGCGTCCCGCGGATCATCACCGCGTCGTCCGCGAGCGGCAGGATCTCGTCCGCGCGCGAGTGGGCTCCGAAGCGCTCGCCGATCTCGCGCATCCAGCTACGCAACCCTTCGTAGCCTTCGTAGTGGCGGCCTTCGATGCCGAGCGTGACCGCGTGCACCTCGACCTCGGGATCGGAGATCTTGATCACCGGTCCGGCCCGCTGGCTGTTCCAGGCGTCGAGCCAGACCTGCTCGTCGATGGGGCTACGTCCCGACACCGAGCTTCCACGCCTCACGCGCTGCCTCCAGGGTCACGAATGTGCCGATCCAGCGGGCCTTGTCGTCGCGCAGGCGCATCAGCACCGCGAAGGCCTGCCGCTCCGCTCCTGTCGTTGTCTGCTCGTTGAACCGGAGCTCGCCTTCGACCACGATCGCGTCCGCAGCCAATCGGGTGAGCTTGGTCGCCGACCAGTCGGCGCGCAACCGCTCGCGCAGCTCGCTCAACCATTGCACCGCCGCATCCGGCCCGGCGTAGTGGCGCGGCTCTATCGCTGCGGCGACCGCCGTCACGTCCAGATCGTCGGCTGACAGCCTCCGGATCGCGTCGAAGTCCGGCTCGTCCCATGCGGCGAGCCAGGCCCGGTCATCGATCACGGCAAGCGGAAACTCAGATCCGCCACCACGTCCTCGACGTCCATCTGCGCCTTCTGCAACTTGCCCGCGTAGTCCCAGTTCATCGACTGCCAGCGCGTGAACTGGTCGAGCACCCAGATGCCCGACTGGCGTGAGCCGTTGCCGCTCTTGCCGTTCCCCCCGAACGGCAGGTGGGCCTCGGCACCGGAGGTCGAGTTGTTGATCGAGACCATGCCCGCCGACACGCGCTCGCGGAATTGGAACGCCGCCTTCGGGTCGTTCGTGTAGATCGCGGACGAGAGGCCGTAGCCGTGGCCGTTGGCAAGTGCGATCGCCTCGTCGAAGTCGCCGAACTTCATGACGCCCACGATCGGGCCGAAGGTCTCGTTCAGGTAGAGGTCGTCGTCCGGGCGGACGCCGGAGACGATCGTCGGGTGGTCGTAGATGCCTGCGTCGGGGTCGCCGACGAAGCCGGCGCGCGGCGAATCCGCGCTGATGCGGCCGACAGCGCTCGAGCCGTGCACCGAGTGGTGGTCCTTGATCCAGTCGAGCCAGTCTTGGAACCGCTCGTGGAAGCGCTCGCTCATCATCGGTCCGTAGAGGACCTCCTGCGTCGGGTCGCCGATGGGAGCGGCCTCGACGGCTGCTGCGAAGCGCTCGAGGAATTCGTCGTGGATCGACTCGTGCGCGATCACCGTGCCGAGCGAGGTACAGCGCTGGCCGGCGGTGCCAAAGCCGGAGAAGAGCGCGCCCTCGACTGCCAGCTCCAGGTCGGCATCGGGCATGACCACCAGCGGGTTCTTGCCGCCAAGCTCAAGGCACGGCGACTGCAGGTGGCGGCCCGCAAGCTCGCCGATCCTGCGCCCGACCTCGGACGAGCCGGTGAACCCGACCTTGTCGACCAGGCCGTCTCCCAGCGCCCGCTCGAGCCCGTCGAAGGCCGCTGGGCCCTCGCACTGCACGATGTTCAGGACGCCCTCGGGCAGCCCGCCGTGCAGGAACAGCTCAGCCATCGCCTGCGCGGACGCCGCGGCGTACTCGGCCGGCTTCCACACCACGGGGTTGCCGCAGAGCAGCGCTGGGACCAGGTACCACGACGGCACGGCGACGGGGAAGTTGCCGGCGGTGATGATCGCGGACACGCCGACCGGGACGCGGAAGGTGAACAGCTGCTTGTCGTGCATCTCCGACGGGACCGTCTGGCCGTACAGGCGGCGGCCCTCGCCGAGGAAGAAGTTGCAGGTATCGATGATCTCCTGCACCTCGCCGAGCGACTCGGAGTACGGCTTGCCGATCTCCCGCGTGACCAGGCGCGCGAGCGCCTCCTTGTTGTCCTCGACCAGGCGGCCGATCTGCTGGATCGCCCGGCCGCGCAACGGAGCCGGAGTGCGCGCCCAGGCCTCTTGCGCGTCGCGCGCGGCACGGCACGCCTCGACAAACGTGCCGGCGTCGCCCAACTGAATCTCGGCGACGACCTCGTCGGTGTTCGCGGGGTTGACCGATCGCAGGGTGCCGCCAGGCGCTCCGGAGGCGGCCGAGCCGCCGATCAGCGAGCTGACGGTACGAGCAGGAGAAGTGACGGTGGCCATGTGTCGATGCTAGCCCTGCTGGATTGCGCCGCGGGCCGCGAGTTCGCGGATCTCGTCGTCGCTCACGCCGCACTCGCGGAGCACCTCGGCGGTGTGCTGGCCCAGCAGCGGCGGCGCCTCCGGCACCGGCATCCCCGCGGTGCGGATGGGCGATCCGATCAGTGGCAACGCTCCGCTCGTCGGATGCTCCACGACCACGCGCGGATCGCGCCCCGCGTCGGTCGCGGCGTCGATTGCATCCAGCACGCCGCGGATCTTCCCGGCGGGAACGCCTGCTGCGTCCAGCCGCGCAGCCCATTCGTCGGCGGCACGCGTCGCGAACAGTGCGTCCAGCTCTGCGATCAGGTCCTCACGGCCTTCCACGCGCGAAGCGTTTGTCGGGTACTGCTCGGCCAGGTCGGGTCGCTCGATCGCGTCGCACATGCGCCGGAAGAGGCCGTCGTTGGCCGCGGCCACGGCGACCCAGCCGTCCGCCGTGCGGAACGGCTGGTAGGGGACGATGTGCGGATGCGCGTTGCCGTAGCTGCGCGGCTCCTCCCCGGTCACCAGCGCGCCCGACGCGACGTTGACCAACGAGGCCAGCGCGGTGTCCAGCAGCGGCACCTCGATCTGGCGCGCGCCGCCGCCATGCAGGGCGGCGACGATCGCCACCGCCGCGTGGAGCCCGGTGAGGACGTCCACCATCGCGACGCCGACCTTGGTCGGCTCCTCGCTGCCCGTGATCGCCATCAGCCCCGACTCAGCCTGAGCGATGAAGTCGTAGCCCGGGCGACCGGGCGGCTGGCGGTCGCTGCCGAAGCCGGTGATCGAGCAGTAGACGAGCCGGTCGTTCGCCGTGCGCAGCGCCTCGAAGCCGAGCCCTATCGCATCCGCGGCGCCCGCACGGAAGTTCTCGATGACGACATCGGCGCGCTTGCAGAGCTCGACGGCGAGCTCGAGCGCTCGAGGGTCCTTCAGGTCGAGCGCGACTGAGCGTTTCGAGCGGTTGATCGACAGGTAGTACGCGGATTCAGTGCCTGCATAGGGCGGTCCCCACGAGCGTGTCTCGTCACCTGCGCCCGGCCGTTCGATCTTCACGACGTCCGCGCCGAGGTCGGCCAGCACCATCGTGCAGTACGGCCCGGCAAGGACGCGGGAGAGATCGACGACGCGGAGGCCGTTTAATGGCGGACCGGATGACGGAGTCACGTCCGGAGCATGACGAGGAGTCGCGTCAAGAGCGTGTCAACCGCGAGCTGATCGAGCTGCTCAACGAGCTCCGCGTCGCGCTTCCGGGCGTGCAGGTGCTGTTCGCATTCCTCCTGACGGTGCCGTTCTCGAACGGCTACAAGCGCATCACCAACTTCCAGAAGAACGTCTACTTCGCAATCCTGGTGGCGACCGCGATCTCGACGGCCTGCTTCATCGTGCCGACGGCCTACCACCGCCTGAACTTCCGCAAGAGCGAGAAGGAGCAGATCCTCCTCAGCTCCAACAAGTTCGCCGTCGCCGGCATCATGTTCCTCGCGGTGTCGATGTCGGGAGTGATGGTGCTGATCACCGACATCATCTATTCCCGCGTCGCGGCCGTCGTCGCGGGTTTGCTTGCGCTCGTGCTGTTCGGCGGGCTCTGGGCGGCGCTCCCACTCGTACGCCGCAGCGAGGACTGAACGGGCACCGAGAGCCAGACGTCGCTGCCAGTCTCGGTGTTGCGTGCGTGCGCGCTGCCGCCATGGCCACGGGCGATCGCGTCGACGATCGCCAGCCCGAGTCCGGTTCCTCCGCGCCCGCGGGCGGCGTCGCCGCGGCTGAAGCGCTCGAAAGCGTGGGCGATGAAGGCATCCGGGAACCCTGGTCCGGCATCCTCCACGTGCAGCTCCACGACGCCATTTCTTCGCCGAGCCGACAGGTGAACGTCGCCGGCGCCGTGGGCAAGCGCATTGTCAACCAGGTTGCCAAGCGCCTGGCGGATGCGCTCGGCATCCACGGGCGCCTCGAGCCGGCCGTTCAGCTCGACGTCGATCGTGCGCGCGTCGTCGCCGGCGCGCACCGAAAAGGTGTCGGCGACCTGGCGGACGAGCGGCTCGAGCGGCTGCATCTCCGCGCGCACCGGGAGCCCGCGATCGTCCGCGCGCGCCAGCACCAGCAGGTCCTCCGCCAGGCGTGTCAGGCGGTCAACCTCCTCGACGGCTGAGCGCACGGCTGCGGACAGCTCGTCGTTCGTGCGCTCGCCGCGCGATGCCAGCTCCAGCTCGGCCTTGAGGATCGCCAACGGCGTCCGCAACTCATGGCTCGCGTCCGCGACGAATGCGCGCTCGCGCGCGAACGCGCGCTGCAGGCGCGCGAGCATCTGGTTGAGCGTCTCGCCCAGGCGGCGGATCTCGTCGTGCGCCTCCGGCAGCGGCAGCCGCGCGTCGGCCTCCGCGGCGGAGATCGTGGCCGCGCGCCTGCGCATCCGCTCGACCGGTCGCAGCGCGCCGCCGATCAACGCGATCGCGGCGGCCGTGGCCAGCAGCAACGCGATCGGCACTCCGATCAGCAGTGCCCGCACGAGGCTCTCGTTCGCGCGCTCGCGCTCCTTCAGCGTGGTTCCGGCAACGACGATCGGGCCGGTCGCGCTCACCGGACGCGCGATCAGGCGCGCGTGCTTGGCGATCCCCTGGATGTGCTTCAGCTCGAAGTACACCGGGCCGCGCCGGGCGCGGTTCAGCAGCTTCTGCGGAATGAGCAGCTGGTCGCCCACGGCCTGCGTCGACGTGAGCACGTGGCCGTCGCGCGCGACCAACTCGCCGAAGCCCTCCTCACGCGTCAGCTCGTCGGTCAGGCTCTTGTAGCTGCGCGACGACAGGACCGTGGCGGCGATCGCGCGCGAGGAGAGCGCCTGGTCGATCGAGGTGTCGAGCTCGTCCTCGAAGCGGAAGTAGAGGAATAGGCCGGTTCCGATCATCACCACGCTCATGACGCCCATCGAGATGAGCGCCAGCTTCAAGCGGATCGGCATGCGGCGGATGACGCCGCCGAGCCTGTTCATCGGCCACCGTCCGCGCGCAGCCGGTAGCCGCTGCCCCGAACCGTCTCGATCGACTCGAGGCCGAACGGGCGGTCGAGCTTCTCGCGCAGGTAGCGCACGTAGACGTCGACCACGTTCGAGCGCTGCTCGTAGGAGTAGTCCCAGGCGTGCTCGAGCAGGTGGAAGCGCGACAGCACGCGGCCAGGCGCGCGCATGAACGTCTCGAGCAGCGCGAACTCCTTCGCGGACAGGTCCACCATCGTGCCGTCGCGCGCGACGGTGCGGGACGCCGGGTCCAGGCGGATGTCGCCGACCTCGAGCACGACCGGGCGCTCGCTCGGCCGCCGGCGGAACAGCGCGCGCAGCCGCGCGCTCAGCTCGGCGAGCGAGAACGGCTTCGTCAGGTAGTCGTCGGCGCCGCCGTCGAGTCCGGCGATGCGGTCCTCGATCGAGTCGCGCGCGGTCAGCATCAACACGGGCGACCAGGTGCCGCGCTCGCGTAGCCGCCTGCAGGTCTCGAAGCCGGAGATGCCGGGCAGCATCACGTCCAGCACGATCGCGTCGTACTGCGTGGCGGTTGCACGGACGACGGCGTCCTCACCCGAGGACGCCACATCGACCGCCAAGCCTTCTTCGACGAGTCCACGCCGGACCAGGCCGGCCATCTTGATCTCGTCCTCGACCACCAGGACGCGCATCGGAGGCGAGCCTACTCGCTCTCATCTTCTTCTCACGACGGTGGGGTTCCATGGCGTCAACGGTGGACTTCGCCAGCTTCCGTATCGGCTTCGACGAGCGCGACCGCGCCCGTCTTCACGAAATCTGGGACGAGGTCCTCGATTCGCAGCGCTGGAGCGAGGGCCCGGTCGTCGAGCGCTTCGAGCAGACGTGGTCGCGGTGGAACCAGCTGCCGGCCGTAGCGTTCTCCGGCTGGACGGGCGCCGCGCTTGCCGCCCTCGAGTTCGCCGCTGTGCGCGGGGAGACCGTCCTGTGCCCGTCGAACACGTTCATGGCCACGCCGCTCGCCGCAGTCGCAGCGGGGGCGCGCGTCGAGTTCGTCGACTGCAACCGCGAGGACCTCTGCATGTCGTACGACGACTTCGTCGCAAAGGCCGAGAAGCACCGGCCGCGCGCGGTCTTCGTGGTGCACATCGGCGGCCACATCGCGTTCGACTCGGACCGCATCGCGGCCTGGTGCCGGGATAACGACGTCTTCCTGATCGAGGACTGCGCGCACGCGCACGGGGCCGACTGGAACGGTCGCCGCCCCGGCAGCTGGGGCGACATCGGCTTGTGGTCGTTCTACGCCACCAAGACGGTGTCGACCGGCGAGGGTGGGATGCTCGTCTCGAAGCGCCCGGAGATCGTTGAGTTCGCGCGTGCGTACCGCAACTACGGCAAACCCGATTACGGCGTCCACGGCCTCGGCCTGCGCATGAGCGAGTTCACCGCTGCGCTTGGTGTTGTGGCAGCTGAGCGGCTGCCCGAGATCGTGGCCTACAAGAACCGCATCGCGCGCGAGCAGCTCGATCCGCTCTACGAGCGCCGCCTGCAGCTGCCAGCCGGGATGACATCGGGGCTCTACAAGTACATCGTCTTCGAGCCGATCGAGCGCTCGACCGGCAAGGTCTACGACGAGTCGTGCCACCGCGTGCTCGGCCACGACGTGGTGCTTCCGAACACCGACTGGGTGGCGCAGAACCACTGGTGCGTCCCCCTCTACTACGCCTGGGATTTGGAACAGCGGGAGGTTCTAAGCGCATGAAGGTCCTGGTAACCGGCGGCTCGGGCTTCATCGGCTCGCATGTCGTGGATGCACTCGTGCAGGCGGGGCACGAGCCGCGCATCTTCGACGTGATCACCTCGTCGTGGCATGACCCGGCGGAGTTCGACACCTTCACCGGCGACCTCACCGATCCGGAGGCGGTCAAGCACGCGGCGCGGGGCTGCGATGCGATCGCACACCTGGGCGCGATCGCCGACGTGAGCCACGTTGCGGCGGATCCGGCATACGCGGAGCGCGTCAACGCGGGCGGCACCGCGAACGTGCTCGAGGCCGCGCGCGCGGAGGGCGTCGGGCGCGTGGTCTATGCGAGCACGATCTGGGTCTACGACGGCTGCGAATCCGACTCGGTCGACGAGGGTGCGCTGCTGGGCCTGCCGCGCCATCCGTACACGTCGCAGAAGATTGCCGGCGAGATGTACTGCACCTCCTACGCCGAGCTGTACGACGTCGACTACACGATCCTGCGCTTCGGGATTCCGTACGGCCCGCGCGCTCGCCCGGCTGCCGTGATCCCGCAGTTCTTCAAGAACGCGCTGGCCGGCCGTCCGCTCACGATCGCCGGTGGCGGCAAGCAGTCACGTCGCTTCACGTACGTCGGCGACATCGCGCGTGGCGTTGTCACTGCGCTCGCGCCGCAGGCGCGCAACCGCGTCTACAACCTGGCGAGCGAGGAGACGGTCACGATCCTGGAGCTCGCGACGGCCGTGTCCGAGATCGTCGGCGACACCGACATCCTGCACACTCCCGGTCGCGCGGGCGACTTCCGCGGTGCCGAGATCTCGAGCACGCGCATCGCGCGCGAGCTCGGCTGGCGCGCGACCACGTCGCTCGCCCAGGGCCTCTCGCTCTACTACGGCTGGCTGAACGCAGAGGCGCCGGTCGACGTGGATCCGGATCCCGATCCCGTCGGCTGAAGCGCGCCGAGGATCTCGGGCAGTGCGGCAAGGGTCCGCTGCCAGGAGTCCTGCGAGCTGTAATGGTCCGCGTCGTGCAGGAGGATCACGTCGCCCGGACCGAGCGTGCGCGTAGCGCGGGCGGCGATGCGCTGCGGTGTCGTGAACTTGCGCCAGTCCCTGCCCCAGCGCGACCAGAGGAGAGGTTGGAGTCCCCGCTCCCGCACGGCGGCGAGCCCCGCGCCCGAATAGATCCCGAGCGGCGGCCGGTGGAAGCGCACGCGGCCGATCACCTCGACGGCGCGCTCGAGGTCGTCTCGGATGGCGTCAGCGGAGAGGCGGAGCTGCACACGATGCCGGTAGCCGTGGATCGCGATCTCGTGCCCGCGCCGCTCGATCTGGGCGGCGACGTCCGGATAGCGCTCGACCTGCTCGCCGATGAGGAAGAAGATCGCTTTGGCGCCTGCGTCATCGAGCGCATCGAGCACGCGCGGGGTCCCCTCCGGATGCGGGCCGTCGTCGAAGGTGAGCGTCGGCTGCGGCCGGTCGAGACGAAGCGGTATGCCGGCTGAGGCCGCGATGCGCGGGACGACGGGAGCGAGCGCGAGCGGCAGCCGCATGGGTGCATCATGAGCGTTGCGGCACTCGGCGGTGTCGCATCTGCCGCGGCTGCCGCCGCCTGCTTCGACGGCGGCCTGGCGGTGCAGGCACTCGATGCACGGCAGGTGCCGCAGGAACATGGCTTGCGGCCGGCGCTGCTCATGCGCCTCGTCCGGCGCCCGCGCTGGCTTGCAGCGACCGGTCTGGCATTCCTCGGCTGGCCGTTCCACCTGCTCGCGCTCGCGCTGGCGCCGCTCTCGCTGGTTCAGCCCACGCTTGCGCTCGGCCTCGTGCTCCTGCTCTACCTCGGCAACCGATTGCTCGGCGAGCGCGTCGGGCGCACCGAGCGGTTCGCGGTCGCCGGTGTGATCGGCGCCGTGGCCGTGCTCGCCTGGGCGGCTCCGCCCGAGACGAGCCACCACGCGAACGCCACGCGCATCGCGATCGGGCTCGTCCCGCTCGGCTTGCTCGCGCTCGCGCCGGTCGTGCTGCCCCGCCTCGGCTTGCGCCCGCCCGCTGGGCTGCTGCCATTCGCGAGCGGCGCCGCATATGCCTTCACGGGCATCACCAGCAAGCTGCTGGTAGACGACCTGCGCAACGGAGCGCTCGAAGGGGTGCTGCTGTGGGCGGCGCTCACCGGATTGCTCGGGCTCACCGGGTTGCTCGTCGAGATGTCCGCGCTGCAGCTGAGGCCGGCCACGCACGTGGGCCCCAGCATCTTCGTCGTCCAGGTGACCGTGCCCGTCCTGCTCGCCCCGCTCGTCAGCGGCGAGAGCTGGTCGAACACACCGCTGTCGGGCGGCGTGATCCTGATTGCCGTTGCCGCGACCGCGATCAGCGCAGTGGTGCTGACCCGCTCACCGGCTGTCGCTGCGTTCGCCGACCGCGCCGCCGGCGACTAGCCGCACCAGCCCATCAGTCGTCATCTCCGCGATCGCGGCCACCGTGGCCGCGGCCGGCGATGCCGGATCCGCGGACGTCGAAACTCGCCACCTTCGCGAAGCCGCGCGAGGAGCTCGCAAGTGCGAGCCGGTAGCGCCCTTGCGGGATGACCGGGCCACCGTCGTAGATCGTCAGGTCGGCAGGGTCGAGTGTGAGCGAGACGCGGCGGCTTTCATGCGGGGCGAGCGCGACCTTGTCGTATCCCTTCAGCTGCCACGGCGGCTCCCCGGCGGAGTGCGGGTAGTGCACGTAGAGCTCGGGCACGACCGACCCGCTGCGGTTGCTCACGTTGGCGATGCGCACCGATGCGACCAGCGCTCCGCCCTGCGCGCGCACATGCAGGTCGCGGAAGACAAAGTGCGCGTATGACTGCCCGTAGCCGAACGGGAACAGCGGTCGCTGGCCGGTCGCGTCGTACCAGCGGTAGCCGACCAGGAGGCCCTCGTCGTAGTGGACCTCGTCGTTGACACCGGGGTAGCGCTCGGGCTGGCTCGGCGGCGCCGGCCCCTGCTCGTTGCTTGCCGGGAACGTGACCGGAAGCCGGCCGCCGGGATCGCTGTCGCCGAACAGCACGGAGGCAAGCGCCGTCCCGAACTGCTGACCCGGATACCACGCCTCGAGCACGCCCTCGACGCGATTCCGCCAGGGCATCAGCACAGGGCCGCCGGTGTTGAGCACGACGATCGTGCGTCGGTTGACCGCTGCGACGGCGTTGATCAACGCGTCCTGGTCGCCGGGCAGCGCGAGTGTCGAGCGGTCCATGCCCTCGCCCTGGGCGTTGTTGACGATCACGATCGCGGCGTCCGCGCCACGCGCGGCGTCGACCGCTGCGGGGATGAGCGATTTCGACGGCGGCTGCCACGCGAAATGAATCTGCGGCCCGAACAGCTGCGCCTTGCTCGTGTACTCGATGCGGACCGAGACCGGCTGGCCGGCCGTGAGCTGCACTGCGGCCTGAATCGGGTAGCGCGGGCCGGCGACGAAGTTGATCCCCTCGCGGTAGCCGGAGGCGACCTGCTGCCCATTGATGTACAGCCGCGCGATCCCCGCTTCGAGAAGCGAGAAACGGTAGAGGCCGGATTCCGGCGGCGTCAGCGTTCCAGTCCAGCGGGCGCTCCAGAGATTCGGCCCGATGCCCGTCGGCGCCGCCGACAGGTCGACCGTCGGTTCGACCCGCGTCAGCGCCGGCGGACCGTCGAACTCGCCGTTGTTCCAGTAGCTGGCCGCGAGCCCGCCGCCGAGTGCGGTGGCCGGAACGATGTCCGGAAGCGGCACGTCGCCGAGCGATCCCTGCGACGCCTGGATTTGGACGCCCGAGCCTGCGCGTGCGGTGATTCCGGCGAGCGGCGTCACGGCCTTGCCTGCCTCGGGCGGGACGGCCGCGGAGCCGCCGGTCACGTACATCGCGTCGTCTCCCGACGGCCCGATCACCGCGATCGAGCGCGGCGCGCGCTCAGACAGCGGCAGCGCGCGGTGCTCGTTCTTGAGCAGAACCATGCCGGACGTCGAGACGCGGGTCGCGACGTCGCGGTGCGCCGGCGTGGAGACGTCGGCGTTTGCGGGCCCCACCGGGTCGTCGAAGATCCCGGAGTCGAACATCGCGTAGAGGATGCGGCGCACGATGTCGTCGAGCCGCGATGACGGCACCTGACCCGACGTGAACATCGCCGCCGTGCGGCCAGCGGCGCCGGGAGGCAGCCCGGGCACGTCCACGCCCGCCAGCGTTGCCGCGAGCGGATCCTTCACCGCGAAGATGAAGTCGGGGACGACGAAGCCGTTGAACCCCGAGGCCTTGAGGTCACCGAGCAGTCCCGGGCTCTCGCACGTCAGCGGGCCGTTCAGGCGGTTGTACGAGCACATCACCGCGTCGGCGTTTGCCTTGCGGATCGCGTGCTTGAACGGCGCCTCATAGATCTCCTGCAACGTGCGCTCAGCTGCGAGGACGTTGATCCCTGGGCTGCGTGTCGCGCCGGTCGGGGGCAGGCGGAACCCGATCCGCTCCCACTCCTGGTTGTTGGCGACGTAGTGCTTGAGCGTCGCGATCATGTGCCGCGCCTTCGCCGCCAGGACCTCCTGCGTGACGGTCTCACCCGCGAGGAACGGGTCCTCGCCGAGGTTCTCGGGCTGGCGCCCGGCGAGCGGCGTGCGCGCGATGTCCATCGCCGGGCCGAGCCACCAGTTGAAGCCCTTGCCGCGGGCCTCGTCGGAGATCGCGTAGCCGTAGTCGTACGCCAGTCCGCGATCGAACGACGCAGCCAGAGTCTGCGACGAGGGGAACGAAGTGGTTCCCGTCGTGCGGACCCCGCTCGGCCCGTCGAAGTTCGCCAACGCCGGCACGCCGAAGCTCGCCACGGCCGCGAAGTTGTTGAGCGCGAGCTGGACCTTCTGGTCGAAGCTCATCGCGACAAGCAGCTCGCTGGCGCGTTGCGCGGGCGGCTGTGTCGGATCACGCCATGGGTCGGCCGCCCATGCCCCCTGCGCGACCCCCAGCACGCACGCTCCGACAAGCACGAAAACAACCACTCGCGACCGCATCTGGCTCCTCCTCCGGATCCGTCCCGTGCCCGGGCGGAAAATACGGCCCTTTTTTGGTTAGGTCAAGCGGCCATGCCGGAGGACGCGAGTGCCAGGATCTCCTCCGCCGCCGACGGCTGTTGCCCGTACTCCGGGTGCGGCACGCGCGGCTTTGCGAGCGCGCGTTCCAACGCGCCGCGCAACGCAGCGCGGTCCGGCGCGACCTCGGCGATTCCGAAGCGCTCGAACGCCTGGTTGTTCAGCCGGATGTGCGCGACGCCCCAGCCGTACGAGATCGGCCGACAGCCCCGGATCCACGCCTCCAGCACGGTCAGCCCGGCCGTCGAATGCACCAGTACGTCAGCGGCGCCCATGAGCTCGCTCATGCGCTCGGTGAAGCTCCACAGCTGTACGCGCTCGTTCTTTCCAAAGCGCGCCGCCAGGCGGGCCTTGAGCGCGTCCTGGCGCCCGCACAGCGCGACTACCGTCGTCACCGAGTCGACTGCGAGCGTCGTCGCGATCGCACCCGCCATATCGCCGACGCCCCAGCCGCCACCGGACACGATCACGATGCTCCCGTCCGTGGCGAGGCCAAGGGCGCGCCGCGCCTCCGCTTCGTCGACCGGCTGCTCGAACGCCGCCGCGGTCATCCCGCGCGCCCAGACGACGCGCGACTGTGGTGCGAGCGCGCGCACCTCCTCGGCGGACTCGGCGTGCGTGATCAGGTGCAGGTCGACACCCGGGCGCGCCCACATTCGCAGCGCCGCAAGGTCGGTGATCGCCGAAACGACGGGCACGCCGACCTCGCCCCGGCCGCGCATGCGGCCGATCACCTCGGTGGCACCGGGATAGGTCGACACGATCACATCCGGCTGCGACTCCGCGATCAGCCGCTCCGCAGTCGGGCGCCCCAGGCGGGACCCGAACCAGGTGATGAACGAGCGCATCGGCCCGAAGCGGAACAGGAACCGGTACTCGAGGTCGAAGAACCAGTTGAGCCAGCGCTTCTGCAGCGGCGCCGCCTGCCCGACGAGCTTCTGGATCACGCCGCCGGCCTCGGCGACCGCGTCACGGATCTCGACCACCGCGTCCGGCCGGGCCGCCGTGATGCCGTCGCGGATCATCCGCGCGGGCAGGTCATGTCCCTCGCCGATCGCCGTCGAGACGATCAAGATGCGCGGCGGGCGGTTCAGCCGCTCAGGAGGCCGCGGCGGGCCACGCCTGCTCGAGCGGCGTGAAGGGCATGCCGACGCCCTCGGCGACTGCGGGGTGGGTGACCGCGCCGCCGGCCACGTTCACGCCCAGCCGCAGGCCGGGATCGTGAGCGACCGCCGCGCGCACTCCCTCGTCGGCCAACGCAAGCAGGTACGGCAGCGTGGCGTTCGTGAGCGCGTAGGTGGAGGTGATCGGCACGGCGCCCGGCATGTTCGTAACGCAGTAGTGGATCACGCCGTCGACCTCGTACACCGGGTCGGAGTGCGTCGTCGGGCGCGACGTCTCGAAGCAGCCGCCCTGATCGATCGAGACGTCCACGAGCACCGCGTGCTCCTTCATCAGCTTCAGCTGCGCGCGTGTGATCACGTGCGGCGCGCGTGCACCGTGCACCAGCACCGCGCCGATCACGAGGTCGGCTGCCGGCAGCATCTCCTCGATCGCGAGCGTGGAGGAGTAGACCGTCGAGGCGCGGCCGCCCAGTGCGACGTCGATCTCGCGCAGGCGGTCGATGCTGCGGTCGAACACGAACACGTCGGCCTCCATACCGATCGCGATGAACGCCGCGTTCAGCCCGACGGCGCCGCCGCCGATCACGAGCACGTTGGCGGAGGCCACGCCGGGGACACCACCCAGCAGGATGCCGCGGCCGCCGAGTGGCTTCTCGAGGAAGAAGGCGCCGGCCTGGGTGGCGATCTTGCCCGCCACCTCGCTCATCGGCGCCAGCAGCGGCAGCCGGCCGCGCGCGTCCTCGACTGTCTCATACGCGATGCACGTGGCCCCGCTGTCGCAAAGCGACTTGGTCAGCTCGGGAGCGGGGGCCAGGTGCAGGTAGGTGAAGAGAGTGTGCTCCGGTTGGAGTTTTTCGACCTCCTCGGGCTGCGGCTCCTTCACGCCCAGGATCAGCTCCGCGGCGTCGAACACCGCCTGGGCGTCGGGGACGATCTCGGCGCCCTGGGCGACGTAGTCCGCGTCCTTGATTGCGCTGCCCAGACCCGCGCCGGCCTGGATGTAGACGTCGTGGCTGCGCTGCGTCAGCTCGCGCACGCCCGCTGGCGTCAGTGCCACGCGGTATTCGTCAGCCTTGATCTCTGTGGGCACACCGACCTTCATTGGTACTACTGTAAAACCAATCTCGACCTACGACCTGATAGCTGATCTGCCGCTGACGATCGAGGACTACGTGCTCGAGGGGCGCGAGCTGCAGGTGGGCCCCGAGTTCACGCGTCTGACGACCACGATCAACCTGCGCGGCGGCGGCAAGGAGGGGCAGGGCGAGGACGTGACCTATGACGCGCTCGACCATGTCGCGGTGCAGGACGCGGGCGCATCGCTGGCGCTTACGGGCTCGTGGACGTTGCGGAGCTTCCGCGAGCACATCGACACGCTCAACCTGTGGCCGACGGAGCCCGTGCGCGAGGTGTCGAAGCTCTATCGCCGCTGGGCGTACGAGTCGGCAGCGCTCGACCTCGCACTGGAGCAGGCGGGACGATCGTTGGCGGACGTCGTCGGCCGCGACCCGCAACCAGTCGTGTTCGTCATGTCTTCGCGGCTGCCCGACGACCCGCCGTCAACGGCCAAGCTGCGCCGCTTCCTCGCGAAGTACCCGACGCTGCGCTTCAAGCTGGATCCCACGCCGGCCTGGACCGACGCGCTGATCGGGGAGCTGCGCGACATGGGCGTGGTCGACTCGCTCGACCTGAAGGGCCACTACACGGGAACGGTCGTGGACAACCCGCCCGACCCGGAGCTGTACCGCAAGCTTGCGGAGACGTTCCCGGACGCCTGGCTCGAGGACCCGGCGCTGACACCCGAGACGGACCCGGTGCTCGAGCCGCACCGCGACCGCATCACGTGGGACGCGCCGATCCACTCGATCGGCGACATCGAGACGTTGCCGTTCGCGCCGAAGATGGTGAACATCAAGCCGTCGCGGTTCGGCGGACTGCTCGAGCTGTTCGGCGCCTACGACTACTGCGACGACCGCGGCATCCGCGCCTACGGCGGCGGCCAGTACGAGCTCGGCGTGGGACGCGGGCACATCCAGTACCTGGCGTCGTTGTTCCACCCGGAGACGCCAAACGACGTGGCACCGTCGGGCTACAACGACCCGTCGGCACGCGACGGACTGCCGGCATCACCCCTCGAGCCACGGATCGCCCGGACAGGCTTCCGCTGGCTGTAACAAAAGGGGACAGTCCCCTTTTGTTACGTAAGCTCGCGCGATGCCTTCAGATGCGCTCAAGCAGCAGATCAACGAGCAGATCGCCTACGAGTTCGCCGCGGAGCAGCAATACATCGCGATCGCAGTCCACTACGACAGCCTGACGCTGCCACGCCTCGCGACGCTGTTCTACAAACAGGCGCTCGAGGAGCGCAACCACGCGATGATGCTCGTCCAGTACCTGCTCGACCGTGATGCGCAGGTGACCATCCCCGGTGTGGAGGCGCCACGCACGGAGTTCGGGGATGTGGTCGAGCCGATTGCGGTGTCGCTGGAACAGGAGAAGCGGGTTGGCGACGAGATCGAGGGGCTCACGCAAACGGCTCGCGACGAGAAGGACTACCTGACCGAGCAGTTCCTGATCTGGTTCCTCAAGGAGCAGGTCGAGGAGGTCGCCAAGATGTCGTCGCTGCTTCAGGTCGCCGAGCGCGAGCGTGAGAATTCATCGCGGATCGAGGACTTCATCGTGCGCGAGGCTTTCGACGCCGAGGATGCGGATCCAGCGGCGCCGAGGGCAGCAGGCGGAGCGCTCTAAGCGTTCCCCGAGTCCGGGCGAAACACCTCGAAGCGGGCGCCGCCGTGCTCGCGAGCGCTGCGCATGGCGGCAGCCGCCCCGCGGATCAGGGCTTCCGCATTGGCGTCGCGGCCGCCGGCCATCGCGATCCCGACGCTGGCGGAGAGGTGCACCTGGGCCTCCTCGAGCTCGAACGGGAATGCGAGCGCGGCCGCGAGGCGCTCGGCGATCGAGATCGCGTCGGGCTCGCCGTCGATCTCCTCGCACAGGACGGCGAACTGCCCGTTGCCAACGCGTGCCGCGCTGTCGCCTGGGCGGATGACGGTCATCAGGCGATCGGCGACCTCACGAAGGGCCTCCTCGGCCGTGGTGCGACCGGCGCGCTCCTCGACCCTGCTGAAGCCGTCGAGGTCCAGGAGCAGGACGGCGGCGAACGAGTTGCGGCGCTCGGTGCGGGCCAGCGCAAGCCCGAGCCGGTCGAAGAAGAGGAAGCGGCTGGCGAGCCCTGTGACGTCGTCGTACATCGCGACGCGGGCAGCCTCGGCGGCATCACTGTCGTCGTTTTCCCGGCGTCTCAGCCGCATCGGCCGCAGGGTATTACGTAAGCCCGTTTACAAAGCGAGGTTCAGCGGCTGCTCGAGCAGTTCGCGGATGCGTGCGAGGAACTCGGCGGCGTCGGCTCCGTAGAGGATGCGGTGATCGCTGACCAGGGTCAGCCGCATCTGGTCGCGCGCGACGACCCGCCCGTTGTCGTCGACGGCCGGTCGCTTCTTCAGCGCTCCGACCGTGAGGAGCGCTGCCTGCGGCGGGTTGATGACCGCCGTGAACTCGTCGATCCCGTACATGCCCAGGTTGGAGACGGTGAAGGTGCCGCCGGCGACCTCGGGCGGCGTGATTTTCCCCTCGCGGACCTTGTCCGCGAGCTCGTGCGCGTCGCGCGCGATCTGACCGAGCGACTTGCTGTCGGCGTCGAAGATGGTCGGGACGACCAGAGCGTCCTGGGCGGCCACGGCGATGCCGACGTTGACCCGCGAGTAGTGCTCGAACTTGCCGTCGCGGTAGGCGCCGTTGACACGCGGGTGCTCGCGCAGCGCGTTGGCGGCGGCCTTGACGATCATGTCGTTGAACGAGGGCGGATGCTCGGACGCGTCCTGGAGGCGCCCGCGCAGCTCGACGGCGAGCGTCATGTCGACGTCGACGGTGAGTGCGTAGTCGGGAGCCGTGGCCTTCGACTCGGCCATCCGGCGCGAGACCGTCTGCTGGAGGCGCGTGAGCTCCTGGACGTCGACAGCGCCCTTGGCACCACCGCCGCCCCCGGATCGCTTCTGCCCTTGGCCGGCCGACTCGACATCGGCCTTGGTGATGCGCCCACCAGGCCCGGTGCCCTCAACCGACTGAAGCTCAACTCCCTCATCCTCGGCAAGGCGTCGAGCTACAGGCGACGCCTTGATGCGCTCAGGATCCCCGCCGTCGGATCCGTCGTCGCGCGAATCGGATTCGTCGTCGCGCGAATCGGCGTCGTTGCCCGCATCCGAGCTCTCGTCCGCCTCGCCCTCCGCATCCGCGCCGCCCTCCGCATCCGCGCCGCCCTCCTCGTCGTCCTCGGCATCCGCGCTGTCGCCGCCGTCGCGCTCGGCATCCGCGTCGCCGTCGCCCTCTGCCTCGGGGGCGCGCTCCGCGTCCGCTTCGTCGCCGTCGTCGCCCGAATCCGATTCGCTCTCGTCGCCGTCCGCGTCGCTCGAATCGTCTTCGCCGCCGTCTGCCTCCGCGTCCGATCCGCCGTCGCTCGCGTCCGCGTCGGCCTCGCCGCCGCCACTCGCCTCGCCATCCGCCTCAGACGCGTCGCCGATCCGGGCTATCGGCTCACCCACCGCCAGCGTCTCGCCTTCCTTCGCCATCACCTCGATCAGCGTCCCGTCGGAGTCGGCGTCGTAGGTCATGTTCGCCTTGTCCGTCTCGATCTCGACAAGCGGCTCGCCCTTCTTCACCTCCCCGCCTTCGTCGACGAGCCACTTCAGGATCGTGCCCTCCTCCATGGAGTCGGACAGCCGGGGCATCACCACTTCGCTCGCCATCACACGTCTCCGAAGGTCGCCAGCACCGCCTCGACCACGTGGTCCTGGCCCGGCATGGCCGCCTGCTCCAGCGGCTTCGAATACGGCATCGGCACGTCGGCCCCGCTCACTCGCTGCACGGGTGCATCCAACCAGTCGAACGCCTGCTCCTGGATCAATGCAGCCAAATTCGCGCCCACGCCGCCGTGCGGCCAGCCCTCCTCGACGATCACCACACGGTTCGTCTTCTTCACCGACTCCAAGATCGTGTCCAGGTCGAGCGGCCGCAGGGTGCGCGGGTCGATCACCTCCGCCGACAGGTCGTGCTCGTCCGCCAAAGCCTCGGCAGCCGCCACCGCCGTCGCCGCCATCCGCGAGATCCCCACCACGGTCACATCGTCGCCTTCACGGCGGATCGCCGCCTCGCCGAGGCTCATCGGCTCCATCTCCTCAGGGACCTCGCCTTTCTGCCCGTACAGCGACTCGTGCTCAATGAAGACAACCGGGTTGTCATCGCGAATGGCGGCCTTCAACAAACCCTTTGCGTCGGCTGGCGTCGACGGCACCGCAACCAGCAGTCCAGGCACGTGCATGAATATCGCCTCCAAGCAATGCGAGTGCGTGGGTCCGAGCTGATGCCCGCCCCCCTGGGGCATCCGCATCACCAGCGGCACCTTCGCTGCGCCGCCGAACATGTACGGCACGGCCGCGGCGTGGTTGACGATCTGGTCCATCGCCAGCAGGGCGAAGTTGATCGTCATGATCTCGACCACCGGCCGCAGACCGGCCATCGCGGCCCCGACCCCCATGCCGACCATCGAGTTCTCGGAGATCGGCGTATCGCGCACGCGCTTCTCGCCGAACTTCTCGAGCAGCCCGGCGGTGACCTTGAACGACCCCTGGAACACGCCGATGTCCTGCCCCATCAGGAACACCGACTCGTCGCGCTCCATCTCCTCGGCGAGCGCCTGCCCGACCGCCTCGCGGTAGCGCAGCTCAGGCATAGAGGTGCCCGTAAAGGGACTCGAGGTCGGGGAACGGCGAGTCCTCGGCGAACTGCACCGCGGCATCGACCGCCCCGACGACCTCCTCGTCCAGCTCGTCGAAGTCGAGGTCGTCGGCAACGCGTTCCGCGAACGTGCGGATCGGGTCGCGCTTCTGCCACTCCTCGACCTCCGCCTCGGAGCGGTACTCCTCGGGATCGGCCATCGAGTGTCCGCGGTAGCGGTACGTGAGCGCCTCGACCAACTGCGGCTTGCGCTGTTCGCGCGCCCGCCGCAGCGCCTCCGACACCACCGCGTGCGTGTCGAGCACGTCCATTCCGTCGCACTGGTGGCCCGGCACGCCAAAGCCCGCCGCCTTCACCGACAGGTCGGTTTGGGCCGAGTGACGAGCCAGCGCCGTGCCCATCCCGAACTGGTTGTTCACCACGACGAACACCACCGGCAGCTCCCACAGCGCCGTCAGGTTCATCGTCTCGCCGAACGTGCCCTGGTTCGTCGCGCCGTCGCCCATCATGCAGAGCGTCGCGTCGTCCTCGCCGCGGTAGTCGGACGCCAAAGCGAGCCCAGCCGCGATCGGCAGGTTCCCTCCCACGATCCCGTAGCCGCCCATGAAGCGGCGCTCGGCGTCGAACAGGTGCATCGACCCGCCGCGGCCACCCGAGCAGCCGTCCTTCTTGCCGAACAGCTCGGCCATGACGAACTTCGGGTCGGTTCCGCGCGCGAGCGCCTGGCCGTGCTCGCGATAGGTGGAGATCAGGTAGTCGGTGTCGCGCAGCGCATCGACCGCGCCCACGATCGTCGCCTCCTCGCCTATCGCCAGATGCAGGAAGCCGCCGATCTTCGCCTTCGCGTACATCTCGCCGGCACGCTCCTCAAAGCGGCGGATCAGCAGCATCCGCCGCAGGATCGCGCGACTAGTGACCGCGTCCGGCAACGCCCCCACGGGCGCGCACACTACCTCGCCCGGTCGAGCAGCCTGCCCACCACGAACGGCAGTGTCACAAAGAAGGTGATGATCGCCGCCCACTGCCCGGCGTTCGCCGAGCCGCCGAACATCACCACCAGGATCGAAACGATGATCGCCGACCCGATCGGGATCAGCGCGATTCCATACTCCGGCTTCCAGCTCTGCACGGTCTTGATTATGCGAGCGCGGCGGCTGCTTCTTCGAGTTTGTCGTCGCCCCAGAAGAGCTCGCTGCCGATGGCAACCGTCGGAACGCCGACGACGCCGAGCCTGATCGCCTCCTCGGTCGCCTGCCGCAGCGCGTCCTTCACCGTCTTCGACTCGACGCCCCGCGTGACGGCCCGCGGGTGGAGCTCGGACGCCGCGGCAGCGATCAGAACGTTGTCGAGGTCCGCCAGCGTCCGCCCGGCGGCGAAGAACTGGCGGAATGCCGCCAGCGAGAAGCTGGCCGCGCGGCCCGCCTGTTGCGCGAAGATCGCCGCGCGCAGGGGCAGGAGCGAATACGTCGCCAGCGGCCAGCCCTCGATCCAGCGCGGCGCCGGCAGCCCGCGCTCGGCGGCGCGCCGCTCGATCTCGGCGATCCCATCGCTCTTCGACGGCTCGTGGAAGCTCCAGGGCTCGCGCCCGCTCGCCTGCAGGATGTGCCCGAACGACACCGGTTGCCACACCGGCGGCACGGGCAGCACGCTGTCCACGCGCTCGGCCGCCAGCCAGGCATACGGCGAGCTGAAGTCGTAGTAGAAGACCGGCCGGTCGTTCACGGCGAGCTCGTGTGCGAGCTAACCGTGGATGAGCCAGCCGTCGGTCGCCCGCGCGGCCTCCAGCACGGCCTCCGCGAACGCGGGGTGCGGGTGGATCGTCTTCGCGATCTCGGGATAGCCGCCCTCGAGCTCCTTCGCGACCACGAGCTCCTCGATCAGGTCTGCCGCCTTCACCGAGACCATGTGCGCGCCGAGGATCTCGCCGTAGTTCTTGTCGCCGACGATCTTGATCATCCCGCCGCGGTCGCCGTAGACGGTCGGCGCCCCGACCGCGCCCATCGGCACCTTGCCGACGACTACGTCGTAGCCGGCCTCCTTGGCCTTCTCCTCGGTCAGCCCAAAGCTCGCAACCTGCGGGTAGCAGAAGGTCACGGCCGGAATCGCGGAGTGGTCGATCGGATGCGGGTCCTGGCCGGCAGCGGCCTCGACCGCGATCACTCCCTCCTCCGAGGCCTTGTGGGCGAGCCACGGGCCCGGGACGATGTCGCCGATCGCGTAGACGCCGTCGCGGCTCGTCTTCTGGTGGCCGTCGACCTTGACCTGGCCGCGCTCGTCGGTCTCGATCCCGGCGTCGGCGAGCCCGAGCGCCTCCACGTCGGGTGCGCGACCCGCCGCGATCGTCACGTAGTCGAACTCCTGAGGCCCGTCGCCCCAGTCGAGCGTGACGCCCGGGTCGGAGACGTCAGCCTTGGTGATGTTCGCGCCGGTGACGATCTTGATGCCCTCGCTGCCGATCTCACGAGCGGCGGTGCGGGCGATGTCCTTGTCCTCGAGCGGCAGGATCTGCTCGAGGGCCTCGAGCAGCACGACCTCGGTGCCGAGCCGGCCATACGCCGACGCGATCTCGGTGCCGGAGGCGCCTGCGCCGATCACGGCAAGCTTGTTCGGGCGCTCGTTCAGCAGCCACGCCGCGGCGGTGTCAAGCACCCTGCTACCGAACTCCAGGTCGAGCACCGGCTTCGGTACCGAGCCCGTCGCCAGGATCACGGTGCCGGCCTCGATCTCGTTGCCGCCGACTGCGACGTTGCCGTCCTTCGTCAGCGAAGCCTCGCCCTCGATTACGTCGACCTTGTTCTTCTTGAGCAGCATCGACACGCCGCTCGTCAGCGTCTTGACGACCTTGTCCCGATGCGCGCCGACGCCCGCGAAGTCGACCTCGGGCTCGGCAACCTTGATCCCGAAATCACCCGCGGCGCGCACTTCGGTCAGCACGTCAGCGGCGCGCAGGACGGCCTTCGCGGGGATGCACGCGATGTTCAGGCAGCGGCCGCCGATGAACTCCTTTTCGACCACAGCGGTCTTCATGCCCAGCTGCGCTGCGCGGATCGCTGCCACGTAGCCGCCGGGCCCGGAACCAATGACGATGCAGTCGTAGCGGCTATCGGGCATGCAAGAGAAACTAGCGCCCGCCTTCGAGCCGGACTTGCGCGCTAACGCCGCTGGGGCATCTGGATCCTCGCCATCGCCTTGATGAGGAACCAGAAGAGCGTCGCGGCAGGAATCAGCACCGCGAGCGACACGAAGACGGCACGCAAGTTGCTTGCGAACGGCAAGGCGAGCCCGAACAGCATCATCGTTATCCCGAGCAGCGCCTCCATCCCGAGCACGGCCCAGTAGCGCGCGCGCCACAGGCCCCAAGCCATCGCGCCGAGCAGGATCGTGAAGACGATCACGCCCGGCAGCGCCGCCGTCTTGCCCTGGATCTGGTAGCCGCTGGCGGCCATCGTGATGTTCACGACGACAAGCACTGCCGCGACGACGGCCGCGACGGTCACGGCAGTGGGCCGCTCGCCCGCGCGAAGCGGCATGAGCTTCGAGCGCGCCTCCGCGTTCTTCAGCTCCGACCGCGACGGCGGCTTCGGTGGCGCCTCTGCCCGCACCTCGCCGGCCGCCGCCGCGCGTGCTCGTTTCCTTGCTCTACTCGACATTCAGTCGAGATTTCAGCGCAGATGCGACCGCGCGCGGGTGATCCGCATCGCGGATGGCCCGGACGACGACCGCGCGGCCCGCTCCGGCCGCCACCACCTCGCCGATGTTCGCCTGGTCGATGCCGCCGATCGCGAACCACGGTTTCGTTGCGTGCGCTGCGGCGTAGCGGACGTAGTCGAGCCCCGCTGCCGGGCGGCCCGCCTTCGTCGGCGTCTCCCACACGGGCCCCACGCTCAGGTAGTCCGCCTCGGACGACGAGCCGGCGTCGAACTGCTGCGGTGAATGCGTGGACAGCCCGATGAACACGTCCGGTCCGACCAGGCGCCGAACCGCGTCCACCGGCAAGTCGTCCTGCCCCACGTGCACCCCGTCAGCTCCCGCGTGCAGCGCGATCTCGGGACGGTCGTTCACGACGAACAGCGCGTCGTGCGCGTCGCACACGTCGCGGAAGCGCTCAGCCGCGTCCATCAGCTCGTCGTCGGACGCGTCATGGTCGCGCAGCTGCAGCACGTCGCAGCCGCCCGCCAACGCTTCCTGGAGCAGCCGGTCGGACGCGCTCGCCTCGACGACAAAGTAGAGGCGAGCGTCGTCCAGCACGGTCAGTGAGCGGTGACGACGATGCTGCGCTGCTTGCCGAAGCCGAACTTGAACTGGCGCTTCGACGCGCTCGAGGCACGCACGCGTACCTCGAAGTAGCCGCGCTTGTTGAGCTTGACCGACTTCTTCAGGACGGTGAAGTTGCCCTTCGTGCCCTTGCGGCTGAAGAGCGTCACGGCGCCACCGCTCGCCGCACGCACGCCGCCCCAGAAGTCGACGCCGGAGCGGCCCGAGCGACGGACGAAGATCGGCAGCTTGTACTCCTGGTAGATGCCGGGCTTCGTCTTGCCGCTGTAGAAGTGCAGGCCGGACTGGAAGCCGCTCGTGGTGCGGTCGTCATACAGCGGGTACTGCGAGTACGAGTAGACACGCCTGTTGCGCATCGCGATGCGCTCGGACATGCCCAGGTAGGTCGGCACGCGCTTCATCGGCGAACCGAACAGGTAGTCCGGCGGGTCGGTCTGGACGCCGAACTCCGTCAACCAGAGCGGCGGGTGCGCGGGCCCCGAGAAGCGATGACGTGCGCGCAGCCGGTCGACGACCTTGGTGACGCGCGACAGCGTGCCGATCGTCGCGTCGTCCTTGTTCGGCGGGCGCTTCGTCGGACCGCCGGCGAGCGCATACGGGTGGTAGGCGATCCCGGACAGCGGCAGCGCCTTGAAGCCCTTGCAGCCACGCTCCTTCGCAGCAGTGCCCCTGTAGGCGTGGTAGTGGCTGTCGACACACGCGAGCTCGCGCAGGAACTCGAGCGGCCTGATGCTCGAGCGGGTGGTGTGCGACGACTTGCCGACCGGCAGCAGCTCGCCGAGCAGGATCGTGTCCCTGCCGTGCCCGCTGGCGGCCAAGCCGTTGTGCGCGGCGCGGTAGAGGTTGCGGTAGAGCGTCGGCGACACCGGATAGTGCGACTTGGTCGACGAGCGCTGCGGCAGCAGGAAGACGGGCAGGTTCGGCTCGTTCCACACGGACCACAGCTTGACGCTGGGGTAGCGCGTGCCGACCGCCTTCGCGAAGCGCCCGAAGGCAGTCGCGTTCGGCCGGTATGCGCCCGCCGGTGTGGACTTGCCGCCGACCGCCCAGCCGGGAGCGGCCCCGCCGATGTTCAGGAAGACCTGCATGCCGCGAGCGACGGCGCCTTGGATGGCGGCGTCGTACGGCGCCCAGGCGCCCGCAGGGTAGGCGTTCGGGTCCTCGGGGTTCGCCGGCCTGCCGCCGTTCGCCAGCGCGCGCCAGGAGATCGAGATCTTCAGCACGTCGGCGCCCAGGTTGCGCATCTCGTCCAGGGTCGCGTTGCGCGTCGCGTCACCGGATGCGATCACCTTCGCATCATCTTGGATTATGGATACCTGGGTGCTGCGCGCGGACGCATAGGTCGGTATCGCGGCGAGAGCCGCAAGGCAGAGGATCAGAGCAAAAGGCAAGCGTCGATTCATCGGTTCTTTCGAAAGGGAGGGTCGCTGTCAAGGAAGCGGCGGCTAAGTCCCCCTGCCGCTTCAGAGTCACTAACTGCTTAGCAGCTACCGGGTTGCGGTGTTTGGCGCCCGGTCATAGGTGGTACCTCCGACTTGTAACCGAATTCTGAGAGGAAAGAAACAATGGGGATAGGGACATCGATTTTCCTGATTGCCCTTGGAGCGATTCTGCGATTTGCGGTGACGGCCAGTGTCTCCGGTATCAGCATCGCCACCGTTGGCACGATCCTGCTCATCGTGGGCATCGTCGGGCTTCTGATCTCGCTGCTGTACGCGACCATCTGGGCTGACCGGACGCGCGCTGCCGATCGCACGACCGCCGCTCCGCCGGCCGAGCGCGAAGTCGTTCGCGACCGCTACTAGGACGCGGCACTAACATCAGACTCGACGGGAGCCCGGGACGGACCGGGCTGAGAGGGCGGCTGTGGGCCGCCGACCGCCAGCACCTGATCCGGGTAATGCCGGCGAAGGGAGAGACAGACGCACCGCACTCACGATCTCGCTGTAGTGGGCGCCGGCATCGCCGGGCTCGCAACCGCTTGGCGCGCAGCCCAGAACGGGCTGCGCGTTGTCGTGCTCGAACGTGGCCATCCCGGCTGCGGTGCCTCGTCGGTGGCCGCCGGCATGCTGGCGCCCGTCACGGAGACGGACTTCGGCGAGGACGAGTTGCTGGCATTGAACCTCGAGTCGGCCGCGCTGTGGCCCGCGTTCGCCGCCGAGCTGGAGGCGGCCGCCGGGATGCCGATCGCCTACCGCGCCGACGGCGCCCTCGTGGTCGCGGTCGACCGCGACGATGCCGCCGAGCTGCGGCGGCTGCACGAGCTGCAGCGCTCGCTTGGGCTCGAGTCGGAGTGGCTGGTCCCCACCGCCGCACGTGCGCTCGAGCCGGCCTTGGCGCCGCGCATCGCGGGCGCGATCGACGCGCCGAATGAGGCCCAGGTCGACCCGGTGGCGGTAATTGCCGCACTCGTACGCGCGTTCGAGGACGCCGGCGGGCGGATCGAGCAGGCGGATGTCAGATCGCTTGACGACATCGACGCCGAGCACGTGGTGCTGGCGGCGGGCGCGTGGAGCGCCGCACTCGCCGACGTCCGTGTGCACCCGGTGAAGGGTCAGCTGCTTCACCTGCGTACGCGCGCAGGAGCGGCGCCACTGGCAGGACGCATCATCCGGACGCCGCGCTGCTACGTCGTCCCGCGCGCCGACGGGCGCGTCGTGGTCGGCGCGACGTCTGAGGAGAAGGGCTTCGACACGAGCGTCGACGCCGGCGCCGTGCACCGGCTGCTCGAGGCCGCGTGGGAGGTGCTCCCGGACGTGTGGGAGCTCGAGTTCATGCAGGTCATCGCCGGGCTCCGGCCCGCCACGCCGGACAACCGGCCGCTCATCGGCCGCGCTAACGACCGCGTGGTCTACGCGACCGGCCACTACCGGAACGGCATTCTGCTCGCGCCGCTGACGGCGCAGCGCGTCGTGGAGGCGCTCACGAGGGTCACCGCATGACGATCTGGGTGAACGGCGAGGCCCGCGAGCTGACTGTCGGCGCGACCGTCGTCGACGCCATCGAGGCGAGCGGGGCATCCGCCGACGGCCGCGGCATCGCAGCGGCGGTCGACGGCGAGGTCGTGCCGCAAGACCAATGGGGCGACACGACGCTGGGAGACGGTCAGCGCGTCGAGGTCGTGCAGGCGGTCCAGGGCGGATGAGCTGGCGGATCGCAGACCGCGGGCTGGAGTCGCGCCTGATCCTTGGCACAGGCGGCTTTCGCACGCACGAGGCCCTCGCAGCCGCACTCGAGCACTCCGGCGCCGAGATCGCGACGGTCGCGATGCGCCGCGTCGACGCAAGCGCCGCGGGCTCGCTGCTGGGCGTCCTCACCGACGCCGGCGTCACGATCCTGCCCAACACCGCTGGCTGCTTCACGGCCCGGGACGCCATCACCACCGCGCACCTCGCGCGCGAGGCACTCGATACCGAGTGGGTGAAGCTCGAGGTGATCGGCGACGACAAGACGTTGCTGCCGGACGCCGTCGAGCTGGTCTCAGCCGCCGAGCAACTCGTCGCCGATGGCTTCGTGGTGCTGCCTTACACCAACGACGACCCGATCCTCGCGCGGCGGCTCGAGGACGTTGGCTGTGCAGCTGTCATGCCGCTCGGGTCGCCGATCGGCAGCGGCATGGGCATCCTCAACCCGTACAACCTGCGCCTGATTCGCGACCAGGCGGGCGTGCCGGTGATCCTGGACGCGGGCATCGGCACGGCCTCCGACGCTGCGCTCGCGATGGAGGCCGGCGCCGACGGCGTGCTGCTGGCGAGCGCGGTCTCGCGCGCCGCGGACCCGGCACGCATGGCACGCGCGATGAGGCTGGCGGTCGAGGCGGGGCGGACGGCGTTCGAGGCCGGCCGCATCCCACGACGCCTCTACGCCGACGCGTCCTCGCCGATGGAAGGCGTGCCAGAGCTCTCGTGAACGAGATCGAACGTGTCGACGACCTCGCAGCCGCCTGGCTGCGCGCGTGGGCCGGCGACGCTCCCTTCTCGTCGTGCTGTGCGCATGACATTCAGTACGAGGATCCGCTTGCGCACGAGCCGCTGCAGGGGCTGGAGGCGCTCGAGCGCCACGCGGCGCGAATGCGCGAGGCGCTGCCGGACCTGCGCATCAACCGCACCGGCGAGGCCCTGACGGGCGGGGCGTTCGCCTGCGTCCCGTGGCGCGCGGTCGGCACGCACAAGAACGGCAGCGCGGCGCTGCCCGCCACCAACCGCTTCGTCGCGCTGCACGGCCTTCACTACCTGGAGTTGGCCGACGGTGAGGTGCGCCGCGCACGCGGCTTCTTCGATCTCTACGACGCCGCCACGCAGCTGGGCCTCCTCCCGCAGCGCGGAGGGCTCGGCGAGTCGGTTTTTCTGTTGTTGCGGGGCTTCGGCTTGCGCGCTACCTGACGTCCAGCTCGCCGTTCATGCCGGCGGCCTCGTGGCCATCCACCGAGCAGTAGAACGTGTACTTGCCGGGCTTCAGCGTCACCGTCACGGTCGACTTGCCGCCTTGGCCCACGACCGGGCCCTTGGCGCTCACGCCGCCCTTGATGGCGATGTCGTGCTGCAGTGGCGACGGATTGGTCATGACGATCGTGACCTTGCCGGACTTGGCGCTGAGCTTGGTCGTGTTGAACTTCAGCTGCGCCTTGTCGGCCTGCAGCGACAGCGTCTGACCGCCGCCTCCGCCTCCGCTTGACGACGGGCTTGTTGCGCCGCCTCCCGAGCTCGCGGTTGAGCTGGACGAGCTGCTGTTGCTCGATCCGCCACAACCCGCAAGCGCGAGCAGAGCGGCGGCGCCGAGAATGCTGAGCCGCTTCATAGGCGGGACCCTACCTCGCCGCGGGAATCAGGTACTCCAGTAGCGCCTTCTGTGCGTGGAGCCGGTTCTCCGCCTGATCCCAGACGGCCGACTGCTCGCCGTAGAGAACCTCCGAGGAGATCTCCTCGCCGGGATGCGCCGGCAGGCAGTGGAGCGCAATCGCGTCCTCACGAGCCTGCGCCAACAGGGGCTCGTCGAGGCGGTACGGCTCGAGCAGCGTGCGCCGGCGGCTGGCCGCACCCTCGTCGTCGCCCATGCTGATCCAGACGTCGGTGTAGAGCGCGTGCGCGCCTGCTGCCGCTTCGGCGGGATCGGCGGTCAGGCTGACCTTGCCGTTCAGCGACGCCACGAGTTCCGGATCGGGACGCAGCTCGGGCGGAGTGGCCACCGCTACCTGTACGCCGGCCAGCGCGCCCAGCAGCATCAGCGAGTTGACCATGTTGTTGCCGTCGCCGACGTACGCGAGCTTCAGTCCCTGGAGACTGCCGAAGCGCTCGCGCAGCGTCAGTAGGTCCGCAAGCACCTGACACGGGTGGTGCTTCGCCGTCAACAGGTTGATCACCGGGACACCGGCGTGCTCGGCCAGCGTCTCGAGGGTCTCGTGCGGAGCCGTGCGAACCCCTATCGCGTCGACGTAGCGCGACAGCACGAGCGCGAAGTCCTGGAGCGACTCGCCGCGCGAGATCTGCGTCTCGCTCTCGCGCAGCACCAGGGGCGTGCCGCCGAGCTGCGCGACGGCCACCTCCATCGAGACGCGCGTGCGTGTGGACGGCTTCTCGAACACCAGCGCGACGGTGCGGCGGTCGAGCGCGCGCGACGCGTAGCGGTCGGCCTTCAGCTCGAGCGCCCGGTCAAGGATCTGCGTGAGCTCGTCGTTCGTAAGCTCCGCGCCGGTGAGGAAGTGGCGGGGCACCAAGGCATCGTAGTCCGGGTCCTTGCGTGGAACCTCTTCCACGGCCGTGACCTGCCGGCCTCGGTCGACTACAAGCGATCGCTCCGCGCAGAGTTCGCCGCCTTCCTGGCTCAGCTCGAATGGGATGTGGCGCTCCTGCAGGAAGCGCCGCCGCGCTGGTTCCGCGAGCTCGCATCGGCAGCCGCCGCCGATGGCCGGCTCGTCAAGACCTCACGCAACCAGCTCGGCTTCCTACGCGGTTGGGTCGCCGATCGCCGGCCGGACCTGATCAAGTCCGGCGAGGGAGGCTCGAACCAGGTGCTCGTACGTTCACCGTGGTCGATTGACGAAGACCGTCACCTGACACTGGCCTCCATTCCCGAGCGCCGCCGGATGATCTGGCTGCGGCTGCGACACCCGAGCGGCGCGAGCCTCTGCGTGGCAAACCTGCACGCCACTGCCCATGCTCCCGAGCGGGCAGCGCGCGAGGTCGAGCGCGCGGCGCGCGTTGCGCGCGAGTGGAGCGAGGACTGTCCCCTGATCCTCGGGGGTGACTTCAACGTCCGCCCGGCGGTCGAGCCGTGGATCTTCCAGCGCCTCGAGGAGGATGGCTTCTCGGGCCCGACCGGTCCGAAGCTGATCGATCACGTGCTCGCCCGCGGCCCGAGCGTGGTCGAGGGGCCGCACCAGCTGCCAGCGGAGCGACGCGACGTGCCCGCTCCCGGCGCCGAGCGCGTCCGACTGTCCGACCATGCGCCAGTCGCCGCCGCCTTCGAAGTGGGATAGTCCGCCCCGCAACCCTGGGCGAAGGAGGCACAGATGGCGGAGAAGAAGAGCTCGGCGAAGAAGAGTTCAGCAAGGAAGTCCTCGGCAGCAAGGAAGTCCTCGGCGCAGAAGACGAGCTCCTCGGCCTCGCGCAAGCGTGCGGCCAAGAAGGGCGGCCAGGCGCGGGGGCGCCAGCAGAAGGCGCAGAAACAGGCGCGCAAGGTTGCGAACGCCACGACGGGTGAGTTCTCGGGCAAGTCCGTCGCCGAGTTCCGCCAGGCGCTGACCAGCAACCTGATCCGGCCTTTCGAGATCGTCATGCTCAGTCGCGAGCGGATCGAGGAGGCGCTCGACGAGGTCGTGAAGCGCGGACGCATGACGCGCGACGACGCGGCCCAGCTCGGCCAGGCCCTGTTCACGGTCGGGCGCCAGCAGACCGACGACGTCATGAAGGACCTCGAGCAGCTGCTCGGGCGCGGCCGCTCGCGCCTGGAGGAGCGCACCGAGAATGTGCGCGGGCGCAGTGTCGACGCTGCTCGCGGCGCGCGCCGCTCGGTGGGCCAGGCCGCGGACGCGGCACGCAAGGCGGCGGACCCACTGCTGGTGCAGGCAGACCGCGCCCGCCGCGTCGCAGGCGTGGGCCCCGCGTTCCCGATCACCAACTACGACGACCTGACGGCCGCGCAGATCAATTCACGCCTCGACACGCTCACGCCCGCGGAGCTCCGCAAGGTGCGCGACTACGAGCGGCGGCGCGGCAACCGCAAGTCCGTGCTCGATGCAATCGAAGCGAAGCTCCGCTAGGCGCCGTTACAAACGGGGACAGTCCCCTTTTGTCACGTCGTCAGCACAGCGAGATCGATCCTTGGCTCCGCGCCCAGCTCCTCGAGCAGCTCTTCGGCCAGCGCTCGCTGACCCTTGCTCCAGATCTGCGTGAGCAGCTCGCCGGCGGCGGGCTCTGCGAACCAGCGCTCTCCGAACTGGTCGACCAGGTGCGTGCGCAGCGCGCGCTCAGTCGCCCACGCGCGGATGTAGGCGGCTGCGTAGAAGAACCGGTCGACGTCGTGGATCCAGTTCTCCCGCGGCCAGTCGACGTGCACCGCGGCTGACAAGCGGGTTGCGTACTCGTCCGGCATCGCCTTCAGGTCGACATCGGCCGCGTGCAGCCGCCGCTCGTACCCCAGCTTCGCCGAATAGCGGCGCAGGAAGATCAGCTTGACCGCCTGCGCGTACCCCGCGAGCGGGCCGGCGTCCACGTCCATCACGTCCTCCAGCCACGCCGGCTCCTCGCTCAGGTACTGGAACAGGAACGCGAACGCCTCGGTGAACGAGTTGTCGCCGAGGAAGCGGCGCTCGAACGGGACACCCGGCCTGACGTGGGCGAAGTGCTCGGTATGCCCTGCCTCGTGCAGCAGCGCCTGCGTGTCATCGCGACCGCCCTGCGGTGAGATCATCAGGTACACCTCGTCCGGCACCCGCACCGGCGCGCAGAACGCCCGGGGCGTCTTCTTCGGGCGCACCTCGGCATCCAGGATCACGTTGCGCTGGGAGTCGACGTCGATTCCGAGCCCGGCAAGCGTCTGGCGCAGCGCCGGGATCGCGCGCTCGGGCGGGAACGCCGCATCGAGCGACGGCGCGCGGAACAGCGCCGGGAGATCGGAGCGACGCAGCTCGTTGAACCCAAGCCCGAGGTGCTCGCGCAACTGCGGTTCCACGACCGGCTCGTACGAAGCCTCCGTGTCACGCAGCAACGCCTCGGTCTGCTGCTCCAGCGCGGCGAGATCGATTCCCGACAGCTCCTCGCACAAATCGAGCATCGAGGACCAGCCGAGCTCTCTCGTGATCGCTGAGTTCCGCTCGAACATCTCGAGCGCGAGCGGCGTCAGCTCGCGCTCGGCCGCGTCGATCCGCGCCCGCTCGATCGCCGCGCGGCGGTCCGGGTCCGGCTCGCCGGCCTGGATCACGGGCGCTTGACGGAACGGAAGCCGCTCGTCGTCGACGACGATCTCGAGTGCCGCCTCACGTCGCGCCAGCTCGGCTTCCTCGGCCTTCGTCTCCTGGCCCATCAGGCCCTGGACGGCGAAGAAGAGCAGCTCCCGGTTGCCGCTGCCGCGCAGCTCCTCGACCGCCTGCCGTGAGTAGAGCTCAGCATGGCGGTCATAGATCGGCTCGATTTCGAACTCGTCCTTCTGGCCAGAGAAGTGCAGGTAGTGCTCGCGCATCAGCTCGGCCATGAACTGGTCGGCGTCGGCGCGGTATCGGTCTAGATCCAAGGTGCTGCGAGGATAGGTGCCGCATGCCGTCCCGGCCCGCAACAGCACGCCCGAAGCCAGGCACCGAGCTGGAACTCGTTGTCGACGACTTCGCGTTCGGCGGAGCGGGCGTCGCGCGGCTGGATGGCTATGTGGTGTTCGTACGCGGCGCGGTGCCGGGCGACCGCGTGCTTGCGCGCGTGACGCGCTCGAAGCGCGACTACGCCGAGGCGATCCTGGCCGACGTGGTCGAGCCGAGCCCGGAGCGGATCGCGCCACAGGCACCGCACCCGGGCGCGCCCTGGGGCGTGCTGCCCTACGAACGCCAGCTCGAGGAGAAGGAGCGCCAGGTGAGGGAGGCACTCGAGCGCTACGGCGGCTTTGACACACCGCCGGTTGCGCCGATCGTGGCCGCGGAGCAGACATGGCGTTACCGCAACAAGCTCGAGTACTCGTTCGGGGAGAGCGATGAGGGCGAGCTCCTGCTCGGCTTCCACAAGCCGGGGCGCTGGAACGAGATCGAGGACGTGACCGAGGACGTGCTCGCGTCGCAGGAGATCGACGCCGTGCGCAACGCGGCCCGCGACTGGGCGCGCGCCGAGGGCCTGTCGGCCTGGGATCGCCGCAGCGGCGCCGGGTTCCTGCGCAACCTCGTGGTGCGCGAGGGGCGGCGCAGCGGCCAGGTGCAGGCGAGGATCGTCACCAGCGAGGGCGACTTCCGCGCCGAGGCTTTCGCCGCCGCGCTCGGCGCCGACAGCGTGCTGTGGACGCAGACCGGCGGCGTGGCCGAGACCACCCGCGACGGCAAGACGGTCCTGCTCCAGGGCGAGGAGTGGATCGAGGAGACGCTGTGCGGGCTGCGCTTCCGCATCTCCCACGAGGCGTTCTTCCAGACGAACACGGAGATGGCCGAGCGCCTCTACGGCGAGGCCGCCGCCGCCGCGGCGCTCAGCGGGTCCGAGCGCGTCTACGACCTCTTTTGCGGCATCGGCACGATCGGCCTGTCGCTGGCTCGGCAGGCGCGCGAGCTATGGGGGGTCGAGCTGATCGAGCAGGCGATCGGCGACGCTCAGCGAAACGCGGCCCTGAACGGCATCGGCAACGCTCATTTCCTCGCCGGCGACGTGCGCACGGCGATGCGGCCGCTGGTTGAGCGCGCCGGCAAGCCGGACGTGATCCTGGTCGACCCACCGCGCGCAGGGCTGTCGCAGAAGGTCGTGCGCCGGATCCTCGAGACCGAGCCGCTAAGAATCGTCTACGTGTCCTGCAACCCGACGACTCTCGCGCCGAACGCGCGGCAGATCGCGGACGCCGGCTATGAGCTGCGGAGCGTCAAGCCGGTTGACATGTTTCCACAGACCCCGCATATCGAGTGCGTAGCGCTGTTCGAGCGCTCCACCTGATTCGCCGGTCGTTCGAGTGGGCTGTGGCACTCGCCGCCCGCGCACTCGAGGCCGTTCGCCGGCTGCCGCCGCGGGTCGCGCTGTTCTATGTCGCGGCGCTGGCGCTTGCGGCTGTGCGCCGCGACCGCTTCACGCTCGCCTCGGCCACCCGCCCGGACGACCTGGAGACGCTGCTCGCGCTGGCCGACGGCTCGCGCAGGGTCGTGGAGGTCGGCACCGGCCCCGGCTGGTCAGCCCTTGCGCTCGCGCTCGCCGACGCCCAGCGGCGGGTCGTCTCGTACGACATCGAGCAGCGACCGGCTGCGATCTACGCACGGCTCGCCGGGCGCGGTGTGCGCGAGCGGGTCAGCTTCGTGCTCGCGGCCGGCGCCGATGGACCCGCGCAGGCGGAAGCGGTCGACTTCCTGTTCATCGACAGCTCGCACGAGCTTGAGGAGACCGTCCAGACGTTCGAGGCGTGGCGGCCGAAGCTCGTGCCCGGAGCGCTCGTCGTGTTCCACGACTATGGCGATCCGCAGTACCCGGGTGTCGAGCGGGCGGTCACGCAGCTCGGTTTGCACGGCGAAGCGAGCGGCGGGGTCTTCATCTGGCGCGCCGGCTAGGCGTCGCGTGGCGCCGGTGTGCGGTGCTCCGCGAAGCGCGTCGCGCCGGCGCTCGCCACGATCACGAGCGCCATCCCGGCCCACTCGTTCGCCTTCAGCACCTGGCCGAGCAGGATCAGGCCCGCCAGCGCGGCCGCCGCAGGCTCCAGGCTCATCAGCACGCCGAATACGTGCGCCGGCATGCGCCGAAGCGCCTCGATCTCGAGCGAATAGGGGATCAGCGAGGAGAGGATCGCGACGCCGAGGCCGGCGGCCAGGACCTCCGGCCGCAGCAAGTCCGAGCCGCCGTCTGCGATGCCGACCGGCAGGATCAGCACCGCAGCGACAGCCATCGCCAGCGCCAGTCCCGTGCCGCCGGGGAACGCGCGCCCGACACGCGTGCTCAACAGGATGTAGGCGGCCCACCAGCAGCCGGCGATCAGCGCCAGCACGACGCCGGTCACGTTCAGCCCGCCGCCGCTCGGCGCCACCAGCAGCAAGATGCCGCCGGCGGCCAGCGCCACCCACAGCAGATCCAGCAGCCGGCGGGAGCCGGCCACGGCCACACCGAGCGGCCCGACGAACTCGCACGTCACGGCCGCCCCGAGCGGGATGTGGTCGAGCGCCAGGTAGAAGCTGAGGTTCATCGCGGCGAGGCACAGCCCGAACGCGCCCGCCAGCCAGAGATCGCCGGAGGAGTGACCGCCCGGCGACGGCCGCCACAGCAGCACGAGAACGATTGCGGCCAGCACGATGCGCAGCATCGCCGTGCCGCCAGGCCCGACGTCGTCGAACAGCGTCTTCGCGACAGCCGACCCGACCTGGACGGACCCGATCCCTACCAGGACCAGGACCGTCGGCGGGATCGACTCAGCCCGTCGGCTCGTCCTCGTCCTCGAGCGGGACGTTCTCGAGCGCGTGGACCTGACAGAGGTAGGGGCCGCCGGATTCCAGCGCCGCACGTACCTCGGCGTCGGTCAGCTTCGCGCCGCATTCGGCGCACCTCTGCTGGATGACCGGGTCCACTCCGCCTGTCTCCTCGAGGCCGGACATCAGTCGTGCTGCTTCGTCTCGACGTGGGTGACGGGCAGCCCCGAGGCGCGCTGGGCCTTCGACGGCAGGTCCAGCTTCAGCCACTTCGAGGCCCGGATCGGCAGCGTCGAGATCACGATCTCGTCGAATTCCCCGAAGTTGACGGCGTCCTGCACCGCCGCTACGGGATCCGAGTCCCCGACCGAGCCTTCGACGTTCAGTCCCTCCGCGCGGAACTTCTCGAGCGCCGCATCGAGGTGCGGCTGAGTGTGCTCACGCGCCGCGTCGGGGTCGGCTGCCTTCTCGAGCACGCCTCCGCTGGCGGGCACCACGAGTACGTACTCATGCTCGGCCCCCCTGCCCTTCAGCGCCTCCAACAGCTCCGGCGACTCCGCCGTCTTGTTCGCAACTACGAGGATCCGCGCCATGCTGTGGACCTTAATACGGCGGCAGATCTGCGTACCAGTCGCCGAGGGTCCGGAACGCGCGCCAGAACTCGCGCTTGGCTCCCTCGTCGTCGAGCGACCGGTCGATGTCGGGGCACCAGATCGCCTCGCAGCTCGGCGTCAGGCGCTGGATCACGCCCGGCTCGGCTGCGAGCCGCCGTCCGAGTGGCACGCCGATGTCGTTCAGCTCCTCGAGCGCCTCGTCGCCCATCACCACGACCATCCGCGGCTGCACGATCGCGAACTCCTGCACCACCCGCGCCCGGCACTCCGGCGCCGCCAGGTCGGTGTCACCGACCGGACACTTCACGAACACCGTGCCGTAGATCGCCAGCGGGTCTATGCCCAGCCGCTTGAAGCTCTTCATCAAGGCGCTCCCGGCGCGCCCGTAGAACGCCACGCCCTCCTCGATCTCCGACGGCATCGGCGCGTACTTCAGGAGCATGATGTCCGCCTGCGGGTGACCAGAGCCCAGTACCGGCATCAGGTTCCCGCGGGGGCAGTGCTCGCAGTTCTGGATCTCGCGCGTGAGCGTGTTCAGCTCGCGTATCGCGCGCTCCAGGTACTTCTCACGTATCTCATCGTCGGTAGCCGGCATCGATCGCCCCGCGACCGTTTTCGCCTCCGGCTTGGAGCGTCCTGCGGCCTGCATCATTTCTTCCGCCGAGTCTTCGTCTGGATGAATTTGAGCGTCTGGACGTAGAGCAAGCTCTTCGGCTTGCGGATGATGTCCGCCTCGCGCAGCGACTCCAGGAACTCCTCGGGCCCGTCGAAGTCGCGCATGCGAATCCGCACCGAGCCCAGCCCCTGCGGCACGTGGCTGTCCGACCCGGCACCCGCCGGGATCCGGTACTTGCGGGCGAACTTGACGGCCTCCTCGTTGAACGACTTCACGGCCACCCGCGC
>DATBDN010000151.1:0-7666 GCA_036269895.1 Thermoleophilaceae bacterium
GTTCCCAATCCTGGAGCTGGGCACGAGCGCGAAGATGCAGTCGATCGTGCCGCTGATGGCGGGCGGCGGCCTGTTCGAGACGGGCGCCGGCGGGTCGGCCCCAAAACACGTCCAGCAGTTCCAGAAGGAGAACCACCTGCGTTGGGACTCGCTCGGCGAGTTCCTCGCGCTCGTCCCTTCACTGGAGCTCCTGTCGCAGACCGACGACAACAAGCGCCCTCAGATCCTGGCCGACGCTCTCGATCAGGCGACCGGCCGGCTCCTCGAGGAGAACAAGTCCCCGTCACGCAAGGCGGGCGAGCTCGACAACCGCGGGAGCCACTTCTATCTGGCTCTCTACTGGGCGCAGGCGCTCGCGGACCAGAGCGACGACTCGGAGCTGGCGGCGCAGTTCAAGCCGTTCGCGGACGAGCTCGCAAAGAACGAGGAGAAGATCGTCGAGGAGCTGAACGCCGTCCAGGGCGAGCCGGTCGACGTCGGCGGCTACTACCGGCCGGATCTCGAGAAGGTCACAGCTGCGATGCGGCCGAGCCAGACGTTCAACGACGCGTTGGCTCGCCTCACCGACTAGGCCTCGACGATCTCGATCACGCCGCGGGGACCGATCCGCACCGGCACCCGGGCGAACTCGTCCTCGATCCCGCGCTCGCCCTGGCAGCGGACGATCGTCTCGAACTCGCGCTCCTCGCCCGCGACGATCGTGTCGACGACGGCGTCGGCCTCCGACTGGTCCTCGACGCCGATGATCCGGGCCCGCGGGAACAGCGTCGCCTCGCACATCACATGCGGCGAGCCGCCAACCACGACCACGACCGCGTTGGGAGCGCGGTCGCGCACCTGGTCGGCCCACTGCTCGGAGTCGGCGGCGGGCACGACGACCACGTCGGCGCCGGATATCTCGTCCGGGTTTCCCGCATCCCGCTCGGTCACGAAGACGCGGGCTTGGCGCATCAGACCAGATCCAGCTTCTGGACCGCCTCGCGCTCCTCGCGAAGCTCGCCGACCGTGATGTCGATCTTCGAGCGAGCGAAATCCTCGACCTCGAGCCCCTCCTCGACCGTGTAGTCGCCACCGCTGCAGCGAACCGGCACTGACGACAGCAGGCCCTCGTCGATGCCATACCAGCCCTTCGACGGAACCGCCATCGAGCGCAGCCCGTCGGCGCCGAGCACCCAATCGCGCACGTGGTCAATTGCTGCGTTCGCCGCGGAGGCGGCCGACGACGCGCCACGCGCTTCGATGATCGCCGCGCCGCGCTTGCCGACGGCCGGCATGTACTCGTTCTCGTACCAGTCCATGTCGACCTGGTCGACCGCGCGCCGGCCGCCCGCCTTTGCGTTGAAGAGGTCGGGGAACATCGTCGGCGAGTGGTTGCCCCAGATGACGAGGTCCTGGACGTCCTCCACGCCGACGCCCAGTTTCTTCGCGAGCATCGCCACCGCCCGATTCTCATCCAGGCGGGTCATCGCCGTAAAGCGCTCGGCCGGGATGTCGGGCGCGTTCGACTGCGCGATCAGGGCGTTCGTGTTCGCGGGGTTGCCCACCACGAGGATCTTCACGTTGTCCGCGGCGCCGGCGCTCAGCGCCTCGCCCTGCGGCTTGAAGATCGCCCCGTTCGCCTCGAGCAGGTCCGCGCGCTCCATGCCCTTAGAGCGCGGCCGCGCGCCGATCAACAGCGCGACGTTGACGCCCTCGAAAGCCTGCTTCGGGTCGTCGTAGATGTCGATCGACTCGAGCAGCGGGAAGGCGCAGTCGTCCAGCTCCATCGCGGTGCCCTCGGCGGCCTTGACGGCGTCCGGGATCTCAAGGAGTGCAAGCTGCAGCTTCTCGTCGGGCCCCAGCATCTGCCCCGATGCCATCCGGAACAGGATCGCGTACCCGATCTGACCGGCCGCGCCGGTCACCACCACTCGTGCCATCTAACGATTCATCTCCTGTGTCGAAGCCACGGAGAAGGCTTTTAGCATGGAGCAATGGGACGACGCGGCTCCATACCTCTGGCGCGGGTCATGGGCATCCGGATCGGAGTCGACGTCAGCTGGTTCTTCGTCCTGTTCCTCTACATCTGGATCCTGTCGTCCGGCTACAAGGACACCTTCGGCCGCGGTCACGACAACAAGGCGTTCGCGCTGGCCACGATCTCGGCATTGCTGTTCTTCGCGTCGGTCGTGCTCCACGAGCTGGGTCACGCACTCGTGGCGCGCCGTAACGGAATCCAGATCACGAGCATCAGCCTCTGGCTGTTCGGCGGCATGGCCGACCTGCGCAGCGACCCGCGCACGCCCGGCGCCGAGTTCCGGATCGCCGCCGCGGGGCCCGCCGTGACCTTGCTCGTCGTGATCGTCTCGATCGCCGGCGGCTTCGCGATCTACGGAAGCTCGCAGTTCGAGCACGCCCTGGCCCTGCAGGCCGGATCGAACCCGCCCGGATGGGCAGTCGTGCTCGGATGGTTCGCGAACGTGAATGCCTTCGTGCTGATCGTGAACCTGCTGCCCGCCCTCCCGCTCGACGGCGGCCGCATCCTGCGCGCGCTCGTGTGGTGGCGGACCGGCGACCGCAACCGCGCCACCCGTGCGGCCGCGCGGCTCGGCCGCGGCTTCGGGCTGTTGCTCGGCGGTCTCGGCCTCTGGATCATCGTCAATGGCAGCCTGGTCGGGCTCTGGCTGATCGCGATCGCGTGGTTCATCAACGGCGCGGCTCGTGCAGCCGAGGCACAGAGCGTGATCACCTCACGCCTCGAGGGCCTGCGCGTGTCCGACGTCATGGACGCCGAGCCGATCGCGATCGACTCCGGGACCAACCTGAACCAGGCCGAGGACGAGTTCTTCCTGCGCTACGGCTATCCGTGGTTCCCGGTGATCGACCAGGCGCGGCGGGTGCTCGGGGTGCTGACCCGGACCAAAGTCGACCAGGTGCCGGAGACGCTCCGGGAGGAGTACACCGCCGATCAGGTGATGATCGCCGACCCCGGGAGCTTCAAGGTCGACCAGGAGGCGCCGCTCGACACGCTTCTGCAGGCTGATGGGCTGGCGCAGCTGGGTGCGGTGATGGCGGTCGACCGCGAGGGTGTGCTGCGGGGAATCGTCACGGCCGACCAGGTCCGCAAAGCCCTGCGACCGGCCTGATCCAGCTCGACCACATCCTGATCGGCGGCGTGGATGACCACGGGCTTGCCTCGGTGGAAGGCGGCCGCCATCCAGCGTGGGGAACCGCCAACCGCATCGTCCCGCTGGGCGACGCCTACCTCGAGCTGATCGCGGTTGTCAACGAGGCAACGGCGGCGAGGAGTGCGTTCGGCCGCTGGGTCGCAGCCGCCCCCCAGGGGCAGCCGTTCGGGTGGGCCGTCCGCACCGACGACATCGATGCCGTGGCGGCACGGCTCGGAATCGAGGTTGTGGCGGGATCGCGAGTGAGCGCATCGGGCGCGTTGCTCAGCTGGCGCCTCGCGGGGACGGACGAGGCCGCGGCGGAGCCGTTTCTGCCGTTCTTCATCGAGTGGGGCGAAGGAACGCCGCTTCCGGGAAACGTCGCCCAAGCGACGACGCGGATCGAGGAGTTACGGCTGATGGGCGACGCGGAGCGGCTGGCAGCATGGCTCGGCCCGCACGAGTTACCCGTGACCATTCGCGCTGGAATGCCCACCGTCATCGGGCTTGCCCTCTCGGGGGGCATCTGCCTGCCCTGGAAGCGGCCCGCGGACGCCCTCCCATAGACTGGCGCCCGCTTTGCCTCAGCACGACGTACTCGTAATCGGCGCCGGCCTTGCGGGACAGCGTGCGGCTCTGGCCGCCGCGGAACTCGGAGTGTCGGTGGGAATCCTGTCCAAGGTTCACCCCGTCCGATCGCACTCGAACGCGGCTCAGGGCGGCATCAATGCGGCCCTGAACCCCGATGATTCGTGGGAATCCCACGCCTTCGACACGGTCAAGGGATCCGACTTCCTGGGCGATCAGGACGCGATCGAGGTCATGTGCCGCGAGGCACCGCAGGCGATCCTCGACATGGAGCACCTCGGCGTCACCTTCCATCGCAACGCCGAGGGCAAGCTCGGCACGCGCGCCTTCGGCGGCGCCTCGGCAGCTCGCACCTACTACGTCGCGGACATCACCGGCCAGGCGATCCTGCACGTGCTCTACGAGCAGCTGATGAAGCACCAGGAGGTCAGCCGCTACGAGGAGTGGTTCACCACCAAGCTCCTGCTCTCCGACGAGGGGCGCATCGCCGGTTGCGTTGCGCGCAACATCCGCGACGGCCAGATGGAGCTCTTCCAGTCGAAGACCGTGATCCTTGCGATGGGCGGCAACGGCCAGGTCTTCAACCCCACGACCAACGCCCTCATCTGCACCGGCGACGGCATCGCCTTGGCCTACCACATCGGCGCCCCGCTGATGGACATGGAGATGATCCAGTACCACCCCACGACGCTGGCGGGGAACGGGCTGCTGATCACCGAGGGCGCCCGCGGCGAGGGCGCGCACCTCTACAACGCCGAGGGCGAGCGCTTCATGGAGAAGTACGCGCCCAACAAGATGGAGCTGGCCTCGCGCGACGTCGTCTCCCGCGCCGAGCAGACCGAGATCAACGAGGGCCGCGGCTTCCCCGACGGCACGGTCGCGCTGGACATCACGGTGGTCCCGCGCAAGCGCATCCACGAGGCGCTGCGCGAGATCGTCAACGTCGGGCGCGACTTCGCCGGCGTCGACATCACGAGCGAGCCGATCCACATCAAGCCCGGCAACCACTACGTGATGGGCGGCGTGAAGACCGACGTCGACGGCCACACGAACATCCACGGGCTCTATGCCGCCGGCGAGGTGGCCTGCGTCTCGGTGCACGGCGGCAACCGCCTCGGCGCCAACTCGCTGCTCGACACGCTCATCTTCGGGCGCCGCTCCGGCGTGCACGCGGCCGAGGTCGCGCGTGGGGTGTCGCAGCCGGACGTCTCCTGGTCGGTCGTCGAGGACGAGGAGCGCCGCATCCGCGAGATCGTGGACCGCCCGAAGGACGGCCGCCGTGTCTCCGAGATCAAGGCCGAGCTCGGCAAGGTCATGGACAAGCACGTAGCGGTGTTCCGCAATCAGGAGGGCCTGAACGAGGCGCTCGAGACCGTGCGCCGGCTGAAGGAAGAGGCCAAGACCGTCTGGGTCGACGACAAGGGAAGTGTGTTCAACCAGGACGTCCTGGGGGCATTGGAGCTGCAGTTCATGCTCGACAACGCAGAGCCGATCGTCCTGGGTGCCTTGGAGCGCCGCGAGAGCCGCGGCGCCCAGTTCCGCATCGATTACGACAAGCGCAACGACGACGAATGGCTCAAGCACATCGTCATCACCCGTCAGGACGGCGAGGAGAAGCTCTCGTACGCGCCGGTGACGATCACGAAGTGGCAGCCTGAGGAGCGCCGTTACTGATGCCCGAGTACACGCTGAAGCTCTACCGCTACGACCCCGAGTCGGGCGATCCCGCCCGCTGGGAGAACTACGACGTCGACCTCCCCGACCACATGTCGGTGCTCGACGGCGTGCTGCAGGCGCGTTCCGCGCAGGACGGGTCGATCGGGATCCGCTGTTCGTGCCAGGCCGCGATCTGCGGCTCGTGCGCGGTGCGGATCAACGGCAAGACGCGGCTGGCCTGCAACACGAAGATCGGACTCGCGGCCGAGGAGGCGACCTACCGCTCAGGCCTCGGCGAGATCGTCGTCGAGCCGATGGCCAACTACCCGGTCATCAAGGACCTGATCGTGGACATGGACGCGGTCCACTGGAAGAAGGTGCAGCGCGTCGTGCCGTGGCTCCTGCCGGAGGGCGCGCCACCGGAGCGCGAGTACATCGTCCCGGCCGAGTCGATGATCGATGTCACGCAGGCGATGGCCTGCATCCAGTGCGGTGCCTGCGTCGGCGCTTGCCTGTCGCTCGAAGTCGATCCGGAGTTCGTCGGGCCAGCCGCGCTCGCGAAGTCCTACCGCTTCGTCGGCGACCCGCGCGATGCCGCCACCGAGGAGCGGCTGCGCGACCTGGCCGAGGATCCGCACGGCATCTTCGACTGCACGCACTGCTTCAACTGCATCGAGGTCTGCCCGAAGGACGTGGCGCCGATGTCGCAGATCATGCGCCTGCGCCGCCGCGCGACGCAGGACTACCACGTCAAGGACCGCAACAACGGCTACGGCCACGAGAAGGCTTTCACCGACCTGATCGAGACCTACGGCACGCTGCACGAGGCACAGTTGCTGCCGCGCTCCTACGGCGATGGCAGCTTCCTCAAGGCGAACCTGTCGCCGCACGGTCAGAAGAACCTCATCCCGACGTTCCCGACGGCCATCCGCGGCCTCACGTCCGGCAAGGTCGCGCCGATGAAGGTGATCCGCCATCACAAGCTGCCCGACCAGAACCAGGTCAAGCGGATCTACAAGGAAATCGAGTCGAAGGACGAGCGCCTCGAGCTCAACCTCTACATCGTCGGCGAGGCCGGCGGCGAGGAAGAGGGCGCGACGGCTGAAGGGAGTCAGGAGTAGTGAAGCTCGCCTACTGGCCCGGCTGCGTCTCGCGCGGCTTCACCCCGGAGCTGCATGGCTCGGTCGCGAAGGTCGCTCCGCTGCTCGACCTCGAGCTGGTCGAGCTCGACCGCGCGAACTGCTGCGGCGCCGGCGTGATCGCCGAGCACAACCAGGAGCTGGCCGACACGCTCAACGCGCGCACGTTCGCGATGGCGCAGCAGGTCGAGGGTGCCGTCGGGATGATGAACATCTGCTCGACCTGCCAGGGCGCGCAGTCGGAGTGCCAGGAGCGCCTGGACGCCGACACGACCTACCGCGAGCACATCAACACGCACCTGAAGCCGGAGGACCTGCACTACGAGCGCCATGGCGCCTGGTGGAACAAGAACTTCATGTGGCTCCTGGTCGAGGAGATCGGCCTCGACCGGCTGCGCGAGCGCGTCGTACGCCCGCTCGAGGGGCTGCGGATCGCTCCGTTCTACGGCTGCTACATCGTCCGCCCGACCAAGCGCCTCGGCTACGCCGACCATCCCGAGCGCGACCGCTACATGGAGATGGTGATTGAGGCGATCGGCGGCACGCCCGTCCACTACGCCGGCAAGCACAAGTGCTGCGGCTTCCCGGTGATCACGATGGCGAGGACGACCTCGCTGCGCCAGGCGGGCCGCCACATCGCCGACGCGATCGATGCCGAGGCGGACTGCATGGTCACGCCCTGCCCGCTCTGCCATCTCAACCTCGACCTTCAGCAGTACGACGCAGCCAAGTACGTCGAGCGCGAGCTCGGCCTGCCGGTGCTGCATTTCCCCCAGATGATCGGCCTGGCTCTGGGACTCGACCCGAAGGAACTCGGGATGAACAAGCACGTCGTGAAGACCCGCGACGTCCAGCGCAAGATCGCCGAACTGGCTGCGGCCTAGGAGACCTTTGAGACATATCGCGGTTGCGGCGGGGGTCGCGATATCCGTGTTCGTTCTGGCTGTGCCGGCTGCAGGCGCGGGCTGCGGTGGCCTGCTGCAGCCGTCGTGCCCGCCACCCCAGTCGGCGCCCGCGCCCGACCCGGGCGGCGACGTGAACGCGAACGTGCCGGTGCCGCCGACCGGCAGCAAGCTCTTCGGCTTCAACTCGAACCTCTGGTGGCAGACCTCGGGCGGCAAGGACCTGGTCCCGTTC
>DATBDN010000152.1:0-3033 GCA_036269895.1 Thermoleophilaceae bacterium
TACGCGGCGCTGCTGCGCAAGCCGGTCGGCCTATTGCGCTAGCGGCAGCTGCAGACGGTCTCGCCGAGCGCGCGCCGTTCGTAGCGCAGGCCGCAGCGGGCGCAGGTCGCCGGCAGCAGCTGGGCGCTGACGAAGAGCGCCCGCATCAGCGTCGCCCAGAAGGCGAACCAGGGGATCACGAGCGTCGTGGTCACGTGGGCCTTATCGGCGCGTGTCGACGGTCGGTTTAGCGTCGGTAGTATGGGTCTGGTGAGCTGGCTGTCTCTCGCGCTGCTGTTCTGCGCGGTCGCCGTCGTGATCGGCGCCGAATGGCCCCGGCTCAGCGAGCGGCTCGGGGCGGAGGCGCGGCGCAAGCGAGAACGGACGCGGCGCAAGTCGCAGTTGCGGGTCCTGCGCAGCGAGACGGACGAGTTCGCCGCCAGCGTCGAGCGCGACCTCGACCAGCTGCCGACGATCGAGGACTACGACCGCCGCAACTGAGCCGGAGGGCTCTAGCGAACGCTGAACGTGATGGTCAGTCGCCGCGTGTTCGGCAGGATCGCGTGCGCGTTCTCGTTGTTCTTCGCCTCCTGGTAGTCGGAGGCGGTGAAGACCAGCTTGTGGTTGCCGCGACCCAGGGTCGGGATCCTGACGCCGGCGAGGCCGTGTGCCTTGTCCCAGACGACTCGGCGGATGCTGCCGTCGACGACGGCCAGCAGCGTGGAGGGGTCGACGCCCGAGCCGCGGTCGCGCACGGAGAGCAGCAGCAGCTTGCCGCTGGCGACCGTCCGTGTCAGCAGCCGAACGGCGGGTGGGCTGATGTCGTTGATCCAGAAGCGGAAGGCGAAAGGCCCCGCCGCGGGACCGCCGGTCGTGTCGAATACCAGGTCATACGTGCCGAGCGCGGGGCGGAAGACGCCGACGGCAGGGATCAGTGAGAAGTAATTCGGCTGGTAGGGGTTCAGCCGCAGCGGCAGCGCCGTGTAGCCGGCCAGACGGTCCTCGCTCGCCGCGCGCACGAGCCGCGGAGAGACGTGTGAGCCCGCCGCCTCGGAGACGACGACCGCGCCGGCGTTCGCGACCCGCCCGTGGACGACGAAGCGGAAAACCTGCTCGGGGCCGGCGAGCCGCTGGGTCACGCCGAGCGGGCCAGGGGCACTCGGATAGCGGTACGAGCTGACGCGGGCCGGCCGGCCGCGGGTGTTCCCGCGGTAGAGGCCGGGGTAGCGCAGCAGCGTGCTGCCCTCGCTGCCGAGGCGCGGCACGCTCACGCGGAACCAGTACGGGAACCGCCGCGTCTCGCCGGTGCGGGTGAGCACGACGAAGCCGCTGCCCTCGCCCGCCCGGGCTGTCCGTGCCACGCGCACGCCGAGCGTGAGCTTCCCGGGCACCGTCATGCTCGCCGTGACGGTCAGACGGGCTCCGCGAGCGACCACGCGAGGGCTCACAACGGCGTGCCAGGCGCCGGCGCCGCCGCCGCCGCCCGCGTCCGTCAGTGACAGTGCTTTGAGGTACGTCCTCCCGCGCCGCAACAGGCCGAACGAGTAGTCGGCCGGCTGGGCGAACACGAGCGGCTCGTCGGCCTTCGGCACCCAGATCATCCCGCCGCCCTCGCGGGTCGGAGACACTTCCCGGCCACCGGCCCCGTGCACGGCTCCGCCGGTCGAGACGAGCGCCGACTTCACCTGCGCGACCGTCCAGCCGGGATGGCGCTGGAGGAGCAGCGCCGCCGCGCCCGCGACGTGGGGCGACGCCATGCTCGTGCCGTCGAATTGCGCCCACGTGCCGTCGTGCGCGGGCACCGAGGAGACGATGCCCACCCCGGGCGCGGTCACGTCCGGCTTGAGCGCAAGCGACACCGGGGAGGGCCCGCCGGAGGAGAAGGGCGCGATCACGCCGCCCTTGGACGCGGCAGCCACCGCGATCGCCTTCTGGGCCGACGCGGGCGAGCCGACCGAGCCGGGCCCGACCGCCTCGAAGTCGTTGCCTGCGGCGATCACCGGCACGACCCCGGCGTCGGCGGCGGCGTTCATCGCTTGGACCACGATGTCCCGGGTCGGCGTGATCTCGGGCTCGCCGTACGAGAGGTTGATCACGTTCATGCCGTCGCGCACTGCCTGCTCGATCCCCGCCACGATCTCGGGCGAGTTCCCGTCGAGACCCAGGCCGTTCGTCGGGATCGTCCCGATCCGGTAGTTGCCGATGTACGCGCGGGGCGCGATCCCGGAGACCAGCACCTGCGCGCCGGCCGCCGGCGCTTTCGTGTCGTGGTCGCCGGCGGCGATCCCGGCCACGTGCGTACCGTGCTCCGACTGCTGCGGGTCGAATGGCAGCTTGGCGTAGCGCCAGTTGGCGCCCGGTGGCGGGAACGAGCGCGCGACGATCACCTTGGCCGTCGTGTAGGCCGCGTTGCCCTTGGGATACCCGGCGGGCATCGAGAAGCCGGCCGGCGAGAAGAATGGGTGCGTCTGGTCGACGCCGTCGTCGATGATCCCGATCTTGATCCCTTCGCCGGCGGTGGCGAGAGTTGGCCCCCAGACCTGCGGTGCGCCGATCACCTGCGGGCTCTGGTAGAGCGTGCGGTGGTAGCGGACGCTCTGCTGTACCTCGCGCACGCCGGGGATCGCCGCGATGCGGGCCGCTGCGTCTGCGGGCGCCAGGACGGCGAGTCCGTTCAGCACCAGCTCGTAGCGCCAGCGGATGCGCGAGCCGGGGACGACGGCGTCGATCCGGGCGGCGACGCTCGCCTGCTCGCGCTCGATCTGGGCCTGGGCGTGCGGACGCTCGGCGAGCGGCTTGCCGTTGAGCAGCGCGACGAGCTCGATCGGAGCACCGCCTGCAACCGGCGCACTCGGCGCCGCAGACCCCGCGAGCGGCAGCGCGAGCACTGCCACGGCGAGGGCCAGAAGACCGCTGTTCACGCCAAAACCGCCGCTACACTGTCCGTCCGCGCGGATGTGGCGGAATTGGTAGACGCGCACGGTTCAGGTCCGTGTGGGGGCAACCCCGTGGAGGTTCAAGTCCTCTCATCCGCATCTGTGAGACGTGCAGGGC
>DATBDN010000153.1:0-15063 GCA_036269895.1 Thermoleophilaceae bacterium
CCGGCGATGAACGCCGACAGGCCGAAGCCGAGCATCTTCGCCGCAGCCACGTTTATCCCCGCCGCAGCGGCCGCGCGCTCGTTCGATCGCACCGCGATCAGCATGCGGCCGGCAGGCGCACGACGCAGGCGCGCCACGAGCAAGCCGACCAGGCAGACGACGACCAGCAGGAACACGCCGAAGATCACACGCGGATACGCATTGCCCTTCGCGATCCCGATGTCCCACCCGAACAGCGTCGGCGAGCCGACGTTACGCCCGGCGAGACCGCCGCTGAAGCCCGTGCTGTTGAAGAGGAGCGCGTCGATCGCGAAGGCCGCCGCGAGGGTGACAACCGCGAGGTTGACGCCGCGCAGCCGCAGCGCCGGCAGCCCGATCAGGAGCCCGAGCGGCACGGCCAGCAGGCTGGCGACGAGCATGTCGAGCGGGAACGCAAGCCCGCTGATGTGGGTCAGCATGAAAGCGCTGAAGCCGGCGAACGACATCTGAGCAAGCGACACCTGCCCGACGTAGCCGGTCAGCACGACCAGCGACAGCGACAGGCACACGAACACGATCGACGACATGAAGGCCGCCAGCAGCGACCCGTGCAGCACCAGCAGCACGATCACCCCGGCGACGAAGCACAACAGCGTCGTCAGGTACGGGCGCTGTGGCAGGCCGAGCGACGGGTTGTGCGCCTCGCCGAGCGAGCCACGCGCGGCGAGGCCGCGCGTGATCAGCGTCATCGCGACGACGATGAAGATGAACGGAATCGCCTGTGCCAGCCCCTGCTGTGGCAGCCAGGTCCAGACTGTCAGGAGCTTCGTCATCTCCGACTGGAACGCTCCAAGCACGAGACCGGCGATCGCCACGATCGCGAACGAGCGGAAGCCGGCGACGAGCGCCACGCCCAGCGCCGGCACGATGAAAAGCGTGTACGAGGTCGGGTCGACCGTCGAGATCGGTGCGATCAGGATCCCGGCGATGCCCGCCAGCACGGTCGCGATCACCCAGTTGCCGGTGCCGATGCGGTTCGCAGACAGCCCCATCAGCGCCGCGCCGCGCTCGTTCTCGGCCGTCGCGGTCGTAGCCAATCCGAAGCGCGTGTAGCGGTAGACGAGGGCGAGCGTGGTCGCGATCACGACCATGATCCCGGCGAACCAGAAGCGGTCGACCGGCACCGTGATCCCGGCGATCGAGAGCGGCGAGGACGGCAGGATCGTCGGTGTCGACTTCGCGGTCGTCCCGTAGTTCAGGACCGCCACCGCCTGCAGCAGGAGCATCACGCCGACCGACGCGCAGACGCGCGTCAACGGCGTCGCCTGCCGCAGCGGCCGGAAGACGAGGACGTAGAGGATCACTCCGAGCAGCGCCGCGTAGACGAGCGCGATCACGATCGCCGGCGCCGCCGACATCGAGTTCCCGGTGATCGTCAGCGAGTGCGGGATCCCGATCCACGGGAACTGCAGCGAGCCGTCCTCGCGCAGCCCCAGGTAGACGTAGGCGATGAACATCGCCACGGCGCCGTGGCTGAAGTCGACGACGCCGGCGCTGCGGTACTTCAACACCAGGCCGAGCGCGAGCATCGCATAGACGGCGCCCGCGCCCAGCCCGAGGAGGAGGAAGAGGATGTACGAGGACATCCGGAGCGTTTAGCCCTTCGGCGCCACGACGAGGTCAGCGCCCGTGATCCACTTGCCGTCGACCGTGGTCACCTTGCCGCCCTTCACCTGCTTCATCAGCTGGTAGGCGTTGCACACCGCGGACGCGCCCGGGATCTGCTTCCCGCTGCACGTGTATTCGTGAGCGAGGAAGTTCGGCGCATTGCTGGCCGACTTGAACGCCTTCTCGATGCTCCCGGTGTCCAGCTTCGACGCGCCGAGCGGGTCGAGCTGCTTCTGCAGGTTGACCACCGACGAGAAGCCAGCCTCCGCGATCGAGTCGAGCGCCAGAGTCTTCGGCCCGTACTTCTGGACGGCCGCGAGGAAGGTCTTCGCGTCCGGCGTTCCGCTGTCCGGCGACTGGAACGGCTGCGCGAAGTACAGGCCCTCGGCGGCACTGCCCGCCGCCTGCAGCGCCGGCGGCGAGCTGCACGGGTCGATGCCCATCAGCTTGCCGCTGTAGCCGACCGACTTGAGTGCCTTCAGCAGCCCTGGGCACGCGTTCGGCGAGTTCACGTAGACCAGGTCCGGGCTGCCGCCGATCGCGGAGGCCGCGACCGAGCTCAGGTCTGCCGCATTCGGCGCGACCGGAACGGCCTTCACGGTGATGCCCGACTTCTTCATCGCGGGCACGATCACGCCCAGACCCGTGAACTTGCCCTGAGTGTCGTCGGTGTAGATGACGCTGGCCTTCTTCACGCCGAGCGACTGGGCGGCGTACTTCACGGCCGCGGCGTTGTCGCCTGTGCTGATCGAGATGAAGATCGACGCGTTCGGCGCGTTGCTCTCGACCGGCGTGAACGGGATGCCGCCAACGTACGCGAGGTTCTTCCGCTTGTAGACGGCGAACGCACCCGGAGCGCCGGTGTCCGCGCCGCCGAGGATCGCGACCGGCTTCTGGTCAGCGATCTGCGATGCGCAGCGCGCGGAAGTCGCCGGCTGCCCGTCAGTGGCGCACGCAACGATCTTGATGGGCCGGCCGCCGATTCCGCCCTTGTAATCGTTGACGTACTGCGCCGCCGCCTCGGCAGCCTGGCGGTACTCCGGGAACGTGACCGGGCCTGACTCCAGGTTGAGCAGGCCGAACACGATCGGCGAGCCCGTGGCCTTCTTCGGGGTCCCCAGCGCGCCCGCAGCGGGCGCGGCGTTCGACGAGGACGACGAGCCGGTCGACGCCGACGTCGAGCTCGACGAGCTGTTGCTGCTTCCGCAACCCGCGGCCACCAGGGCTGCGAGCAGGGCCACCACGATGACGAGGGGCCGGAGAAGTGACTTCATGTCGCTTCCTTTCTTGTCATGCGGCGACCACGTCGCCGAGGTAACTGGACTTCAGGAGGTCGGGCCGCTTGCGCAGCTCGGCCGCGGGTCCTTCGAGGACCAGCTGTCCATGGCTCAAGACGTACGCGCGATCGGCCAGCTGCAGCGCCTTGGCGACGTGCTGCTCCACGAACAGCACGCCGGCGCCCAGGTCGGTGGCGACGCGGCGCAGGATCGGCAGCAGCCGCTCGACGATCACCGGGGCGAGGCCGAGGCTCATCTCGTCGACCAGCAGCAGCCGCGGCCGCGTGACCAACGCGCGCCCGACGGCGAGCATCTGCTGCTCGCCGCCGGACAGCACGCCGGCTTTCCGGTTGAGGCACTTCTCGAGTTCCGGCAGGAACTCGAGCAGCTCCTCCTTCGGGAGGGAATCGCCGGTCTTGGCGAGCTTGAGGTGCTCGCTCACGGTCATGCCGAAGAAGAGGGAACGGCCTTCGGGGACGAGCGACAGGCCGGCGCGCGCGAGGCGGTGCGGCGGCGTGTCGGCGATGTCGTCACCGTCGAAGCGGATCGATCCGCCGAGCGGCGCCACGAGGCCGGCTATCGCGGACAGCGTGGTGGTCTTGCCGGCGCCATTCGGCCCCAGCAGTGCGACCACCTCGCCCGCGGCGACGTGCAGGTTGAGCCCGCGGACGACTGGCGTGCCGAGGTAACCGGCGTCGAGCGACTCGATCTCGAGCAGGCGCTGGTCAGACAAGCTGCTCCACCTCCTCGGTGCCGAGGTAGGCGGCGATCACGGCCTGGTCCTGGCGGATCTGCTGCGGCGTGCCGCGTGCGATCGTCTTGCCGAAGTCGATCACGTGCAGGTCGTCGCACACGCTCAGCACCAGGCCCATGTCGTGGTCGACCAGGAAGACGGTCACGCCTTCGCCCGGCAGCTCACGCAGGCGCTTGCCGAGCTCGAGGCTCTCATCGGTGTCGAGCCCGGCGGCGGGCTCGTCCATCAGCACGAGCCGCGGCTTGCGCGCCAGGGCGCGCGCGACGCCGACGAGCTTGCGCCGCCCGTGCGACAACTCGGTGGGCATGAGGTGCGCGACGTCCTCGAGGCCGCAGACCTCGATCGCCCAGTCAGCCGCTGCGCGTGAGGGCGCGCGCGCCACCAGCAGGTCGCCGAGCGCGCGCAGCACGCCGACGTGATCTGCGGCGACCAGCACGTTCTCCTCCACGCTGAGGTCGTCGAACAGCTCGAGCGACTGGAACGTACGAGCCAGGCCGCGACGCGCGCGATTGTGCGGCCGCATCGAGGTGATGTCCTCGCCCTCGAACAGCACGCGGCCGCCCGACGGCGGGTAGTAGCCGGTCAGCGCGTCGATCAGCGACGTCTTGCCGGCGCCGTTGGGGCCGATGAGGCCGAAGACCGACCCTTCCGGCACGGCGAGGCTCACCTCGTCGACCGCAACAACACCCCCATACGTCACGCGGACACGGTCTGCCTCGAGCAGCGCACTCTCCACAACAGCGACCGTACACCAATTGCCATTCTGTGTCCAGTTTTATTTCTGCATACAGTTTGCTCAAGCAAACACTGCAGGCGCGCCGTGAGGCAGTGGCGCCCAGCCGGGCGCGCCGTCGTGCACGAACGCGCGGACAGCTGACTGCATGGCGACGGAGACTGCGCGCGCCGCGTCGTCGTCGCCGCACATCGCGGCGGCGATCGAGTCATCCGCGAAGCTGCCAAACACGAGCGGCACGTCGATCGTGTGCAGCGCGCCGAAGCCAGGTTCGGGCGACCGGTGCTCCACGCGGTAGCGATAGACGCGGCCGCCGGCGTCCGCGCGCGCAGCCGCCCACTCGGCCGTCGGGCGCTCCACCATCGCCGTCGTCGCGATGCGCACGAGCACGTCGCCGTTCGAGCCGCCCGCGTTCGCCGCGATCGTCGCCGCCGCGTCGTCGATCCCCGGCAGGTGATCGACGATCCGCCGCAGCTCGTCGTCGTCGGGCTCGAGGTTGCGCCCGGCGGCGCGGAAGAAGAACGCCCCCTCGTCGGCTGTCGTGCCCACCAGCACGTCGACCTCGGGTCGCGCCCCCGGCGCCTCCCACGGCGCGTTCGGGATGCTCAGCGGGTCGCGCATCGGCAACGCACCGCCACGTGTGCCGCGCCAGGCGTCGTTTGTAAGCAGCGCCTCGTGGGCGGCCACGACGACATCCGCGGGCGCGCTTCGCGGGTCGATGCGCTCACATAGCGCCTCGGCCCAGCGGATGCCGAACTCGGGCTCGTGTGCAGCGTCCGCCATTGGCGGCGACTGGATGATCGCGCGGCTGAAGAGCCCGTCGGCCCCCGGCATCGAAAGCAGGTCGAGGATCGACAGCGCGCCGGCGGACTGGCCCATGACGGTGACTCGCGTGGGATCGCCCCCGAACGCCGCAATGTTGTCGCGCACCCATTCGAGTGCGGCGCGCTGGTCGAACAAGCCCCAGTTGCCGCCGCCAAGGTCGGGATGGAACAACCATCCGAGCGAGCCGAGCCGGTAGTTGATCGTCACCACTACGGCGTCGGCGGCGCGCGCCAGACGGGCCCCGTTCGAGATACCCGCGCTGCCGCTGCCGACCGTGAAGCCGCCGCCGTGGATGAAGAGGATCACGGGCTTCCGATCGCCGCCTGGCCCCCACACGTTCAGGTAGAGGCACTCCTCCTCCGCCGGGCCGGGTTCGCCGAAGACGAACAGGCCGATCGGTCGCTCCGGCTGTGGCGCCGAGGGGCCGAATGAGCCGGTTGCGGACCACGATTCGATCGGGATCGGCTTCGCGAACCGCGGCGCGCGGGCGTATTTGATCCCAAGCGCCGTCACATCTGTCACTCTATTCAGGAGTGCGAACTGCACACAGTTCGAAGATTTCTTGAAAGTGAGCGACCGGCCCGTCATGAACAATCCGCGAATGAACAGCGCGGTCCCAGCCCGCCAAGGGCTCGACTACGTGCACCGCACCATCCGCGAGGCGATCCTCGACGGCCAGCTCGAGCCAGGGACGACCATGTCGCAGGTCATGCTCGCGGACGAGCTCGGCGTCAGCCGCACGCCGCTGCGCGAGGCGCTCCGGATGCTGCAGAACGAGGGCCTGATCGAGTCCGAGCCGAACCGGCGTGTCCGCGTGTCCGAGGTCTCGCTCGCCGACGTCGAGGAGCTCTACACGATTCGCGTGCCGCTGGAGGTGAACGCGCTGCGGCTGTCGATGCCCGCGTTCACGCCTGAGGACGTGGCCCGGCTCGAGGGCTACATGGCCGAGATGGCCCACTTCGCCGACCAGCAGGACTACGGACGCTGGCACGTCCCCCACCGCGCCTTCCACGCCGGCCTCACCGAGAAGGCCGGACCGCGCTACGAGGCGCTGCTGATGCAGCTGTTCGACCATGCCGAGCGCTACCGCCGCATCCACGTCGGACGGTCGTTCTCGGAGCGCACGGCGGGCGAGCACAGGGCGATTCTGGACGCCGTCAAGGCCGGCGATCCCGACAAGGCCGCCGCGCGCCTGGCACAGCACCTCGCGCGCTCCGCCTTCACCGTCATCGACATCATCGACCCGGAGTACGACGCGGGCTCGCTCAAGCGTGTCCTGGCCGACATCTCGGCGGCCGTCGGCGAGAAGATCGACGTCAGGCCCGCGCCACGCTCGCGGCCGGCTCGCCGTAGCGCTCGCTCCAGGAGATGACCGGGTTGCGCAACGTCCCCACACGCTCGATCTCGGCCTCCACCACGTCGCCCGGCTTCAGGTAGAGCGACGCAGGGTCGTCGCTGAAGCCGGCCACGCCGGACACGGTCCCCGTCGACACGATGTCGCCCGGGCTGTAGCCCATCGGCGAGTAGTGGCTCAGGATCTCCGCGACCGACACCGACATGTTCGCCATGTTCGAACTCTGCCGGACCTCGCCGTTCACGCGCAACTGCATCGACAGCTCGTGCGGGTCGCCGACCTCTTCGGGGGTCACGATCCAGGGCCCGATCGGGACGAAGGTGTCGATCGACTTCGACAGGCAGAAGACGCCCGACTTCATCTCCTCGCGTTGGATGTCGCGGGCGGTGATGTCGTTGAACACCAGATACCCCGCGATGTAGTCCTGCGCCTCCTCGGGCGAGAAGAACTTGCCGGCCTTGCCGACGATGACCGCGAGCTCGAGCTCGTAGTCCATCTCGCTGGTAAGTGCCTCGGGATACACGATCGGGTCGTCGGGGCCGATGATCGCGTCGATGTTCTGAAAGAACACGATCCACGGCAGCACCGGATGCGACCAGTTGACGTTCTTCGACTCGGCGTCGTGCTCGCGGAAGTTGCCCGCGGTGTGGAAGAACTTCTTCGGGATGATCGGCGCGCGCAGCTTGACGTCCGCAAGCGCGTGCTCACGCCCGGCCTCGTCAGCGCCACCGCGCTCGAAGTAGGTCCGCATGTCCGGCACGTCGAGCTCGACGACCGTGTCGTTCTCGACGCGGCCCACGCGGCCGTCGTCGAACGTGATCAGCTTCATGCTGCCTGCCCTTTCTCGTTGTCATGGAAGGTCTGGAAGATCTCGCCGACGCCCTCGATGCGGCTCGTGAGCTCGTCGGCGTCGCGGAGGAAGCGCGGAGGGTCGCGGCGGGCGCCGACGCCCGAAGGCGTGCCCGTGAACAGCAGGTCGCCGGGCAGCAGGGGAGTGATCGCGGAGATGTAGGCGATCAGCTGCGGGACCGAGAAGATCATCTCCGCGCTCATCTCCGACTGGACCGTCTCACCGTTCAGCACGCACTCGAGCTGCACGTCGCGCGGCCCGAACTCGTCGGTCGTGACAACCCAGGGCCCGATCGGGCCGAAGCCGGGGAAGGACTTGCCGAGGCTGAACTGCGGGGCTGGACCGCGCCGCTGGACGTCGCGCGCCGACAGGTCCTGGCCGACCGTGACGCCGGCGACGTGGCCCCAGGCATCCACCTCTGCGACATGCGCGCCGGGCTTGCCGATGACGGCGACCAGCTCGACCTCCCAGTCGACCATCGGCGTCGGTAGCTCGACTTCGGCGTGCGCCCCGGCGAGGCAGGTCGGGTACTTGGTGAAGATCAGCGGCGTGTCCGGCGGGGTGAATCCGCCCTCGGCCGCGTGCTCGGGGTAGTTGAGCGCCACGGCGAAGACCTGGCGCGGCTCAGGGACGGGCGGGCCGAGCAGCGCCGGGTCGGGCATGTCGTTGCCCTGGACCGACGCGCTGTGCGCCCAGTCGCTGAACGCCTCCCAGTCGTCGTAGACCGCCTGAGGCGAGGGGCCGAACCGGCCATCGCTCGCCTTCGCAACGTCGGCGAAGCCGCTACCGGTGTCCGCGGCGAGCCTGCCGCTGACGTTTGCCACCCTCATCGGCACATACTCTACACAATTTTGCAAACTGTATGCAGATTACCTGGACGCGCACATGCGGCCCGTTACGCGCCGAGCATCGAGTAGCCGCCGTCGCAGATCATGTACGTGCCGGTGATGTGGTGCGCGTCGTCGCTTGCGAGGAAGAGGGCGGCGCCCGTCATCTCGTCCGGCTTCGGGATTCGCCCGCGCGGGGTGTTCTTCTTGAGCTCCTCTCCGCGCCCAGCCTTCCAGTCCTCCCGGCGCAGCAGCGCCTCGGTCTCCATGAAGCCGGGTGCGAAGGTGTTGACGCGCACGTTGGGCGCGAAGATCTTCGCGTACGACTTGGTCACGCCGAGCAGGCCGTACTTCCCGGCCGCGTACTGCGGCGCGCGGGGGCTGCCGCGCACGATCACGGTCGAGCCGACGTTCACGATCGCGCCATGGCCCTGCTCGACCATCCGCTGGCCGAACTCGTGCACCATCAGCAGGTTGCCCTTGATGTCCACGTTCAGCACGTGGTCGATCGACTCCTCGGTGATCTGCGTCCACGAGGTCTGGTCGGCGGCCATCTCGCCGACGTTGTTGACCAACACGTCGAGCGTGCCGAGCTTGTCGAAGACCTCGCTCGCCATCCGCTTGATGTCGTCCCAGGACGTGATGTCGCCCTGGATGAGGTGCGCCTCGCCGCCTTGGGCGCGCACGCGCTCGGCGGTCTGCTCCGCGCCGCCGGCTGAGCTGCGGTAGTGCACCACCACGTTGGCGGCGCCCTCCTCGGCGGCGCGCGTGGCCAGCGCCTGGCCGAAGCCCGTGCCGGCGCCCGTGACCATCACGTTCCTGCCCTCAAACCTGCGCTCGCTCATGTTCAGACCACCGTTCGTCCGCCGTCGATGTACAGGACCTGGCCATTGATGAAGCCCGCCCGGTCCGAGGCCAGGAACAAGACCGGATCGACCACTTCCTGCAACCGGCCGAAGCGTTGCGCGGGGATGAGCCGGACGAGCTCTTCCTTCTTCTCCGGGTGCTGGGCCAGGTATTCGTTCGTGAGCGCGGTCTCCATGTAGCCGGGCGCCACCGCGTTGGCGGTGATGCCGGACGCCGCGTACTCGTGGGCGATCACGCGCGTCAACTGGTTGATGGCGCCCTTCGTGGCGGCGTACGGGCCGTGCTGCTTGTGGCCGCTGCGGCCGGCGACCGAGGAGAAGAAGATCAGGCGGCCGTGACCCTGCTCGCGCATCTGCCCCAGTGCGGCCTGCGCAGTGTGGAACGCGCTCGAGAGGTTGATGCCGACGATGTCGTCCCACTCCTGGGTCGAGTAGTCCTCGATGCCCTTGCGGTTGTTGATGCCGACGCAGTGGACGAAGACGTCAAGGCCGCCGAGCGCCTGGGCCGCTCCCGTGATGGCCTGACGCGCAGCGTCGGGGTCGCGCAGATCGGCGGCGAACGCGAAGCGATTGCCGTCGGCCGGCTCCAGGTCGATCACCGCGACGGCCGAACCGGCCTGCCTGAAACCGTCGACCAGCGCTGCGCCGATCGTCCCGGAGCCGCCCGCGACCACCACCCTGCGACCACCCAGGCCGAGCCAGCCGCTCATCGCCTGCTCGTCCAGACGTTGATCGTCTCGGCGCCGTGGTCGCCCACCTTCGCCGCATGCGGGGTGTCGCCCGGCAGCGCCGCGGTCTGCCCGGCGCGCAGCGTCACAAGTTCGCCGGCGACGATGAAGTCGATCTCGCCCGCGACCACGCTCGTGATCTGGTCCTGCGGGTGCTGGTGCTCCTCCCAGGTTGAGCCTGGGTCATAGCGGTACCAGGTTGCCGTCAGTTGCTCCGTGTGGACGGTTGCGCCGAAGATGCCGGGGCGCACCTCGGTGAACTCCTGCTCGGACCAGTCGACGACCTGGGGGCGCTCCATGCGATAAGTGTATACAGATCTTGTTTCTGAGTGAAGGAACGTCTATCGTCACCTCGATGCCGCGACTCCCGTTCCACCACATCGGCTACGTCGTGGACGACCTCGAGGCAGCTGTCGCGGACGCAGTTGCCTGCTTCGGCGCTGGCCCGTTCTATTTGGCGGAGCACATGGACTTTGACGAAGTGACCTTCCGCGGTGAACCCGCGGTGTTCGACCACTCCTCGGCCTTTGGCCAATGGGGACCGGTGCGGATCGAGCTGACGGTCATTCACGAGACGGATCCGCCGGAGCTCGGCGAAACGATGGCCCCCGAAGGGCCCGGCCGCGTTGGGCACGTGGGCATCCTGGTCGACTCGCTCGACGACGCGAGCGCGCGCCTGGAGGCGACCTGCGGACCGGCCTACCACGCCGGGCGAACTGGACCGGTGTCGGCCATCTGGCACGACGCCCGCCCGACACTCGGGCACTCCGTCGAACTGCTGCAACGCAACGACTTCCTGATCGGCCTGTACGCGCGGATCGCACAGGCGGCCGAGGGCTGGGGCGGCAGCGACCCGCTGCGCGCGATGAGGGACATCGCGCAGGCGGGCTAGAGCTCCGCAGTGCGCACCCAGGTCGGCATCGTCGGAGCTGGGCCGGCTGGGCTGATGCTCGCCCACCTCCTCCACCTGCAGGGCGTGGAGTCGATCGTCATCGAGCTGCGCGACCGCGACTACGTCGAGAAGCGGGTGCGCGCCGGACTGCTCGAGCAGAACACGGTCGACTTGATGATCGAGGCAGGCGTCGGCGACCGGCTTCAGCGCGAAGCCATGCACCATTCCGGGATCTACCTGCGCACGCCCGAGTGGACGCATCACATCGACATGGAGAAGCTGGCCGGGCGCTCGATTTCGATCTATGGCCAGCAGGAGGTCGTGAAGGACCTGATCGCGGCGCGGCTCGAGTACGGCGGGCCGCTGCTGTTCGAGGTCGCAGACGTCGCGGTCCACGATCTCGAGAGCGAGCAGCCGCGCATCACCTTCACGCACGAGGGACGGTCGCAGGAGATCGAGTGCGACGTGATCGCCGGCTGCGACGGCTTCCACGGGATCTGCCGCCCGGCGATCCCCGAGGGTGTGCTGACCGACTACGAGCGCGTCTATGACTTCGGCTGGCTCGGCATCCTGGCGGAGGCTGCGCCGGCGACGGACGAGCTCATCTACTCCTGGCATCCGCACGGCTTCTCGCTCTATTCGATGCGCAGCCCGAAGGTGAGCCGCCTGTACCTGCAGGTGCCGGCCGACGAGCGGCTCGAGGAGTGGCCGGACGAACGCGTGTGGGAAGAACTGCAGACGCGCATGCGCTCGGAGGGCTGGCATGTGAACGAGGGCCCGATCTTCGACAAGGGGATCACTCCCATGCGCAGCTTCGTGTGCGAGCCGATGCAGTACGGCCGTCTGTTCCTGGCAGGCGACGCGGCGCACATCGTCCCGCCGACCGGCGCGAAGGGCCTCAACCTGGCGATGCACGACGTGTACGTGCTGTGCGAGGCGTTCGTCGCGCTGCTGGGGAGCGGCGACTCGACCGGCGTCGACAGCTACAGCGAGCGCTGCCTGCGGCGGGTGTGGCGCGCGCAGGACTTCTCGAACTACATGACGATGCTGCTCCACCGCTTCGACACGGGACCGTTCGACGAGAAGGTGCAGCTGGGCCGGCTCGAGTACGTACGCCGCTCGGAGGCGGCGGCCACGAGCCTGGCCGAGAACTACGCGGGTCTCCCCTTTGGATGGTGAATCCCTCGACGATGCGCAGGTCCCGGATGGTGATTCGATGAACGTGCTTGGCCTTTCCTGCGGGAACGTGAACGGAAGCCCCGAGCTGCTGCTGAAGGCGGCATTACGAGCCGCCGAAGGCGAGGGCGCTGCCGTGAAGATGGTCCGCCTGCTCGACATGCAGCTGCCCGACGACGGCGACTGGTACTGGGAGCAGCTGATGGAGTGCGACGCGCTGGTCGTCGCGGTCCCGATCCTCTCGCGCTCGATCCCCGGCAAGCTGCGGATGCTCGGCGACCTGGTGCTGGGGCCGAACGCCGACGCGGCGTTCATCGAGGCGCAGCTCGCGCTGCGCGCCGAGGGCAAAGAGCCGCAGGTGCCGTTCCGCGTCGACGAACGCGTGCTGCGTCCACGGGTGGCCGGCTTCATCTCGGTCGGCGGCTCGCTGCCGACGCGCTGGAAGACGCTCGCGCTGCCCGAGATGCATGCGATGACGTTCTCCATGCACATCGGCGTCGTCGACCAGATCCAATTCGGCGGCGCCGGGCTGCCGGGGTCTGTGCTGCTCGACGAACGCGCGGTGCCACGGGCCGAGCAGCTAGGGCGAGCGATCGTTGGGCAGATCGGCCGGGGCTCCGAGGATGTCGAGTACAAGGGCGACGACCCGGGGCTCTGCCCGATGTGTCACCTGAGCGTGTTCGCGATCCGAGGCGACGAGCTCGAATGCGCGACGTGCGGAGCACGCGGCCGGCTCGTGGTGCGGGACGGCGCTGTCGAGGCCGAGTTCGAGCGCGACGGGCTGAACGAATCGGTGATCTCGATGGCCGAGAAGCGCGAGCACTTCCACGAGGTGCAGGAGACGGCACAGAGGCAGGCACCGGAGGCCGACCGGATCCGCGAGCTGGCCGCGCCGTTAGTCGCCTACGACCCGCTGATCACGCCCGTCGCCTTCTGACGACCGGGTCAAGACCACCGTCAGGCGCGCCGGGCCGCGACTGGGGGCCGGGGGCGCCGGCTACTCAGGCCACGTCACATCGACCGGCTCGCCGTCGCCACCCTCGGGCTTCGGGCCGCCGATGGCGATGAGCTCCAAGCCCTCCGATCCTGCCTCGAATGCGCGCGTCGTCGTAGGAGCAACCCGCACTACGTCGTATTGGCGCAGCTCGATCACTTGACCGTCGACGAGCATCCGTCCATCACCGGATACGACGATGTACGCCTCCTCCTGCTCACGATGCCTGTGCCCGGTCTGCGCGCGAAAGCCCGGCGCGTAGCGCCAGAGGCTGACGCCGAGGTCGCGGGAATCGAGATGCTTGCGGGCAAACCGGCCTTCGATGGCGGGAACACGGCCGGAGACGCTGTCCTCCACCTCGAGCAGATTGACGTGGCTGAATGAGGTCATCGCCGGAAGGATGACACGCCGTCGACGCAGTCAGATCGTCACTCGGCGGCGTGCGGCTCACGCCGGCTGGCGTCGATCGGGGATCGAGTCCCCAAGCTCGGTTATCGCCGCCACGGCGACCATCTCCGGCGTGACGTCAACCGGGAGATGCGCAGCACTTGCCGCTGCAAGCAGCGTGAACGCCGCCGCATGCAGTCGCCTGCCGGCCTCCCGGCTGGCGCGCCCGAGGAGTTGCTCGCGCTCGTCATCCGGCAGACCGAGCAGGTAGGCCTCGGCCATCGCATTGCCTCCGTCGGGAGAGTGCTCGATGCCCTCGGTCAGCGCGTCATCCGCACCTGGCGCCATGTCCCTGAGCGCGAACTGCCGGACGATGAACCGCTCGAACGCCTCGCACGCGTCCGACGCGAGCACGCGCCTCATCAGGTCCTTGAGCTCGGTGGCTCCCGGGTTGTCGCTCTCGCTCATGCGCAGAAACTCTCACGCGCTCCGAGCAGACGCAACTTCCGATGCATTGTCCGACCAGAGCGCGGCCGTCGTGTTTCTACTCGCGGCGCGCCAAGCGCCCGTCGAGCAGCGCCTCTACGGACCAGCCGAGCAGCGCCCCGCGCGGCATCGCCTCGCGAGGGTAGAGCGACCGGGTGGTGCGGCTTGCGGGGTCACCGATCCTCATCACCTGGGTGCACTCGCCGCGCGGCTGGCGCGGCGCCTGCGGCACCGGGGTCCCGTTGGCTCTGAACCAGCCGAGGCCGTCGGCGTCCTTGCGGATTCGAAAGAGTCCTTTGTGGACGAGCGTGTGGTGGAAGCGGCAGAGTAAGACGCAGTTGTCGAGGTCGGTGCGGCCCCCGTCGACCCAGTGCTGGATGTGGTGAGCGTCTGTGTGGTGACGCTGGCTGCAGCCGGGAAACGCGCAGCCGTGGTCGCGAAGGTGCAGTGCCCGGCGCAGCGCCGGCGCGACCGTCCTGGTCTTGCGCCCAAGGTCAATCGTGTTGCCGTCGCGCTCGAGCGCGGTGACGATGCTGGCGTCGCAAGTGAGACGGCGAACGGCGTGCGGTGAGAGGGGGACGCCGTCCTCGAGGTGGCAGCGGCCGGCGAGCCCGGTCGCCCCAGCGTCCCCGGAAGTCAGCGACTCGGTGTCGATGTGGATCAGCACCTGGTAAACGTCGGCCGAGCTCGCCTTCTCCGCAAGGGCGGTCGTGGCGACCGCCACGAAAGCGTCCGCCCGCCGCGCCTCCTGCGAGATCGTCTGCTCGGCCTCCGGCCAGGCAAGCCCTTCGGTGGCCTCTGACGGGGGCGGTCCGAGCTCGTCGCGCGCCGCCTCGAGCGCGCGGACAACAACCGCGCCCTGCTCGCCCGGCAGCCGACCGCGGAAGACGACGCAGCCGTCTTCGTCGTACGACCAGCAGAAGCTGCGTTCGGCCTGGTGGCTTTCAGCCGCTCGCTCGACCGCGACGCAGCGGCTGGCGCCGCGCACGATCGTCTCGAGTTGACTCGCGCTCGCGTAGCGCGCGTAGTGCAGAAGCTGCCCCTCGTCGAACTCGGGACCGAGCCGGACGAGCGCGCGGACCTTTGAGTATGAGAGCTCGCCGCGCTCGAACGCGGCCTGGATGAGCGGCCGCTCGCGCAGCCCCTGGGCCACGCGCACGTGGTCGCGCGCCGTCCCGACCGCCATCCCGCAGCGCCAGGCGAGCCAGTGCGCGAGCGTCTTGTAGCCCTCCTCCCAACCCCGCTCGGCGTCCAACCGGCCGAGCAG
>DATBDN010000154.1:0-31852 GCA_036269895.1 Thermoleophilaceae bacterium
CTGATCGCGACGCTGGGGGTCGTCGTGATGCGGGATTGGCAGGACCGCGTGCACTACGTAGGGCTGTCGACGTTCGGCGTTGTGCTGGTTGCCGTAGCGGTCCTCGTCCGCGAGTCGTTCTCGATCATTGGTGACAAGGCGCTTGCCACCGCCGTGGTCATGCTCGTGGCGACGCCGATCGTCAACCACGTGATCCTGCGGAGCGGGCGAATTCGGACACTCGGCGACTGGCGACGCAACGTCGACGAGCGGATCGAGCCGTCGTGAACGACGTCTTCCAGGCGATCGCGATGATCTCGATGGGGATCGTAGGCACGGCCGTCGTGCTCGCCCGCGACCCGCTCCGGCAAGCGCTGATCCTCGGTGTCTACGGGATGACGATGATCATCACGTTCTTCGCGCTGCAGGCGCCGGACGTCGCGCTCTCGGCGATCGTCATCAGCACCGCCGGCCTGCCGCCGATGGTCCTGCTCGCGCTGCGCAAGCTGCGCGAGTACCGCAAGGAGCACGACCGGTGAGCCCACGCGGACGCCGGCTGCTCTTCCTGCCCTCGGCCGGGGCGCTGCTGTTCCTGCTGCTCGACGGCCTGCACCAGCTGCCCGGCTTCGGCCACTACCCCGGCCCGTACGGCTTCGTGCTGAACGGCGTTGGCGTGTCGCAGCGGCATGCCACGAACCTCGTGACCGCGGTCAACTTCGACTACCGGGCCTTCGACACCCTCGGCGAGGAGTTCATCCTCTTCACTGCGACGACGGCGGTCGTGCTGATCCTGCGCCACATGCGCGGCGAGCGCGAGCGGCCGGGACCCGCCGACGTGCGCCAGGAGAACGCGAGCGAGGCGCTGCGCGGGCTCGCGCTCGCATTCGTGGCGGCGCTGATCGTGTTAGGCGGCTACGTGGTCGTCCACGGCGCCCTCACGCCGGGAGGCGGCTTCCAAGGCGGCGTCGTCCTCGCATCGGCCGCGTTCGTCGTCTTCCTCGCCGGCGAGGTCGTAGCGCTGAAGCGGGTCGCACCCGAGAAGCTGCTCGAGCTCGGTGACGCCGCCGGCGCGGCCGGCTTCGTCTTGATTGGTATCGGCGGCCTGATCTTCGCGGACGTCTTCCTTGAGAACTTCCTCGAGCTCGGGAAACCGGGCTCGCTCAACTCGGCCGGGACGATCATGCTGGTCAGCATCGCGATCGGGATCGAGGTCGCCGGCGCGTTCCTGCTCGTATGGACCGAGTTCCTGGACCAGGCCCTGCTGGTGCGATCCGGCGGAGACGAGGGCGAGTGAGCTTCCTGCCCTACGCAGTCGCCGCGTGGCTGTTCGTCGTGGGGCTCTATGGAATCGTCACGAGCCGCCACCTCGTCCACCTCGCGGTCTGCTTGACGGTCGTTCAGTCCTCGACCTACCTGATCCTCTTGTCGGCCGGCTACGTCCGCCACGGCAGCGCGCCGATCTATGCCGACATCCCGCAAGTGTCGACGGCGGTCGACCCGGTCGTGCAGGCGCTCACGCTCACCGACGTCGTCGTCGAGTCGACGATCACCGCGCTCTTGCTCGCGCTGGCCGTTCAGGCCATGAAGCGCTTCGGCAGCGTTGACCCGAGCTTCCTGCGACAGCTGCGCGGATGACGTCGGTCCAGCACCTCGCCCCGCTCGCGGTAGTGATCCCGATGCTGGCGGCTTGCGTGATCGCGGGCCTTTCGTTCCTGCCGCGGCGCGTCCACGAGCTGGTCGCGATCGCGGCGGCGCTCGCCACCACGACGCTATGCGCAATCCTCTTGGCGCACGCGAAGGACGGCCCGATCGTGTACTGGCTCGGTGGCTGGAAGCCGCATCACGGCGTGGCGCTCGGGATCTCCCTGACGGTCGACCAGTTCGGCGCCGCCATCGCCACGCTGACCGGCGTCCTCGTCATCGCCTCGCTTGTCTACTCGACGCGCTACTACGACGAGATCGATGGGCCCTACTTCGCGCTCGTCATGACGTTCATGTCGGGCATGGTCGCGTTCTCGCTGACGGGCGACCTCTTCGACATGTTCGTCTTCTTCGAGCTCATGAGCGTGGCCGCGTTCGCGCTGACCGCCGTGAGGATCGAGGAGCGCGGTCCGATCCAGGGTGCGATCAACTTTGCGGTCACTAACTCGGTCGGCGGCTTCGGGCTGCTCGTCGGGATCGCGCTGCTCTACGGCCGGACCGGCGCGCTCAACCTCGCGCAGATCGGCCAGGCGCTCGACCACCACCCAGCCGACGCGCTGGTTGCGGTGGCGCTGCTGCTGATCGTCGCCGCGTTTCTGACCAAGGCGGCGGCGGTGCCGTTCCACTTCTGGCTGGCGGACGCGCACGCGGTCGCGCCGGCCCCCGTGTCGATCCTGTTCTCGGGCGTGATGGTCGAGCTCGGCGTCTTCGGCGCTGCGCGCGTGCTGAACACGGCCTTCGCCCAGCCGATCGAGCCGTCGCTGCATGACCTGCGCATGGTGCTGGTCGCTCTGGGGACCGTGACGGCGGTGGTCGCCGCGTTCAACTGCTTCCAGCAGCGCCACCTGAAGCGCCTGCTCGCGTTCTCGACGATCAGCCACATGGGGATCATCATCTGCGGGGTAGCGCTGCTGGCTGACCGTGCACTCGCGGGCGCCGCAACGTACGCGCTCGGGCACGGCCTCGCGAAGGGCGCGCTGTTCCTCGGAACCGGGACCCTGCTCTACCACCATGGCGCCATAGACGAGTTCCAGCTGCGTGGCCGCGGGCGCGACCTGCCGCTGCTCGGACTGGTGTTCGTCGCAGGAGCGCTGGTGCTTGCGTCCGCGCCGCTCGTCACGACTTTCTTCGGCAAGTCGCTGATCGAGGACGCGGCGCTGTCGGCCGACTACGTGTGGCTGCCGGCGGTGCTCGCTCTGTGCTCGGCACTCACCGCGGCCGCCGTCCTGCGCGCGACCGCACGGATCTTCCTCGGCTGGGGCGTCGATGCGCCGCTCAGCGACCGCGCCGAGAGCGAGGAGCGCTCGCAGGAGGAGAGCTCGCAGGAGGAGGGCGCGGACGTGAAGGCGCACGGCCACACGCCGCCGCTGCTGGTCGCCGTCCCCGCCGTCTTGGTCGTGGCCGCGGTCGTCGTCGGCCTCGTGCCTGAGCTCGTGCCGAGCATCGAGCGGGCTGGCGCTCATTTCCGCGACCACGCGTCGTATGCCGGGACGGTCCTCGCCGGGCGTCCACCGCAATTCGCGCCGGTGATCGGGTCGCATGTGAAGGCGACCGCCTGGATCTACGCGCTCGCGTCGACCGCCGGGGCTTTCCTGCTCGCAGGAATGGGGCTGCGCGGCCGCCACGTCCTGCCGGCGGGAATCGCCGACGCACTGCATGCGGCGCACTCCGGTCACATCGGCGACTACATCGCTTGGTGGACGTTCGGCATGGCGATCCTCGGAGGGCTGGTCCTGTGGGCCATCGCTGGTTGATAGTCGGCGCAATTGCGCTGGCCGGGTGCGGCCCGACGCCGCCGCAGGCGCCGGGGCCCGAAGCGCATCAGCTCAACACGACGCTCTCCGCCTTTTCGACCGCCTGCGGTCACGCGACCGAGATCCAGGCGTTCTCGGACGACGCCCACGCGCTCGCGCTCACCGAGCAGCAGGCGCAGAAGGAGATCGCGACGATCGCGAAGATCTACAAGCGCAACCGCGCGTGGATCTTCCAGGGCAAGACCGTCGCCGAGCTCGTCCAGATGTCCGAGACGTTTCTCGACGAGTGCGGGCTGCACGCGACCGCACGCCGCCTGCGCGCCGCAACGTCATGAAGATGACGGCTATCGACCGTTCAGACGGGGTAGCAAGCAGCGCAGTGGCCCGGCGGCAGTGGCAACCACCGCTCCTGAAGCAGCTCACGAGCGGCGACCGCCTCGCGCTCGGCAAGGCAGCCAAGTCGCGCCACTCCGAGCAGCTGACCCCGCGCACGAAGACGGCGGACCGCGTCGTCCAGTCGATCTGTCCCTATTGCGCCGTTGGCTGTGGCCAGAAGGTTTATGTCAAGGACGAGCGCGTCGTCCAGATCGAGGGCGACCCCGACAGCCCGATCTCGCGCGGCCGCCTGTGCCCGAAGGGGGCGGCCTCGGAGCAGCTCGTCAACAGCCCGACGCGCGAGCTCAAGGTCAAGTACCGCGCGCCGTACGCCACCTCGTGGGCCGAGCTCGACCTCGACGAAGCCTTGGACATGGTCGCCGACCGCGTAATCAAGACACGCGCCGACTGGTGGGAGTCGGAGGACGACCAAGGGCGTCCGCTCCACCGCACGCGCGGCATCGCCTTCCTCGGCGGCGCGACGCTCGACACCGAGGAGAACTACCTCATCAAGAAGCTGTTCACCGCGCTCGGTGCGATCCAGATCGAGAACCAGGCGCGCATATGACACAGCGCGACGGTGCCCGGTCTGGGCACCTCGTTCGGGCGCGGCGGCGCCACTGACTTTCCGCAGGACCTGCAGAACTCCGAATGCATCGTGATCATGGGCTCGAACATGGCCGAGGCCCACCCGGTCGCGTTCCAGTGGGTCGTTGAGGCCAAGGAGCGCGGAGCGAAGTTCTTCCACATCGATCCGCGCTTCACGCGGACGTCGGCGATGGCCGACCGCCACGTGCCGATCCGCGCGGGCTCCGACATCGCCTTCCTCGGCGGGATTGTCAACTACATCCTCGAGAACGGCCGCGAGTTCCGCGAGTACGTCGTCAACTACACGAACGCCTCGGTCATCATCAACCCGAACTTCCAGGACACCGAGGACCTGGACGGCTACTTCTCCGGCTTCGAAGCCGACGATCGCGCGTACGTCATCGACAGCTGGGCGTATGCGAAGACGAGCGACGAGACCGCGGCCGGCTCGCACGAACAGCGCTCGGACGTATCCGGCGAGCAGGCGCACGGCGCGCACGGCATGACGCTCGAGCACGGCGAGCCGCCGCTCGTGGACCATACGCTCGAGCATCCGCGTTGCGTCTTCCAGCTGCTGAAAAAGCACTTCAAGCGCTACACGCCTGAGGTGGTCGAGCAGGTCTGCGGCGTCCCGAAGGAGCACTTTCTCGAGGTGGCCGAGGCGCTGTGCGCGAACTCGGGCCCCGAGCGCACCGGCGCATTCGTCTACTCGGTCGGCTGGACGCAGCACACGGTCGGCGTCCAGTACATCCGCACCGCGGCGATCATCCAGCTGCTGCTCGGGAACATGGGCCGTCCTGGCGGAGGGATCGTTGCGCTGCGCGGCCACGCGAACATCCAGGGCTCGACGGACATCCCCACGCTCTTCAACATCCTGCCGGGCTACATCCCGATGCCGCATCCGCGCGCCTCGGACCTCGACGACTTCGTCCAGGAGAATGGGCCTGAGACCGGCGCCTGGGGCGACCTCAAGAACTACATGGTCAGCTTCTTGCGCGCTTGGTGGGGACAGGCGGCGACCGAGGAGAACGACTGGGCGTTCCACTACTTGCCGCGAATCGACGGCGACCACTCCAACTACACGACGATGGAGCGGATGCTCGACGGCAAGTGCCCGGGCTACTTCGTGATCGGCGAGAACCCGGCCGTCGGTAACGCGAACAGCGGCATGAACCGGCTTGCGATGTCGCAGGCGGACTGGGTCGTGGTGCGCGATTTCCAGGAGATCGAGTCCGCCTCGTGGTGGTACGACTCGCCCGAGATCAAGAGCGGCAAGGTGAAGACCGAGGACATCAAGACCGAGGTCTTCCTGTTCCCGGCGGCCGCGCACACCGAGAAGGACGGCTCGTTCACGAACACGCAGCGCCTGCTGCAGTGGCACTACAAGGCGCTCGAGCCGAAGGAGGACTGCCGCTCAGAGCTGCACTTCTTCTTCCACCTCGGCCGGAAGATCCGCGACAAGCTCGCCGGCTCGAACGAGGAGCGCGATCGGCCGATCCTCGACCTGACTTGGGACTATCCAACCGTGGGCGCGCACTCCGAGCCCGACGCCGAGGTCGTGCTGATGGAGATCGGCGGGGTCGACTGGGAGAACCAGGCCCACATCGAGAAGTACCAGCAGCTGCGCGACGACGGGACGACGGCCTGCGGCTCGTGGATCCACGCGGGCATCTACAAGCACGGCGTGAACCAGGCTGCGCGCAAGCGGCCGCACACCGAGCAGAACTGGATTGCGTCCGACTGGGGCTGGGCTTGGCCGGGTGACCGCCGCATCCTGTACAACCGCGCGTCGGCCGACCCGGACGGCAACCCGTGGTCGGAGCGCAAGCGCTACGTCTGGTGGGACGCGGACGAGAAGACGTGGAAGTCGCTGGGCGACGAGCCCGACTTCGAGCCGACCAAGCCGCCTGACTACGTCCCGCCGCGCGGGGCCAAGGGCCTCGAAGCCCTGAGCGGCAAGGCCCCCTTCATCCTTCACCCGGATGGGCTCGGCTGGCTGTTCGCACCGGCCGGGCTGGTGGACGGGCCGCTGCCCACCCACTACGAGCCGTGGGAGTCGACGTTCGACAACCCGCTTTACACGCAGCGCACCAACCCGACCGTGCAGCTCTACGAGCGGCCGGAGAACCCGTACAACGAGCGCGACAAGTATCCGTTCGTGCTGTCCACGTACCGGCTCACGGAGCACCACACGGCCGGAGGGATGTCAAGGACGTTGCCCTACTTGACGGAGCTCCAACCAGAGCTGTTCGTCGAGATCTCACCTGAGCTCGCCAAAGAACGCAACCTCGAGCACCTCGGCTGGGCCACGATCTCGACTGCACGTACGGCGATCGAGGCAAAGGTGATGGTCACCGATCGCATGAAGCCGCTCGCGGTGATGGGCCACCAGGTTCACCAGGTCGGCCTGCCGTATCACTGGGGCTGGAAGGGCCTCACCCGAGGCGATGTGGTCAACGACCTGCTGGGGCTCGCCCTCGACCCCAACGTTCACATCCAGGAGGCGAAGGCCCTGACGTGCGACATCCGGCCAGGGCGACGAGGGCCGCAACCATGAGGCATGGATACACCGCCGACGAAGCCAAGCCCCAGATGGGCTTCTTCACCGATACGTCGCTGTGCATCGGCTGCAAGGCGTGCGAGGTGGCGTGCAAGGAGTGGAACCAGGTCCCGGACTCGATCCAAGAGGTCACGGGGATGTCGTATGACAACACGATCGACCTGGGCGCGAACACCTGGCGGCACGTGCAGTTCATCGAGCAGCCCACGCGGATCGAGGACGAGGAGGGCTTCCGTTGGCTCATGTCCTCGGACGTCTGCAAGCACTGCAGCGAAGCCGCGTGCCTGGACGTCTGCCCGACCGGGGCTCTGTTCCGCACCGAGTTCGACACCGTCGTGGTTCAGTCGGACATCTGCAACGGCTGCGGGTACTGCGTCCCCGCGTGTCCGTTCGGAGTGCTCGACAAGCGCGAGGGCGATGGCCGAGTCTGGAAGTGCACGCTCTGCTACGACCGCCTGAAGGACGACAAGGAGCCGGCCTGCGCCCAGGCGTGTCCGACGGACTCGATCCAGTTCGGCGAGCTGAGCGACTTGCGCGACCGTGCGCAGGTGCGCGTGCTCGAGCTGCAGGAGAAGGGCGTCGAGGGTGCGCAGCTGTACGGCGCGGACCCCGACGACGGCGTGGGCGGCATGCACTCGTTCTTCCTGCTGCTGGACGAGCCCGAGGCCTACTCGCTGCCGCCGGACCCGAAGGTCACGACACGTGAGCTCGGCGAGATCTGGGGCGCCGCGTTCGCCGCGGCCGGCGCGCTCGCGGCCGGGATCGCCCTGTCGTTCATCGGAGGACGCAAGTGAGCACGACCCAGCAGACCCGCTCGCCGGCCGGCCGGGAGGGCAAGGAGCGCCGCATGGTCCCGCCCGCGGAGCCGCGCAGCTACTACGGCCGCCCCGTCATCAAGGAGCCCGTCTGGACGCCCGAGATCCCGGTGTACTTCTTCACGGGAGGGCTGGCTGGGGCATCGGCGGGGCTGGCGTTCGCCGCGCGCGTCACCGGCAGGAAGAAGCTCGCGCGCGTGGCCACCGGCAATGCGTTCGCCGGTGTGGCGGTCAGCCCGCTGCTGTTGATCTCGGACCTGGGCGTCCCGAAGCGGTTCCTCAACATGCTGCGCGTCTTCAAGGTCACCTCGCCGATGAGCGTCGGCTCGTGGATCATCAGCGCAGAGGGTGGCTTCCTCGCCGTGACGGCGGCGCACGAGTTCCTCGGTTTCTTCCCGAAACCGCTGGCTCGTCTTGCGGAGGGACTTGCCGCGCTGTTTGGCATGCCCCTTGCCACCTATACCGCCGCGCTCGTCGCCAACACGTCGGTCCCGGCATGGCACGAGGGGCGGCGCGAATTGCCGTTCGCCTTCGCCGGCGGCTCGGCGATGGCCGCGGGTGGAGCGGCCGCGCTGCTCGCGCCGAGCGAGGCGGGGCCGGCGCGCCGTCTGGCGATCGCCGGTGCGCTCACAGAGGCGATTTCGATGGAGTACTCGAAGCGCAAGATGGGCATGGTCGCCGAGCCCTACTCGACCGGCCATGCCGGCAAGTTCGAGAAGGCGACGATGGCGTGCGCGGGCGGCGGTGCCACGGTCCTGCTCGCCGCCGAGATCCGCAGGAGCCGGCGACTCGGGATAGTTGGTTCCGCACTCGCCCTGGCGGGCTCGATGTTCGGTCGCTGGACGGTCTATACGGCGGGCAAGCAGTCGGCGGCGGCGCCGCAGTACACGGTCCAGCCGCAGCGCGAGCGGCGCGACCGCGATCACCCTACGTCCTAGCTCTGCCGAGGTAGCCTTTCTGCCTCGGTGTCGGCAACGCGCATCCTCGAAGAAGACCCGGACCTCCACGACCGGCTCGCGGACAACGAGCAGGCGCGCGCCGCGGCGGAAGCGGTCGCGCGTGTCGAGACGCTCGACCTGGGGCTATGGGACGAACCCGACTCGCCCGAGAATCACCGTGACGGCTTCGGGCTACTGGTGCTCGACGGGATGCTCGCGCGCCGGGTGACGCTCGGCCGCTTCGACTGCACCGAGCTGCTCGGGCAGGGTGACCTGCTGCGGCCATGGACGTTCTCTTCGGCGGCCACCGCGTCGGTGTCGTCGAATGTCACCTGGAACGTAGTCGAGCCGGTGCGGCTGGCGATGCTCGACCGCCGCTTCGCACTGTCGGTGGCGCCGTGGCCGGAGATCTCGGCGGCGCTGATGGACCGGATCGTGCAGCGCTCGCGCTGGCTCGCGTTCCAGCTCGCGGTCTGCCATGTGGTGCGGGTGGACACGCGCCTGCTGCTGATGTTCTGGCACTTCGCCGACCGCTGGGGGCGGATGACCAAGGAAGGCGCGCGCCTGCGCCTACCCGTCACGCATACCGTGCTCGCCAGCGTCGTCGGCGCGCGCCGGCCGTCGGTAACGACGGCACTCGGGCGACTGCAGAACGACGGCTTGATCGAGCGGCTGCCGGACGCCGCCTGGCTCCTGCACGGATCGCCGCCCCAGGACTTCGCGCGCATCGAGACGGAAGTCGCGGTCTAGCCCGGCAGCGACTGAACCAGCCTCAGAACGGGTGCGAACAGGTCACCGTGGGCCTCGATCCGGCGCACCACGTCAGCGTGGTCGAACTCGAGCTCGCCTGCCTCGACCTCGTCCCAGGTCACCGGGGTTGAGACCGTCGGCCGCTCGCGGGCACGCAAAGAGTAGGCCGCGACGGTCGACTTGTGCCATTCGTTCTGGCTCCAGTCGACAAGCACCTTGCCGCGTCGGTCGCGCTTGGCCATGTTTGCGGTGACGCGCTCGGGCCAGCGCTCGGCCAACAGCTCGGCGACCTGGCGCGCGAATGGCTTCGTCTGCTCGTAGGAGATGTCGCAGTTCAACGGCAGGTACACCTGCAGGCCTTTCGACCCGGTCGTCTTTGCGAACGACTGGAGGCCCAGTTGGTCGAACATGCCGCGCAGGAGCAGCGCAACCTCGGCGCAATCGGAGATGTCGGCGGGCTCGCCCGGGTCGAGGTCGAAGACCACGTGAGTGGGTCGCTGGATGTCCTCACCCAGCGCGAGCGTGACGTGCAGCTCGATGTTCGCGTGGTTCACTGACCACATCAGCGCATCCTCGGAGTCGAGGACGCAGTAGTTGATCGGATGACCCTTGGCCTCGCTCGGCACCGAGACCTTCGTGAGCCATTCCGGCGCCTGCGGCGGGCACTCCTTCTCCCAGCGCTTGGGTCCGTCGACACCATGGAAGTAGCGCCGCATGCTCAGCGGTCGCCCCTCCACGTGCGGCAGCAGGACCGGCGCCACGGCACGGTAGTAGTCGGCCATGTCGCCTTTGGTGAAGCCGCTTTTTGGATACATCACGCGATCGGCGTGCGTGAGCTCCACGCGCGGCGCCTCATCGGTTGCCCCGACCGCCACCCAGCCCGCGCCGGGCGCATAGGCGGAGTCAAGCGGCTTGGCAACGATGCCCGGAAGCCCGTTCGCGCGCGCGGCCTCGAGCAGCGCAGCGCCGTCGCCCTCGTGGTGCTGCGACGTGCGCCAGGCCTCACCTTCCAGCTCCAGCTCGCGCAGCCGGTCCCGCCGCTCGCGCCACGGCAGCTGCATCAGAGAGTGGCCGTCGAGGTACAGCAGGTCGTAGATCTCGTAGACCACCGGGATGTCGCGTGCACGTCTGCGCATGGCGCTCTCGGTACCCGGCTTTGCTCGCCGCTCGAGCCGCGCCGGATCCGGCTTCCCGTCCTCGCCGAGTGCGACGAGCTCGCCGTCGAGGACGACCGGGCGGGCGCCGATCGCGCGCGTGAGGCGGCCGACCTCCGGATAGAACACGGTGATCTCACCGCCCGCCACGTCCTCCAGGCGCAGCCTGCCCGGCTCGCAGAACGCCACAGCGCGCCGGCCCCGCCACTGGATCTCGTACGCGTGACGCTCGTCGTCGGCCGGCAGCGGACCCGGCACGGCGACGAGCGGGACGACATGCTGGGGCATCGGCTCGCGGTCGGGATCGCTTGGCGGGTCGACGCGCCGGATCATCCAATCGTTGCCGTCGCGCCCGCCGATGTGGAACAGGTGGTACTTGCCCTCGACGCGTTTGCCGTGGAAGGTGACCGTGGCCTTGGTGTCGGTCCACTCGTGCGTCTGGTAGGTGCCCGCGTCCCAGACCTTCATCGTCCCGGCGCCGTAGTTCCCCTTCGGGATCACGCCCTCCCATGTCAGGTACTCGAGCGGGTGATCCTCGGTGTGAACCGCCATGCGGTTCTCGCCGGGCACCTCGGGAATGCCGTTGGGCACCGCCCACGAGACGGCGACGCCGTCGCGCTCCAGGCGCAGGTCCCAGTGCAGCCGCGTGGCGCTGTGCTCCTGGACGACGAAGCGGTCGCCGCCGGACTCGGCGCTGTCCGGAGCGGGTTCCGGCGAAGCGTCGAAATCGCGCTTGCGCCGGTACTCCTTCAGCTGCTCAGTCGTTTTCCTTGAATTCTTCGTCCGCGTCGCCATATGTCGCGCGGCCGGGCTCGTCCTCACGCTCCTCGGGGAAGCCGTCGAGCGCGGTCGAGTGCTCGCCGTGCTCCGCATTCTCGATGAGCAGCTCCTCGGACTGCTCGAACCCTTCCTGCTCGCCGCCGCCGGCCTCGTCCACGGCCTGCCAGGCGGGATCGTTGGCGCGTTCCTCTGGTGTCTCCATGCAGCCGACCCTACCCTGCCGCCGATACCGCTACGCGTTCCCGCCCTCCAGCGCGAACGCTGCGCTGATCAGCGACAGATGCGAGAGCGCCTGCGGGAAGTTGCCGAGCATCCCGCCAGTGTGGGGGTCGAGCTCCTCGGAGTACAGGCCGACGTCGTTGGCGAGCGCGACCAGCTCGTCCATCAGCGCGACCGCCTCCTCCCGGCGGCCGGTGCGCGCGAGCGCCTCGACGAGCCAGAACGAGCACGCCAGGAAGCAGCCTTCCTGATCCTCCATGCCGGTCCAGCGATACAGCAGCGGCCCGTGCCCCAGCTCGGCACGGATGGCATCGATCGTGGCGCGCAGCCGCGCGTCGTCGGGGGAGACGTAGTCCATCCCCGCCATCAGCAGCACTGCGGCGTCGAGCTCGTCGGTCTGCGAGTCGCGCTTCCAGATGCCGCGCGCGGGATCGAAGCAGCGGGTGTCGATGAATTCGCGCATCGCGTGCGCCTCGGTCCGCCAGAGATCGACATGGTCTGCCGGAATGTGGCCGTTCGCCGCAAGGTCGAGCGCACGGTGGAAGCAGAGCCAAGCGGCGAGCTTGCTCTGGGTGTAATGGCGCCTGTCGTCGAGCTCCCAGATGCACGAGTCCATGTTGCGCCAGAGATGGCAGAGGACGTTGGTCACCTCTGCCAGCTGGAGCCCGGTCCCGGGATCGAGCTTGTTGCCGGCGCGAACGTAGAGCCACGTCGTCTGCAGCAGGTCGCCGAAGTTGCCCAGCTGCAGCTGCGTGCCGGCGTCGTTGCCCACCCGCACCGGCTTCGAGCCGCGGTAACCGGCCCAGTCGAGCTCGCGCGACTGGTCGTGCACACGCCCGTCCAGCCCGTAGAAGGTATGCACGCGCGGGTGCGTGCGGCGCGCGGTGTGCAGCAGCCACGTGAGCATCCCGTGCACAGCGTCGGGGAATCCGATCCGCATCAGCGAGTCCATCGCAAACGTCGTGTCGCGCACCCAGGCGTAGCGATAGTCGTAGTTGCGGTCGCCTCCGACGCGCTCCGGGAGCGACGACGTGACGGCGGCGATCATCGAGGACTCGGGGTCGCAGATCAGGAGTTCGAGCGCGAGCCCGCTGCGCACGACCGCCTCGGGCCACTCGCCGCTGTAGTCGGCGCTGGCGCTCCACCTCTGCCAGTGCTCGGTGGTCGCGGCGAGCCGGCGCTCGACCTCTTCGCGCTGGCTCATGGCCAGCGGCCGGTCGTCGAACGCGGAGAGCACGAGCAGCGCTGAGTCGCCTTCCCTCAGGGTGGTCTCCGCCTCGAGCCCCCCGTCCGCCACCCGCACCTCGCCCGCATCCCAGCCCTGCAGCACCAGCTGCAGCGTCCCCGACCGCATGGCGTACGCACCGTCCTCCGCCGTGACCTCCGGATGGACCGCTTGGTAGTCGAAGCGCGGCTCGACGCGCCACCGCACGTGCACCTCGCCGCTGATGCAGTCGATGCGGCGGACGATCTCGTCCCAGTCGATCGGCCGCGTGGGTGCGCGCGTGATCGCGTCCGTCACGCGCACCGCGCCGCCCTCCGTCTCGAACGTCGTCTCGAGCACGTTGCTGCCGTCGACGTAGCGGCGTGTCACCTGGAACGGTTCGGCCGGCTGCAGGGTCCACGCGCCGGCGCGCTGCGGGTCGAGCAGCGCACCGAAGACGCTCGGCGCGTCAAAGCGCGGCAGGCACAGCCAGTCGATCGAGCCGTCGAGCGCGACCAGCGCCGCGTTGCGCTTGTTGCCGATGACGGCGTAATCCTGGATCGGCGCGTAGCCGTCCTGACGTGAAGGCGTTCGCGTGTCAGAGGGTATGGGTACGGCCTCATCCATGGCAAATAGCGAAGTCGTTGTTATCACCGGTGCAACGTCCGGAATCGGGCGCGCGACCGCCCGCCGCTTCGCGCAGGACGGCGCCTCGATCGGCTTGATCGCGCGCGGGCGCGAGGGGCTCGACGCGGCGCGGCGAGAAGTAGAGGAAGCCGGCGGCCGCGCGCTCGTGCTGCCCACCGACGTGGCCGACTGGGACGGCGTGAACTCGGCGGCACGCGCCGTCGAGGAGGCGTTCGGGCCGATCGACGTCTGGGTCAACAACGCGATGACCACGGTCTTCGCGCCGTTCGCGGAGATCGAGCCGGACGAGTTCAGGCGTGCGACCGAGGTGACCTACCTCGGCACCGTCTGGGGAACGAAAGCGGCGCTCGACCGGATGCGACCGCGCGACCGCGGCGCGATCGTGATCGTGGGGTCGGCGCTCGCTTACCGCGGCATCCCGCTGCAGGCGCCCTACTGCGGGGCCAAGCACGGGATCAAGGGCGTCTTCGAATCGCTCAGGACCGAGCTGCGTCATGACAAGTCGAACGTCCATCTGTCGATGGTTCAGCTACCCGGGCTAAACACACCTCAGTTCCTGCACTGCCGCTCGAAGATGCCGAAGGTGCCGCAGCCGATGCCGCCGTACTACCAGCCGGAAGTGGCCGCCGACGCGGTCCACTGGTCAGCGCACCACCGCCGGCGCGAGCTCTACGTGGGCGGCCCGACGGTCAAGACGATCGTTGGCAACAAGGTTGCGCCGTGGCTCGTGGAGCGCGTCCTCGCCAAGCAGGCCTACGGCGGTCAGCAGAGCGACAAGGCCGCCGATCCGGACCGCAAGGACAACCTGATGGCTCCGGCGCCGGGCGACCCCGGGGCCCACGGGCCTTACGGCCAGAAGGCACGCAAGAGCAGCATCCAGACGGAGTTCGCCAAGCAGCGCGGCGTGGTCGGAACGGCGGCCGCCGCGGTTTTCTTGCTTACCGGATCTTTAATTGTGGCGCGGCGGTTTGGGTAGTCACAAAGGTATGTCCGAGAATGTCGCCGCCTTCATGCTCAACCGCCTCCACGACTGGGGGATCGATCGCGTCTACGGGTACCCGGGCGACGGAATCAACGGCTTACTCGGCGCTTTCCACGAGGTCGGCGACAAGGTCGAGTTCGTGCAGATGCGGCACGAGGAAATCGCGAGTTTCGCCGCCTGCGCGCACGCCAAGCTCACTGGCGAGGTCGGGGTGTGCATGGCCACCTCCGGGCCAGGCGCGATCCACCTGCTGAACGGCCTTTACGACGCCAAGCTCGACCACCAGCCGGTCGTCGCGATCGTCGGGCAGCAGACGACGATGTCGCTGGGCGGCAACTTCCAGCAGGAAGTCGACCTGAACACGCTGTTCAAGGACGTCGCCTCCGAGTTCGTCCAGGTGTGCATGGCGCCCGAGCAGGCGCAGCACCTGATCGACCGCGCGATCCGCATCGCCAAGGCGACGCGCTCGGTCACCTGCGTGATCATCCCCGACGACATCCAGGAGGCGAAGTACTCGGCGCCGCCGCGCCGGCACGGCGCCGTCTTCTCCTCGAACAGCTACTCGGAGCCGCGCGTGATACCGACGACGGAGGACCTGCGCGCCACGGCCGAGATCCTCAACGACGGCGAGAAGGTCGCGATGCTCGTGGGCCACGGCGCCGCCGGCGCCGAGGCCGAGCTCGAACAGGTCGCGGACCTGCTCGGCGCAGGCGTGGCGAAGGCGCTGAATGGCCGCTTCGTTTTGCCCGACGAGCTGCCGTACGTGACGGGCCCGATCGGGTTGCTCGGGTCGAAGCCGAGCTACGAGATGATGGAGAACTGCGACACGCTGCTGATGGTCGGGTCGAGCTTCCCGTACTCGGAGTTCCTCCCGAAGCCCGGCCAGGCGCGCGGGGTGCAGATCGACCTCGACCCGCGGGTGCTCGGCATCCGCTACCCGATGGAGCTGAACCTGACAGGCGACGCCCAGGCCACGCTCCGCGAGCTGATCCCGCTGCTCGAGCGCAAGGAGGATCGCTCGTGGCGCGAGGAGATCGAGCACGAGGTTCAGCGCTGGTGGGAGATCCTGGCCGACCGCGCGATGGACAGCGCCAACCCCATCAACCCCGAGCGCGTCTTCCACGAGTTGTCGAAGCGACTGCCCGACCGGGCGATCCTGTTGGCCGACTCGGGTTCCGCGACGAACTGGTGGGCGCGCCACCTCAAGATGCGCCGCGGTATGAAGAGCGCGCTCTCGGGCACGCTCGCGACGATGTGCCCGGCCGTGCCGTACGCCGTCGCGGCGAAATTCGCGTACCCCGACCGCCCGGTGATCGCCTGCCTCGGCGACGGCGCCTTCCAGATGCTCGGCGTGAACGGGCTCATCGACGTCGCGCGCTACCGCGACCGCTGGTCGAACCAGCAGCTCGTGATCCTGGTCCTGAACAACCGCGACCTCAACCAGGTCACCTGGGAACAGCGCGTGATGGCGGGCGACCCGAAGCTCGACGCCTCGCAGGTGCTGCCGGACTTCCCGTACGCGCGCTACGCCGAGCTGCTCGGGCTGGGCGGGATCCGGGTGGACGATCCGGAGCAGATCGCCGACGCCTGGGACGAGGCGCTCGGCGCCGACAAGCCGGTGCTGATCGAGGCCGTGACCGACCCCGAGGTGCCGCCACTGCCGCCGCACATCCGCTTCGAGCAGGCAAAGAAGCTGGCGCAAGCGCTGCCCGGCGACCCCGCGCGCGGCGAGATCGTCACCCAATCGATCAAGGGCAAGATCAAGGAATTCGTCGACCGCTGAGATGAGGGTCCACGCGATCGAGATTCCGACCGACGAGCCTGAGTCGGACGGGACGCTCGAGTGGGACTCGACGACGATCGTGGTCGTCGAAGTCGAGGCACGCGGGCAGACCGGGATCGGCTATACGTACGCCGACGCCTCGGTCGCGTCGCTGATCGAGTCGAAGCTCGCGCCGCTCGTCGACGACCACGACCCGATGGCGCCGCCGGCCACGTGGCTGCGCATGCGTGCGGCGCTCCGCAACGTCGGCCAGCAGGGCTCAGGCGCAATGGCGATCTCCGCGGTCGACATCGCCCTCTGGGACCTGAAGGCCAAGCTGCTCGGGGTGTCCCTTGCCGACGCGCTGCCGCGCTTCCACGACGCGGTCGTCATCTACGGGAGCGGCGGCTTCACCTCGTATTCGCTCGACCGCCTGGCCGAGCAGCTGCGCGGCTGGGTGCAGCAGGGCTGCACGCGCGTGAAGATCAAGGTCGGGCGCGAGCCTGGTGCCGACCCCGAGCGTCTCGATGCCGCGCGCGAGGCGATCGGGCCGAATGTCGAGTTGATGGTCGACGCGAATGGCGCGTTCGACCGAATGGAGGCGCTCGCCTGGGCGCAGCGATATCACGAGGAGTGGAACGTGACGTGGTTCGAGGAGCCGGTCAGCTCAGAAGACCTCGAGGGCATGAAGTTCGTGCGCGACCACGGGCCACCGGGGCTGGCTGTCGCCGCCGGCGAGTACGCCTGGGACCTGGCTGACCTCGCCCGGATGGCCGAGTGCGTCGACGTGTTGCAGGCGGACGTGACCCGCTGCGGCGGCATCACTACGTTCATCCGCGCCGACGGGATCGCACGCGCGCACGGAATCCCGCTGTCGGCCCACTGCGCGCCCGCCGTCTCCATCCACGCATGCTGCGCGTGCGAGTCACTCGAGCACCTCGAGTACTTCCACGACCACACGCGCCTCGAGTCGATGGTTTTCGACGGTGTGCCCGATCCGAGCGGTGGGGTCCTGCGGCCGGATCCGAGCCGCGCCGGGCTCGGGCTCAGCCTCGCGAGGGCGGCGGCGTGAGCACGGTCTGGCGCAATCCCAAGCTCGGGCTCGGCCACACCACGCTGAAGCCGGCCGGCGTCGACCAGGTCGACGTGGCAGCGCTCGAGGCGCAACTGCGGGCGACGGTGCGCGGCCAGGTCGCCTTCGACGAAGGCAACCGCGCCGCCTACTCGCACGACAGCTCGAACTACCGGCAGCCGCCGATCGGCGTGGTCGTTCCCAACGACGCGGAGGACATCGTCGCCGCGGTCGCCGCCTGCCACGCCCACGGAGCGCCCGTGCTGGCGCGCGGCTGCGGCACCGGGCTGGCGGGCCAGACGTGCAACGTCGCAGTCGTGATCGATCACTCGCGGCACATGCGCACGATCAAGCAGCTCGATCCCGAGCGGCGGATCGCGGTCGTTGAGCCCGGCGTGGTGCACGACCAGCTGACCAACCAGACCGAGCAGCAGTGGAACCTGACTTTCGGCCCGGACACGTCGACGCACGAGTACGCGACCTTCGGCGGGATGATCGGCAACAACTCCTGCGGCACGCACTCGGTGATGGCGGGTCGCACGGTGGACAACATCCGCGACATCGAGATCGTCACCTACGACGGGCTCCGCATGCGGGTCGGCAAGACAAGCGACGAGGAGCTCGAGCGGATCATCGCGGAGGGCGGCCGCCGCGGGGAGATCTACTCGCGCATGCGCGACTTGCGCGACCGCTACGCGGACCGCATCCGCGAGCGCTATCCGGACATCCCGCGCCGGGTGTCCGGCTACAACCTCAACTACCTGCTCCCCGAGCACGGCTTCGACGTCGCGCGCGCGCTCGTGGGCAGCGAGTCGACACTCGTCACCGTGCTCGAGGCGACGCTCGAGCTGGTCGAGATGCCGCCGTGCCGGTCGCTGCTCGTGCTCGGCTACGAGGACATCTGGCACGCGGCGGACCACGTGATGGAGATCCGCGACCAAGGCGCGATCGCGCTCGAGGCGGTCGACGACACGCTGATCCGCGACATGAAGATCATGCACACCCACCTGGAAGACATCCAGATGCTGCCGGAGGGCAATGGCTGGCTGCTCGTGGAGTTCGGCGCCGAGACGCGTGAGGAGTCCGACGAGATGGCGCGCAAGTGCATGAAGCGCCTGTCGAAGGAGAAGGATGCGCCGACGATGAAGCTGCTCGACCAGCAGCCGAACGAGAACCGGCTCTGGCAGGTGCGCGAGGGCGGCCTGGGCGCGACCGCGTTCAACCCGATGGAGGCCGACCACTGGGAGGGCTGGGAGGACGCTGCCGTCCATCCGGAGAAGCTCGGTGGCTACCTGCGCGACTTCCGCGACCTGCTGCAGCGCTTCGACTACGACACGTCGCTGTACGGCCACTTCGGCGACGGCTGCGTCCACTGCCGGATCAACTTCGACCTGCGCTCGGCCGGCGGCATCAAGCACTGGCGCGAGTTCGTCGACGAGGCCGCCGACCTGGTCGTCTCCTACGGCGGCTCGCTGTCGGGCGAGCACGGCGACGGGCAGTCGCGCGGCGAGCTGCTGCCGAAGATGTTCGGCGAGGACGTGGTGCAGGCGTTCCGCGAGTTCAAGTCGATCTGGGATCCGCAGAACCGGATGAACCCGCACAAGGTCGTCGACCCCTATCCGATCGTGTCGAACATGAAGCTCGGCGCGAACTACTCGGCGCCGCACGTCGACACGTTCTTCTCGTATCCCGAGGACGGAGGGAAGTTCGCTCACGCCGCGATGCGCTGCGTCGGGGCCGGCAAGTGTCGTGACATCGAGTCCGGGACCATGTGCCCGAGCTACATGGTCACGCTCGACGAGCAGCACTCGACGCGTGGCCGCACGCGGATCCTCTACGAGATGCTGCAGGGCGACGTCATCAAGGACGGCTTCCGCTCGGATGACGTCGAGGAGGCGCTCGACCTGTGCCTGTCGTGCAAGGGCTGCAAGGGCGACTGCCCCGTGTCGGTCGACATGGCCAGCTACAAGGCAGAGTTCCTCGCCAAGCACTTCAAGCGCCGGCTGCGCCCGCGCGCCGCCTACTCGATGGGGCTGATCAACCTGCACGCCCAGCTCGCGTCGCGTATGCCGCGGATCGCGAACTTCATGGCGTCGCTCGGCTTCGTCAAGAAGCTCGGCGGCATCGCGCCGGAGCGCGAGATGCCGAAGTTCGCGCAGCAGACGTTCAAGGACTGGTTCGCGGCCAGGGCCTGCCCGAACCCCGAGGCCGACCCCGTCGTGCTGTTCGCCGACACGTTCAACAACCATCTGCATCCGCAGGTCGCGAAGGCAACGACGCTGGTGCTGGAGGCGGCGGGTTACCGCGTGGTCGTGCCCGAGCAGCCGCTGTGCTGCGGGCGGCCGCTTTACGACTACGGGATGCTGCCAACCGCGCGCCGCTACCTGCACACGCTCATCGACGGGCTGCGTCCATGGATCCGCTCGGGCGTGCCGGTGGTCGGCATCGAGCCGAGCTGCGTGGCCGTCTTCCGCGACGAGCTGCCGAACATGCTGCCGGACGACTTCGACGCGAACCGCCTGACCATGCAGACGCTGACCCTGGCCGAGTTCCTCGGGCAGCACGCGCCCGGCTGGGAGGTCCCGCGGCTCGATGGGCAGAAGGCGATCGTGCACGGCCACTGCCACCAGAAGGCGGTGATGGGGATGTCGGCGGAGCAGAGGATCTACGAGCAGATGGGGCTCGACTGCGAGATGCTGGACGCAGGCTGCTGCGGGCTGGCTGGGTCGTGGGGCTTCGAGGCCGAGCACTACGACCTGTCGGTGCAGATCGGGGAGCGCAAGCTACTGCCAAAGGTGCGCGAGGTCGGCGAGTCAACGCTCGTGCTGGCGGACGGCTTCTCGTGCAAGACGCAGATAGAGCAACTGACCGGGCGCCACGCGCTGCACACCGCCGAGGTGCTTGCGATGGCGCTCGATCGCGCCGCACATCGAGTTCCGGCGCAAGTCGCTTGATCCGGCCTAACGGCCTCCACGACCGGGCTCCGCCCTGAACTACGAGACCGGCCTAACGGCCTCCACGATCGGGCTCCGCCCTAGTCAACTGCTCCCCGGGATGGATGTCCCAGCGGGCGGCGACCTCCACGAGGCGGTCGTCCAGTGGCCAGCGATCGGGCAAGGCATTGCCCTCGTATTCCGGTGATGCGCCCTTCAGCGCCATGCAGTTGGTGTTGTCGCCGATCGCCCTGATCTGTGCGACTTCGTCGTCGCTCAGCGGATTCGGATCGGGAAGCGAGGCGAGCTCCTCCCGCTTCGCCTCGACCGGCTTCGCATCCGGCCCCGCCTCCTGGATCAGCGTCGGCACCACGCACTCGACCGGCATGTGCGCGAGATTCCACTCGCACGCGAGCTGCAGCATCGTCAAGTCATGCCGCTCCGCGATTGGGCGGACCTGCTCGAGCTTCTCGCGCCCCGCGTCGACCCAGCCGGACGGACGGAAGGAGCGGTGGTCGAAGCGCGGAAACTCGTGACCCGCCAGCACGTCGTCGTGGAACAGGCCGCCGAAGTCGACGACGCGCGTGATCAGCTGCACGTCGTGGCGCGCAGCCGCCGGCAGCACCAGCTCACCCGGCCAGGGCTCGAACGGGTTGAGGATGACCATCGCCCAGTCGATCGCCTCGCCGAAGCGCTCAAAGCAGTCGATCAGGTCGAGCGTGAACCCGTTCGCCGGTCCGGGCGCCACGCCCAGCAGCTCCGTGAGGCCCTCGTCGCGCAGCGCGCCCATCCCGTCCCAGACGGCCTCTGACGAGTAACCGGTGTGGTCGGGGTTGTGCAGCAGCAGCAGGTCGAACGAATCGGCACCGATGCGCTCGAGCGAGCGCTCGGCGGCCATCTGCAGGTAGCTCGCGTACTCGTCGGGCCCCCGCAGCGCCGGGTCGGTGAAGCGCGGAAAGCCCTTCGCGCCCTCACGTTCGCCTTCGTAGAAGTCGTGCCCGATGGCGCCGACCAGGCAGTACGACTCGCGCGGCAGCCCCTCGAGCGCCCGTCCCAGCAGGATGTCGGCCTGCCCCTGGCCGTAGACGTCGGCTGTCAGGACGGTCTTGATTTGCTCGTCAGGCCGGTAGAGCGCGAGTAGGCGCTCGTCGTCGAGCTCGCTGCCGAAATGCATGAAACGCCCGCCGCTCCAGGTGCCGAGCGCTGTTCGAGTGGGAACCACGCCTTCAGACTACGAACCCGCGTTGGGGGGTAGGGACCCGGCGTGGGGCCCACAGCTCGGACGCGGATCGGGGCCGGCGTCGCGCTGAGCGCCTGCATGCTCGCGTTCCTGACCGGCTGTGGCGGAAACGGCCAGTCCACCCTCAATCCGGACTCCGGGCCTTCCAGGGACATCGAGCGCCTGTGGTGGGCGATGCTGGCGGCGGCTGCCGTCGTCTTCGCCGGCGTGCTCCTGCTGATCGCACTCTCGATCGTGCGCCGCAGGCGTGAGGGCATGCCCATCTTCGGCACCGACGAGAGGAAGCTCGACGGGCTGGTGGTCATCTTCGGGATCGCGATCCCGGTCCTCACGCTGGCAGTGCTCTTCTACGTCGCCGACATCGGTGTGGTGAAGGCCACCGACGCGCCGATCAAAGGACGCCCGAGCATCACCCTCGACATCGTCGGCCGCCAGTGGTTCTGGGAGGCGCGCTACCCGGGCACTCGTGCCGTCACCGCGAACGAGATCCACATCCCGGTGCGCACGAACGTGCACGTGGTCGTCACGAGCACCGATGTGATCCACAGCTTCTGGGTTCCCGAGCTGAACAAGAAGATGGACGCGGTCCCGGGCCACCCGAACAGGCTTTTGCTGTACGCCGACCAACCCGGCGTCTACCGCGGCCAGTGCGCGGAGTTCTGCGGCCTGCAGCACGCGAAGATGTCGCTCGCGGTCTACGCCGATCCGCCACAACGCTTCCGCGCTTGGCTCGCCAACGAGACAAGGCCGGTCCCAGCGGCGCAGTCCCAGAGCCCCGGCTTCCAGGCGTTCACCCGCAACCAGTGCGCCAGCTGTCACACCCTTCGCGGCACGAATGCGCAGGGCCGCATCGGCCCTGACCTGACGCATCTGGCGACGCGCAAGACGCTCGGCGCGCTGACGATCCCCAACACGCGCAGCGACCTCGGCGCCTGGATCCTCGACCCGCAGAAGTTCAAGCCCGGCAACAAGATGCCGGCGCTCGCGATCTCGCAGCCCGACCAGACAAAGCTCGTCAACTTCCTAAGGAGCCTGAAGTAGGTGGCCACAGCTGCCTCACCCGAGATGCTGCGCCGCGTCCGGCGGCTAGAGCGGATCTGGAAGGAGCCGGGAGGGCTGGTCGGCTGGATCACGACCACCGACCACAAGCGCATCGGCATCCTCTACCTGTTCACGTCGCTCGTGTTCTTCGCGTTCGGCGGCGCCGAGGCGCTGCTCATGCGCACGCAGCTGCTGAAGCCCGAGTCGTCGCTCGTCGGCCCTGGCACGTTCAACCAGGCGATGACGATGCACGGGGTGACGATGATCTTCTTCTTCATCATCCCGATCACCACGGGCGCGTTCGGCAACTACCTGTTGCCGCTGATGATCGGTGCGCGCGACATGGCGTTCCCGCGGCTCAACGCACTGTCGTACTGGCTCTTCCTCGGCTCGGGCATCTTCATCTACTCCGGCGTGTTCTCCGGCCACGCCCCGAATGGCGGCTGGTTCAACTACGTGCCGCTCGCGTCACGGGTCTACAGCCCGGGGCCGGGCATCGACTTTTACCTCCTCGGGCTGATCTTCAACGGCATCTCGTCGACCGTCGCCGCGATCAACTTCATCGTCACGATCTTCAAGATGCGGGCGCCTGGCATGTCGATCAACCGCATGCCGCTGTTCGCGTTCGCCTTCCTGGCGGTGTCGTTCGCGCTGCTGTTCGCGCTGCCGTCGCTGACGCTCGACTGCGTCTTCCTGGAGCTGCAGCGAAGACTCGGGTTCCAGTTCTTCGATCCGGCGCACGGCGGCAGCGTGTACCTGTGGCAGCACCTGTTCTGGTTCTTCGGGCATCCCGAGGTCTACATCATCATCCTGCCCGCGTTCGGGATCGCGACCTCGATCATCCCGACCTTCACCAAGCGGCGGATGGTCGCGTTCCCGCTTGTCGCAATGGCCGAGATCGCGGTGGCGTTCATCGGCTTCGGAGTGTGGGCGCACCACATGTTCGCGGCGGGCCTGCCGGCGATCACGACGATCTACTTCGCCGCCGCCTCGATGATCGTGGTGATCCCGAGCGCGATCCAGATCTTCGCCTGGCTCACGACGTTCGCGAGCGGCCGGCCGCACTTCCAGACGCCGCTGCTCTGGATCATCGGCTTCATCACCTACTTCATCATCGGCGGCCTTTCCGGGATCATGTTCGCGGCGATCCCGTTCGACCAGCAGACGACGGACACCTACTTCGTCGTCGCCCACTTCCACTTCATCATCTTCGGGGCCGCCGTCTTCCCCCTGCTCGGGGGCTTCTACTACTGGTTCCCGAAGATCACCGGGCGCCTCTACAACGAGCCGCTCGGGAAGCTGAGCTTCTGGGTCACGTTCATCGGCACGGGCGTGACGTTCTTCCCGATGCACATCGTCGGCCTGCTCGGCATGCCGCGCCGCGTCTACACCTATCCGAACGACGTCGGCTGGCAGTCGTACAACCTGATCGAGTCGATCGGCTCGTACCTGATCGCCGTCGGGTTGCTGATGGTCGTCGGGAACCTCGTGTGGTCCTACTTCAAAGGCGCGGCGTCCGGGAACGACCCCTGGGGCGGTGCCACGCTCGAGTGGTCGACGACGTCTCCGCCGCCGGACTACAACTACGCCGTCATACCGCGGGTGACGAGCCCATATCCCATGTGGGACGTGGAGGATCGGGCTGCGGACACCGGCAGGCTCGAGCGCGGCGATCTCGTCCTCGAGGAGGGCCATCTGACGCCGTCGACGACTGTCTTCGACGCGGAGCTGGACGAGGTGCTCGACATGCCCGCCGGGTCGATCTGGCCGTTCCTCTGCGGTGTGGCGACGCTGCTCCTCTTCTACATGCTGCTCGGCGGCCACCTGTTCTCCGTCGGCGTGGCCTTCGCATTGATTCTGCTCACGCTCGTGGGCTGGCACTCGAGGGAGCCGCAAGAGGGATGAGCGAGGTAATGCGCAGCCAGGAGGCGACCACGCCCGCGATGGCGGCCGCCGCGCAGCGCCAACGCCGTGCGCTCCCGAACGGCTGGTGGGGCGTGGCGCTCTTCATCGGCGGCGAGACCACCTTCTTCGGGCTGATGATCTCGAGCTACTTCTACCTGCGCTTCCAGAACGCACACTGGCCGCCGGTAGGGGTCGAGAAGCCGAAGGTCGCGCTGCCGTTGATCCTCACTGCGATCCTCGTGGCCAGCGTCGTGCCGCTGATCGCTGCGGTGCGAGCGGGCCTTGCGGGCAGAGTCGCGCGCGCCTGGGTGCTGCTGCTGGTCGCGTTCGTCGTGCAGGGGGGCTACCTCGGAGTGCAGATCCACGAGTTCCTCAGCGATCTCGACAAGATGAGCCCGCACGCCACTGCGTACTCGTCGATCTACTTCACCATGCTCGGCGCTCACCACCTGCATGTCGCGGCGGGCCTGCTGCTCGAGCTGTGGCTGTTGGGCAAGTTGCTCGGCGGCCTGACCAACTACCGCCTGATCGCGCTACGCGTGACGGCGCTCTACGGGTACTTCGTCGCCGTGGTCGGGATTGCCGTTGTGTTCACGGAGATCTACCCCTCCCTGTGAGCCGCCGGACGCAGATCCTGATGTGGGTGAGCCTGTTCGGCGCGCCGGTGGCATGGGCCGCGTCGCACGCGGTCGGCTGGGGCGTGAGCGAGGCCCGCTGCGAGGTCGCGGGCCAGCAGTGGGGAATCGCCATCCACACGTGGGAGACAGCGCTGCTGGTGCTGGCGACCGCGCTTGCGCTCGTCGGCCTGGTCAGCTCGTGGCTTATCTACCGACAAGTGAAGAGCGTTGACTACGACGCGGATCCGCCGGCCGGGCGCCTGCAACTCCTCTCGATCTCCGGGCTGGTCGTGAGCTTCCTGATGCTGGTCGCGATCGTGCTCACGCACACAGCCGCCCTCACCCTGACGCCGTGCATGTCGTGATGAAGCGCGCCCTCGTCGCGATCACGCTCTTCCTGGCAGCCGCTTCGGTCGCCGAGGCGCAGCTGGCCAGCGGCATCGCACGGCCCGAGAACGAGAACCAGCTGACGGACGCGCAACTCGGCGCGCAGCTCTACGCGGGCAACTGCGCCACGTGTCACGGGATCGCGGGGCAGGGCTCGAACGGCAAGCGCGGCACCGGCGACATCGAAGGGAAGGGCCCGTCGCTGCGAGGTGTCGGTGCGCAGGCGGCCGACTTCTATCTGAGCACCGGCTATATGCCGCTCGAGTCCCCGACCCAGCAGCCGTGGCGGCGTCGCGTGCTGTTCACGCGGCGCGAGCTCAGGTCGCTCGTCCAGTACGTCGCGTCCCTGGGCAGCGGGCCTCCGATTCCCAAGCCTGCCCCCCAGCAGGGCAAGGTGCCGGAAGGGCTACGCCTGTTCACCGAGCACTGCGCGGGCTGCCACCAGGTGGCCGCCCAGGGCGGCTACGTGACCGACGCGCGCGTGCCAAACCTCAAGCAGCCGACGCCCACGCAGATAGCCGAGGCTGTGCGCACGGGGCCCTACCTCATGCCGCACTTCTCGAAGAAGGCGATCTCGGACCGCCAGCTCAACTCGATCATCGCCTACATCCAGGGGGCCAAGCACCCGCAGGATGAGGGCGGCTGGGGAATCGGGCATATCGGACCGGTCCCCGAGGGCATGATCGCGTGGTTCATCGGGGGAGTGCTGCTCGTCGGCCTCTGCGCACTCATCGGGGAGCGCATCCGCACGTGAGCCGGTTCGTCAAGTTCGTCCTCGCGCTCGGCGCGCTGCGCGGCTTGCGCAAGCGCCGCCGCGAGCGCAAGCTGGAACGCGAGCGGCAGCCGGAGCGGATCGTGGCCGCGGGCGAAGCGCAGCCGCGGGCGGAACTCGGTGTCGGCCTGCTGCTCCTTCTCTGCGCGGCCTTTGCGATCGCGTTCATCGTCGTCTACGCCGTTGACGGGATCGGTCACAAGACGCAGCTCGAAGGCGTCGCGCTCGGCGGCGCGCTGCTCTTCCTGTCAGCCGCGCTCATCGTCACCGCCAGGGGCGTGGTAGTGACCGAGGAGGTGGAGGAGCCGTATCCCGGCGCCCACCCCGAGGAGCAGGAGGAGGTCGCGCAGATCGTCCAGGAAGCGGGCACGCCGATCACGCGCAAGAAGCTGCTCGGCGGCGCCGCGGTGGCCGCCGGTGGGGCGCTGGGCGCGGCCTTGGTCGCCCCAGCCGCCTCGCTCGGCCCGGTGCTGTCCAGTCACGTCCTGCTCGAGTCGCCGTGGCGACGCGGCCGGCGCGTGGTGCGCGAGGACAACGTGCCGGTCAAGGCGTCTGACATCGAGCAGGGGACCTTCTACACGGGCTTCCCGGCCGGCGCGTCGCACGACCTGCTCGGCTCGCCCGTGCTCATCGTGCGCCTCGATCCGAAGGAACTGAAGCTGCCAGCCGGGCGCGAGGCGTGGGCACCGCAGGGGATCGTGGCCTACTCGAAGATCTGCACCCACGCGGGCTGCGCGATCAACCTCTACCGCAAGCCGACGTTCCCCCCGGTCGAGCCGAAGCCGGCGTTCGTCTGCCCGTGTCACTACTCGACGTTCGACCCGGCCACCGGCGGCACAGTGCTGTTCGGCCCCGCGGGTCGCGAGCTGCCGCAGCTGCCGTTGACGATCGACCGCAAGGGCAACCTGCGTGCGGGCGGCAACTTCTCCGGGCCGCCCGGGCCGTCGTGGTGGGGCGTCCGGTTGTGGAAGGCGAGGTTCGTGAAGGGGTGATCCGGCGGACGGTCACCTGGATCGACGAGCGCAGCGGCGCGGCACCGTTCCTGCGCAAGGCCCTGCGATACGTGTTCCCCGACCACTGGTCGTTCCTGCTCGGCGAGGTCGCGCTCTACTGCTTCGTGATCCTGGTCGCGACCGGGATCTACCTGACCCTGTTCTTCGAGCCGAGCCTGGCGAAGACGACCTACCACGGCGCCTACGCGCCGCTGCGCGGGGTCGAGATGAGCGAGGCCTACCGCTCGACGGTCGACATCTCGTTCCAGGTGAAGGCGGGCCTCCTGATCCGGCAGACCCACCACTGGGCGGCCGACATCTTCGTGGTCGCGATCGTCATCCACCTGATGCGGGTCTTCTTCACCGGCGCGTTCCGGAAGCCGCGCGAGCTCACCTACGTGATTGGCGTGCTGATGCTGTTCACCGTGCTGCTCGAGGGCTACCTCGGCTACTCGCTGGTCGACGATCTTCTTTCGGGGATGGGGCTCGCGATTGGCAACTCTGTCGCGCTGTCAGCGCCGCTGATCGGCGGCAACCTCGGGTTGGCGATCTGGGGCGGCCAATACCCTGGCGTGCCCGCGTTCGAGTCGCGCATGTACATCGCGCACATCCTGCTCTTCCCGGTCCTGATCGGAATCCTGCTAACGCTGCACCTCGTGCTCGTGGCGGCCCGCCACCACACGCAGTTCAGAGACCGCCCGCGTGCCACGAACAAGCGGCTGATCGGGATTCCCGCCTGGCCGGGCTACGCCCCGCGCTCGCTCGGCCTGCTGACCGGCACGGCGGGGGTGCTGTTCCTGCTCGGCGGCTTGATCCAGATCAATCCGATCTGGCTATGGGGGCCCTATCACCTCTCGGACGCGACCAACGGCGCGCAGCCGGACTGGTACCTGGGCTGGCTGATCGGTGCGCTCCGGCTCGTGCCGAGCTTCGACCTGACGATCGGCCACTACACCCTTGTGCCGAACCCGTTCTGGGGCGGCGCGCTGTTCCCGGTCATCGTGCTGTGCGTGATGATCTTCTGGCCCTGGATCGAGCGCCGCTTCACCCGCGACTACACGGCGCACAACGTGCTGGACCGGCCGCGCGACTCGCCGTCGCGCACGGCCTTCGGGGCAGCCTTCGGCATGTGGGTCTTCCTGATCTTCTTCGTCGGCTCGGCGGACCGCCTCTACCTGTTCCTCGGCTGGAGCTACCAGGCGCAGATATCGATCTACCGCGGCGCGATCTGGGTCGTGCCGCTCGTGATCTTCTTCATCACTCGGAGCGTGTGTCGGGGGCTGCAGGTGAAGGACTTGATCGAGCACGACCGGGAGGCTGCTGAAGGCGAGGCCAGTGCCGCGCCCGCCGTTCCGCCAGCCGCGGGTCAAGTCCCTGTTCAATGAGCTGCTGACGCAGCTCGGCTTCGCGCGTCCAGCGCAGGAACAGCCAGCCGAAGACGATCAGCGTGACGATGCCGCCCTCGCTGAACATGATCAGCCCGCCGGCGCGCTGGTCGTGCAGCGAGTAGCCCGTGTAGAAGCTGTGGCTCGACCAGATGAAGACACTGGCGACGGCCGCGCCGATGGCGCGCACGACCAGCGTGTAGATCGCCTTCGGGCCGGTGCCAAACCAAGCCGGACCCGGCAAGGGCTCGATGACCGCCGCCCACATGACAGCGCCCGCGATGAAGAACGAGATGTGCTCGCCCGCATGGACCCAGTCGCTCCGCAGCGCCGCGTCATACGGTCCGGACAGGTGCCAGACGATGAACGTGGCCGCCCACACCGGAAGCGCCACGAGCGGATGCCCGAGCACCCGTAAGCGTCCGATTCCAGGAACGGCGAGCAGCGGCCGGAGGATCGCCCCACTGAGCCCGAGCACGATCAGCAAGGGCCCGATGTCGCCGAGCAGCAGGTGCTGCGTCATGTGTGTCGAGAAACGCGCGTCCGACAGGAACAGCGCGACGAGCACGACGCCAAGGCCTAGCCAGAACCACGCCTGCGTGCGCCCGGGAACGCCGCGCCCGCGTCGCTGCAGCGTACGCGCCCGCCGGGCGTACGCGACCGCCCCGGCAAGCACCGGCAAGGCGGGAAACGGATTCACCGGTGCCTATGTCAGCAGGGTTCGCGGCAGCGCGCCGAACCCGAGCAGACCCGGGCCAACGTGTGCCCCGATCACGGGGCCGATCTCCGATACGAACAGCGGATCGCTGCCGAACACCTCGTGTCCCCGTTCGACCAATCGCTCGGCCAGCTCCGGCGCCTGGACGTGTTGCACGACCCAGCCGTCGGCGCCGTCGTCCTTGCGCATCTGCATGTAGTCCACCATCCGCTCGAATGCGCGGGACGCGGTGCGTACCCGCTCCACGGGGGTGATCTCCGTCTCGAACGTGAGGATCGGCTTGATCTTCAGCGCGCCGCCGAGCAGTGCCGCTGCCGCACCGATACGGCCGCCGCGCCGCAGGTACTCGAGCGTGTCGACTACGAACCAGATCTTCAGCGCCTCGCGCGACGATCGGATGCGGTTGGCCACCGTTTCGACGTCGCCGCCCGCCTGCACGGCCGCCGCACCCGCCAGCAGCATCATCCCTGTGCCGCCACAACCGGTCTTGGCGTCGAGGACGCAGAGCCTTGCCTCGTCGAGGCCGTCGTCGACCAGCCGCGCCTTCGCCTGCAGGGCGGAGTCGTATGTGCCTGAGACGCCGGAGGCGAGATGCAGCGACACGACGTCCCGTCCCTCGCGCAGCAGCGGCTCCCAGACCGCGAGGAAGTCGCCGATTGACGGCTGCGACGTGGTCGGCATCTCCTCGGCCGAGCGCAGGCTCGTGTAGAACGAGTCGAAGTCCCTGAGCAACTCACTCTCGCGCAGCTGCTTGCCCTGGAACTTCACGTACAGCGAGATCTCGTGCAGATGCTTCGCCTCCACGAGCTGTCGCGGCAGGTAATGGGTCGTGTCGGTAACTAGTGCGACGCTCACGCGTCGGGCACAGTAGTCGGGAGTGCCGCGCTTCGTCGTCCAGGAACACCACGCAACCTCCCTGCACTGGGACTTCCGGTTGGAGCACGAGGGGGTGGCAGCGTCATGGGCGGTCCCGAAAGGCGTGTCCGAGACGAGGGGAGTGCGGCGCCTCGCGGTGCAGGTCGAAGATCACACGGTCGCTTACATGTCGCACACGTCAGGCCGCGTCTCGATCTGGGACAAGGGTTACTACGACCTCGAGAAATGGGAAGACGACAAGATCGTGTTCGATCTGCACGGGGAGCGGCTGCAGGGCCGCTACGCGCTGATCCGAACGGATGGGAAGAACTGGCTGATTCACAGAACACGGTGATGCCGGCGCACGTCGTGCCGATGCTGGCGCGGCTGTCGAAGCTCCCGGCCAACGAGGACGACTGGGGCTTCGAGGTCAAGTGGGACGGCATCCGGGCGATGCTCTACTCCGGCAAGCGCAAGGGCGATATCACGCTCGAGAACCGCAACCTGCGCGACATCACCTTCAAATACCCCGAGCTGCACCCGCTCGCGGGGCTGAACGCGGTGATTGACGGCGAGATCGTCGCCTTCGACGACCAGGGACGCCCCAGCTTCGAGCGCCTGCAGGCGCGCATGCACCTGTCGACCGAGCCGGCGGTTCGCGTCCGAATGAACGACGTGCCCGTCCGGCTTATGGCGTTCGACCTGATCTGGCACGACGGGCGTGACCTCACGGACCTGCCCTACACGGAGCGTCGCGCGGCGCTCGAGGCGCTCGACCTGAACGGCGACTGCTGGCAGACGCCGGGCTGGCGCCAGGGCGAGGGGATGGCGCTGCTCGAGGCTGCACGCGCGCAGGCGCTCGAGGGCGTGATGGCAAAGCGCTTGACAAGCCCGTACTGCCCAGGCAGGCGCACGCAGCACTGGCTGAAGATCAAGGCGAAGATGCGCCAGGAGCTGGTGGTAGGAGGCTGGCAGCCGGGCGAGGGCCGGCGGCTGAACACGCTCGGGTCGCTGCTGCTCGGCTACTACGACGACGACGTCTTCCGCTACGCCGGCAAGGTAGGCACGGGCTTCAAGGAGCGGGATCTGACGATGCTGCTGAAGGAGCTGAAGGCGCGGCAGCGGGCGACCTCGCCGTTCGCGCCGCCGCCTGCGCCTCCACGCGGGTCGTTCTTCGTCGAGCCGGATCTGGTCGCAGAGGTCGAGTTCACGGAGTGGACGCGCGAAGGCATCGTGCGGCAGTCCGCCTACAAGGGCTTGCGCGACGACAAGCCCGCAAAGTCGGTCGTCAGGGAGGTCCCGATATGAGCACGCTGGAAGTCGAGGTCGATGGCAGGCCCCTCAAGCTGTCCAACCTGGACAAGGTCTTCTATCCGCAGACCGGCTTCACAAAGGGGCAGGTCGTCGACTACTACACGCGCGTGGCGCCGGCTCTGCTTGCCCACCTCGAGGGCCGGCCGCTCACGATGAAGCGCTACCCGAACGGCGTGGAGGGCAAGTTCTTCTACGAGAAGGAGTGCCCGAAGCACCGTCCGGACTGGGTGCGCACGAAGCGGATCGTCTCGCGCGGGTCGACGAAGGACCGCACGCATGTGAACTTCTGCATCGTCGACGACCTGGCGACGCTCGTCTGGGCGGCGAACCTGGCGGACCTGGAGCTGCACACGTCGCTGTCGCGCGCCGAGGACATGTCGCACCCGACGATGGTGGCATTCGACCTCGACCC
>DATBDN010000155.1:0-7734 GCA_036269895.1 Thermoleophilaceae bacterium
GGACGCTCGTGGTGCGCGAGTACCCACGACGCGATGTCCTCGAGCCCGGCGCGGCTCAGCAGACGGGCGCCGAGCTCGCAGTGCATCTGGACCTCGTCGCGCTCGACGCCGTCCAAGGGACCGGCCTTGTGCAGCACGACGTCCGGCACGCCAACCTTGCCGATGTCGTGCACCAGGGCGCCGAGCTTCACGCGCGCCACGCGCTCCTCGTCGAGCCCCAGTTCCGTGGCGATCATCTCGGCGTAACCGCCCACCGCCTCAGAGTGCGCCACCGACCCCGCGTCGCGCAGGTCGACTGCCTCGGCGAGCACGAGCATCGCTGACACGTACCCGTCAGCGCGCGTCTGGCGGTGGCCCTGCGCTCCGAGCACCTGGGCCGTGACCTCGGCGCGGTAGATCGCCGTCCGGTCCCGACCGAGGGCCTTCGCCACGTACAGCGCCTGATCGGCGGCCTGAAGCAGCTGATCCCCGTTCCTCCCGTGCGCCGGGTAGGCCGCGACCCCAAAAGACACCGTCAACGCCAGTTGATTTGGGGCGAACGCGTCGCGGATGCTGTGCCGCAGGCGCTCGGCGATCACATAGGCACCGTGCTCGTCGGTGTCGGGCAGGAGCAGCGCGAACTCCTCGCCGCCCAAGCGTGCAGCCGCGTCGATGCGCCGCTTCCCGGCTTCGAGCAGCTGGGCGAACCGCCGCAGATGGTCGTCGCCGGCCGGGTGGCCGAGCATGTCGTTCACGCGCTTGAAATGGTCGAGGTCGCCGACCACCAGCGCGCATGGCCGTCCGGTCCGGCGCGAGCGCTCGAGCTCCAGTTCGAAGATGTCGCGGAAGCCCCGCCGGTTGAGCAGCCGCGTGAGCGGATCCGTGCTGGCCGCCGCCGCCAGGCCCTGAATCAGCCCGGTCATCCGCCGGCGCAGGACGGCGGTGAAGGTACCGACCACCACGATCGTCCATATGGTCAGCAGCCACCGCTGCTCGAACTGGGCGGCGCCGCCCGTCAGCGCCACGGCGAGCGGGTAAACGACGGCGATCAGGGCCGTCTGCAGGACCAGCTGGGAAGTGGACAGGAAGTAGGCCGCGTACATCGCGACGAGGACGAAGTAGAACGCGTACGGGCTGTCGCCGCGGTCGCTGAAGTGGATCGCGCCGGCGATCAGCAGCGTTGCGACGAAGCACGAGGTCGGGAGTGTCCACCGCGCCAGCCGACCGTCCTCGAGCATCAGCACGACGCCGAACCCGAGCGCGATAGCGCACAGCCCTGCGATCGCTGCCCGGTCGGCGCCGGGCGACTGCGGCAGCATCAGCGAGAGCAGCCCGATCAGGGCGCCGGCGCAGTAGAGCGACCCGAGCGCACGGGTCATCACGCGCCGGTCGCGCACCTTCTCGCCAACACCTTCGGCGAAGAAGCGCACGACCGCCGCCCGGGCAGCCTGAAGCGAGGATCCCGTCCTTGGGGTCACACGCATCTATCGGCGGGAGAGGGCTCCGCGGAGATATCCCAGGAAGGGGTCTTCTCCCCTAAATGAGGGATCCCGCGCCCGGCAGCTGCGCGAGCTCGTGGCGCGCATGGACCGCCTCGATGCGGAACTGCTCGCCGAGCAGCAGCGACCGCTCGCCGATCTGCAGCATCAGCTCGTCACGGCCGGGGAAGGTGCGGACGACGTGCATGAGCTCCTCGAGGAAGGTCGCGGGGGCGTCGCCGCGTACGACCAGCTTGACCCGCTTTGGCGCTGCAGCCTTCTCCGCGGCCTTGCGCGCCCGCTCGATCTCCTCGTTGTCGGGCTGGAAGACGGTGACCTCCTGCGCCACGAGCTTGGTCTCGCCGCGTTCCTTGTGGTCGACTCGGCCGCGCACCAGGACGATCGCGTCGTTCTCCACCACGGCGTTGTTCTTCTCGTATGCCGAGTTGAAGACGAGCATCTCGACCTGGCCCTCCAGGTCGTCGAGCGTGGCGAACATCATTGGGTCGCCGTTGCGCGTGCGGATGCGCTTGCACTCCGCGACCATCCCGCCGACCGTGACCCACGATTTGTCGGGCCGGTTTCCGATCTCCGCGAGCGAGCAGTCGACCTGGGCGCGCAGCGCCGCCCGCATCTCCTTCAGCGGGTGCGTGGACAGAAAGAGGCCGAGCGTCTCCTTCTCCATTGCGTTGCGCTGCGCTGGATCGTCCTCGATCCGCGGGACCGGCGGGTGCTGCTTGTGGTCGCCTCCGGCCGCCGGGCCGCTGTCGTCGCCCAGATCGAAGATGGAGCCCTGGCCGAGCTGCGCGTCCTGCTGGACCTTGCTGCCGGCAGCCTGTGCCTGCGGAAGGATCTCGAGCATCCCCGCGCGGCTGGCGCCGGTCGAATCGAGCGCGCCGCACTTGATGAGCGATTCGATCGCCTTCTTGTTCACGCGGCCGCAGTCGACGCGCTCGCAGAAGTCCCAGATCGAGGCGATCGGCCCGCCGGATTCCCTGGCCTGGACGATCGCGTCGACCGCCGCCGATCCAACGTTCTTGACGGCATCGAGGCCGAAGCGGATGTTGCCCTCGACGACGACGAAGTCGTGCCCGGACTCGTTCACGTCCGGCGGCAGGACCTGGATGCCCATTTCCTCGCAGCGTGAGACGAAGAAAGGCACCTTGTCCTTGGTCGACATGACCGACGAGATCAGCGCCGCCATGTACTCGGCCGGGTAGTTGGCCTTGAGCCACGCGGTCCGGTACGCAATCAGCGCGTAGCAGGCGGCGTGCGAGCGGTTGAAGGAGTAGTCGGCCGAGGCCTCGTTGACAGACCAGAGGTTCTGGATGACGGCCTCGGCAGTGCCGCTCTTGCGCGCGCCCTCGACGAACAGATCCTTCATGCCCGCCATCTTCTGGCGGTCCTTCTTGCCGATCGCCTTGCGCAGGTCGTCTGCCTGCGGGCCCGTGAAGCCGGCGATCGACTTGGCGATCTGCATCGCCTGCTCCTGGTAGAGGACCACGCCGTAGGTCTGGTCGGTGATCGGCTTCAGCCGCGGGTCGGCGTACTTGACCAGCGACGGATCGCTCTTGTTGCGCGCGTAAGTGTCGATGTACGCCATCGCGCCCGGCCGGTACAGCGCGACGAGTGCGACGAGGTCGTTGAACTCGGTCGGCTTGACCTTCTTGAGCGCCTCGCGCATGCCTTCCGACTCGAACTGGAAGACCCCGATCGAGTCGCCTTTGGCGAGCATCTTGTAGGTGTCTTCGTGGTCGAGCGGGAGCGTCGACATGTCCGGCCGCTCGCCCGCCGAGCGCTCGATGATGTCCAGCGCGGACTCGATCACGTCGAGGTTCCGCAGGCCCAGGAAGTCCATCTTCAGCAGGCCGATCTCCTCGATCGGCTTCATGCCGTACTGCGTGACGATCTTGTACGAGCGCTCGCCGTTCTCCCCTGCGCCGCGATCCTCGGCGAGCTGGATCGGGACGATCTCCGTGAGCGGGCGGTCGGAGATCACGACGCCGGCGGCGTGGATACCGGCGTTGCGCACGATCCCCTCGAGGCCGCGCGCGACGTCGATGATCTTGCGTGCCTGGTCGTCGTCGCGGTAGGCGACGGCTAGCTCCTCCCCCTCCTTCAGGCAATCGTCGAACGACGGCGGCCGGCCCTGGATCGGGTCGGGGATCATCTTCGCCAGCCGGTCGCCGACCCCGTACTCGAAGTCGAGCACGCGCGCCGCGTCGCGTGTCGCAGCGCGCGGGAACATGCGGCCGAAGGTGATGATCTGCGCGACCGACTCGCGCCCGTACTTCTGGCGCACGTACTCGATCACGCGATCGCGGCCCTTGACCGAGAAGTCGATGTCGATATCCGGCATCGACACCCGCTCGGCGTTCAGGAAGCGCTCGAACAGCAGGCCGTGCTCGAGCGGGTCGACGTCGGTGATGTTCAGGACGTAGGCGACGATCGAGCCGGCCGCCGAGCCGCGGCCCGGGCCGACGGCGATGCCGTTGTCCTTCGCGTACTTGACGAAGTCCCAGACGATCAGGAAGTAGGCGTCGAAGCCCATCTTCCCGATGACGCCCAGCTCCATCTCGAGCCGCTCGACCGCCTCGGCCGGCGGCGGGTCGCCGTAGCGGCGGCGCAGGCCCTCGTGGGCGAGATCGCGCAGGTAGTCGCCCTCGACTCGGCCGTCGGCCGTCGGGAACTTCGGGAGCAGCCGACGCCCGAGCTCGATGTCGACGTTGCAGCGCTCGGCGATCTCCATGGTCGACGCGATCGCCTCCGGCCACTCGGCGAAGGCGTTGGTCATCTCGTCCGAGTTCTTCAAATAGAACTCGTTGGTGTCGAAGGTCAGCTTCGGGTTGGCCAACGTCGACTTGGTCTGGACGCAGAGCAGCGCGGAGTGGTTGTCGAAATCCTCGCGGCGCAGGTAGTGGACGTCGCCCGTGCCGACCAGCGGCCGGCCCATCTGACGCGCGATCTTGACGATGCCCTTGTTCGCCTTCTCCTGGTCGTCGAGGCCGTTCTTCTGGACCTCGAAGTAGACGCTGTCCTCACCGAAGATCCGCACCAGGTCGTCGGCGTGGGCCCGTGCCTCGGCCTCGTTGTCGGCCAGCAGCCGCTGGCAGAAGCGCGACTGGAGGCAACCCGTCAGGACGATGACGCCCGTCGAGTGTCGGGCGAGGATGTCCGGGTCGACGTTCGCCTTGCCCCTCTTGTAGCCGTCCAGGAAGCCGGACGAGCTGAGCTTGACGAGATTACGGAAGCCCTCGTCGGTCTCCGCCAAAAGCGTCAGGTGGTTGCGTTCGTAGCGCACGGCCTCCGACTTGACGTCGTCGACGAGGTAGGCCTCGAGGCCGAGAATCGGTTTGATCCCGTGCTTCTTGCACGCCTTGTAGAGCTCGACGGAGCCGTTCATGACTCCGTGGTCGGTCAGGCCCAGCGCCGGCTGGTCGAATTCGGCGGCACGGGCGGCCAGCCCTTCGATCTTGCAGGCACCATCCAGCAGCGAGTACTCGCTGTGGACATGGAGATGCACGGCAGGGGCCAAGGCGCCTTTCAGTATGGGGTCGCAGGATGACGGACCCGGCCGCCGGCCGGAGAAACTCCGCTAGTTCCGGAGGATGCCCTCGGTCAGGGTCGGCCGAAGGTGAGCGGGTTGGTGGCGATCGAATTGCCAGCCGACGTCGAGAGGACGCTTCGCAGCTCGAAATGCACGCGCTTCACCTTGCGCAATCGGCGGTGGGCGGCCCGGTTCAGTCTCAGCTTGATCCCGTATGTCTTCGGCATGATCACCTGCCAGTTGTGCACGGCCACACGCGGGTCACGCATGTGGAGCGCCATGGCGGTGCGTGGCGAGACGCTCAGCTCCAGCTTGAGGTCGACCTCGCGAGAGGCAACCAGCTCGAGTGCCAGCCCATTGCGGAGGACAGTGTTGAGGTCCTGGTCCTTCAGTAGTGATACCGCGGCGACCACGGTCGAGCCATCGGGACTGGCCGGGCTGGCGGGCGGGTTTGCGCTCGGAGAGGGTGGTGTCGGGTCCCCTGCGGCAAAGGCAGGGGCTGCCAGCGCCAGCTGGGCGCCGGCCAGCGCGACCACAAGCACCGGGATCCTTCCCACTCGGTTCCCTTTCCCGGATCGCCGCCGCCCGAACCGGAAACAGCCTGAAATTGGGGATCTATGAGCCCATGCGCGCGGCCGTGAGGCCGCCGATGAGCGCCAGCGCCACCACACCCGCGGCACCGAGCTTGACGCGGTTCTGATGCGCCTTCTTCTTGGCCACGCGCGAGCCGCCCTTCCAGACGGCCCAGCCGAGCGCCGCATGTCTGCGCTTTCCGTGCATACGCGCGTATTTCCCGGGGCGCCCGAGCTCCAATCGCCCTATTCGGACGCAGAGCGCGCTGCGAGGAAGCCGCCGGCGAGCACCAAGGCGATGACGCCCCCGGCAATCAGCTTGGTCCGTTTGCGCCTGAGCTCCCGCCTGACGATCCACCAGGCGAACTGGTAGATCAGCCAGCGGAGCAGGCGGTTGTCGCCGCTCTTCATCAGCCCTCCTCCCCGCGCGTCTTGATTTCGTACGCCATCCGCGACTGCAGCGTCCAGAGCTCGATGAAACCAGGCGACGCATCCTGCGAGAACAGCCCGCCGGACTCGGTGAAGCTGGCGAGCGCCGCGTCGTAGAGCGCGTTCGGCGACGAGCGCCGCATCGGCGTGACGTTGCCCTTGTAGAGCTTGAGCGTGATGGTGCCCGTGACCTGCTGGTTCGCGCGGTCCATGTAGGCATTGATGTCGTCCATCAGCGGCTCCTGCCAGAGGCCCGCGTAGACCATGAAGGCCCACTGGTTCTCGAGCTGCGGCTTGAACAGGTTCTGGTGGCGGGTCGACACGAGCTTCTCGAGCTCCTTGTGCGCTGCCAGCAGGATCGCCGCGGCCGGGACCTCGTAGAGGTCGCGCACCTTCAGGCCGACGATCCGGTCCTCGATGTGGTCGACGATGCCGACGCCGTGCCTTGCCCCGATCTGCCCGACTCGCTCGAGCAGCTCGACCAGCTCGAGCCGCGAGCCGTTCAGCGCGACCGGGCAGCCTTTCTCGAACCCGATCTGCACCATCTCCGGCTCGGCCGGCGCATCCTCGGGCCTCGTCACGATCTCGAACACGTCGTCGCGGGGCGGCTCGTCGAGGTCCTCGATCGGGCCGCCTTCGGACGACCGGCCCCACAGGTTGTCGTCGATCGAGTACGGCGGCGCCTCGGTGCCTCCCTTCACGGGGATCCCGTGCTCGCGCGCGTATGCGATCTCCTCCTCGCGGCCCATCTGCCAGTTGCGCACCGGCGCGATGATCTTCATGCCGGGCGCGAGCGCGATGACCGTCGACTCGATCCGCACCTGGTCGTTGCCCTTGCCGGTGCAGCCGTGGGCGATCGTGTCGCAGCCCGCCTGCTTCGCCTTCTCTACCGCGAGCTTGGCGATCAGCGGACGGCCGAGCGCGGTGAAGAGCGGGTAGCCGCCGCCGTAGAGGGCGTTGGCCTTGATCGCGGGGAGCACGTAGTCGCGCGCGAACTCCTCGCGCGCGTCGACCACGAAGCAGTCGAGCGCGCCGAGGTCGAGCGCCTTCCCCTTGATCACGTCCCAGTCCTCGTCGGGCCGGCCGAGGTTGACGGTGAGGGCGACCACCTCGGCGTCGTACTGGTCCTGGATCCACTTGAGCATCACGCTCGTGTCGAGGCCGCCGCTGTAGAGCAGCAGGACGCGCCCGACCTCGTCGGGCGTGGCCTCGTAGGACGCCGTCTTCTGGAGGGGGGCGCGCTCGTCGCTCATGCGGCGGGCGAGGCTAACAGGGCGCCGAGGCGACTCAGGGCCTCGTCGATCTCCTCGAACGAGACGGTCAGCGGCGGCTCCAGGCGGATGGTGTCGGGCCCGGTCGCGTTGACCACGAGCCGCTGGTCCATGAGCGCGCGCTTCGCCAGGGCGGGCGCGTCCTCGGCCTGGAACGCGGTCATCAGCCCCCGGCCGCGGGCGCGGCCGCCGCTCAGGTCGTCGAGGCCGCGCAGCAGCCGGTCGCCCTTTTCGCGCACCTCGTTCAGGAAGTCGTCGTCGTCGACCACGTCGAGCACCGCGTTCGCCGCCGAGCACGCTATGGGGCCGCCCGCGAACGTCGAGCCGTGGTCGCCGGGCTCGAGCACGTCGGCGTTCTCGGGGTCTGTCACCACGGCGCCGATCGGGAAGCCGCCGCCGAGTCCCTTCGCGAGCGTCATCACGTCCGGCTTCACGCCGGCCTGCTCCCAGGCCCACAT
>DATBDN010000156.1:0-34012 GCA_036269895.1 Thermoleophilaceae bacterium
AGCCAGCCGCCGACGCCGCCCAGCGGACCCGCCCCTCAGAGCGGTCCGACCACCTCGACCTCCGGGCCCTCGCAGACGACCCCCGCTGAGCCGCTCACCCCCTCCACGGCGCCGTCGCAGGCGACGGCTGACGGCTCAGGCCCCGCGACCCCCGCCGGGTCGCTCGAGCCCGCCGGCGCGTCCCCCACCTCGCCGGTCGCCTCCACGTCGCACCGCGTCGGGCTGTCCACCGCTCACACGACTCCGGCGCACACCGCCTCCGGCCCCACCGTCCATCTCGCGACGAGCTCCACTCCGATCGCCACCGCCCTCGCACACTTCTCCACCCCGTCGTCGTTCGGCGCCTCGCTGACGGCCTCGCACGACCGCAGCGTCGCCAACGCGAGCACCGCAGGCGGCCGCCTCCCCGCCCCCACCGCGCCGGGTGGCCTCGCAGCGTCGGGTGGCGGCTCTGCCGGCGGCGGCTTCTCACCGACCTTCTTCCTGGTCCTACTCGTTGTGTTCGCTGCGCTAGCGCGCCTGCTCAGCGAACGGGTCCGGCTGCCATCCATCACCTGGCGGCCGACCGTCTTCATCGCCATCCAAGAGCGCCCTGGTTAAGGCCCCTCCGGGACCAGCCAGCGTGCGCCGAGCTCCTGCGCTCGGCGCCCTAGTCGCTCATGGAGGAGCAGATGAAGAAGTCTCCAGCTGTATCGAAACTCAACGTAATCCTCATAGCCACGTTCGTACTGGCAGCACTGCCGTCCGTCGCCAGCGCCGCGACGTCCTCGACGGTGCTTGCCAGGGGAGCGGGCTATGACTACCCCAGCGGATCACCCCGGGTAGCGCAGCTCCAGCACCGGCTGCGACTCGTGGGTGTCAACCCGGGCCCGATCGACGGACGCTTCGGGCCCCTGACAGAGGCTGCCGTCCAGCGTTACCAGCTGCGCGACGACCTCAAGGTGGACGGACTGGCCGGACCCCAGACCCGGACCGCCCTCCGACACGCTGTGAAGTTCGTCGGGCGCGGTGCCGGTTACGGGATGCGCCACGGGTCCTCCCGCATTCGCAGGATCCAGCGGTCACTTCGCCTGGCCGGCGCGCGGCCAGGGCCGATCGACGGCCGCTTCGGGGCATTGACGGAAGCCGCAGTCGTCCGCTTCCAGCACAGCCATGGACTCGCCGCCAACGGACTCGCTGGCGAGGCAACGGTGGACGCGCTCGACCATCAGGTGCAGAACGCGAGCGTGGAGCACTCCAGCTCCGCGAAGCCGGCAAAGCCGACGGGCGCAAACCCGCGGCAGGCGAAGCCGGTGAAGGTGGCGGCCGGGAGCGAAGGTGATGCGCGACCGGCGAAGCCGACTACCGCCACGCCGGCGGAGGCGAAGCCAGCCAAGGCCACCCCGGCGGAGGCGAAGCCGGCGAAGCCGAAGCCACTGGCGACGCCGGCGACCCCTCGAGGCCGCGGCAGTGCCCCCAAGCCGTACGTTCCATCGGCGCCGGCGAGCGGCACCCGATCACCGTACACGGGGGGAGGCGGAGGAAACCGTGCTTTGGCGAGGATCGAATTGATCCTGTTCGCCGCGGCACTGCTTCTGGCAGTTGCGGCAGTCCTCGGGCTGCCGGAGAAGATCGCGCGCCGGGTTGCGGGGGCCCCAGCTCCGCCACCCACTCGCAAGCGCGTCCCAATCGTGGAGGACGTCGATCCGGACCCGGCCGGGAAGGTCGTGGATGGATCTCGGCGGCCTCCACGCCCAAGGCCGCCAGCCCACCGGCTGCGGCCCGATCGGGGAGACGAGCCCGAGCACAGCTCGAGCTACAGATAACCCGGCGACGCGGGCCGCGGCTTAGGCCGCGGCCCGCCCCCTCCGGTCAGTACGAGCCGTAGCCGCCCGGGCTCTGGTTCATCGGCTGCGCCGGCGCGCTGTGAGTTGTCGCACCCACGCTCGCCACGTGCCACGTCCCGACGTCCTTGAAGCCGTCGCCCTTGGCCTGGCCGGCCTTCTTGTCCTGGACGAACGTGTAGAGCGGCTTCCCGACATAGGTCACCTGCGTGCGGCCGTCCGGCCGCCGCACCGTCGCGAGATGACTCGCGCCCGCCGGCTTCGTGCCGTGCGCGACGACAAGCGGCTTCCAAAGCGACAGGCAAGTCTTGTCCTTGCAGATGAAGCGACCGTGGGTCTCGGCGCTGAGCGAGTACAGCGTCATCCCAGGCCGAGTCACCAGCACCTTCTTCCCGAGCGCGTGGCCGGTCTTCACCACCGACTTCGAAGCGGAACCGCTCGCCGACAGCGCCATAGCTCCGGTCGCGACTATCGCGGCCACCAGAGCTGCCACGCCCACTCCCGCGATCATTTTCCTACGGCCGTTCATGGTGTCTCCTTCCTGAAACGATTGCTTGGTCGGAATACGGGCTTGGGCCCGCTCAGGGATTGCGTCGAGCGCGTAATCCCTCCACCACCCTCGACACGTATCAACAGATGTGACGAGCTCGGACGACGGACTACTCGCGGGAATGGCGGCCGGAGACGCCAACGCCGCTGCTGCCTTCGTCCGCCGCTTCCAGCGGCCCGTCTACGGCTTGGCGCTGACGATGCTGCAAGACCGCGCCGCGGCGGAGGACCTGGCCCAAGACGTGTTCGTCCGCGCCTGGCGGAATGCCGCCGGCTACGACGCCCGGCGCGGCGCGGTCCTGTCGTGGCTACTGGGGATCACCCGCAACGCCGCAATCGACGTGCTGCGCCTGAAGCGGGCGGAGCCCGTCGACCCCGAGGCCCTCGCAACACGCCTGCAGGCGGACGCCGGCACAGCCACCACCGCGGATCGCGACGAGCGCGCCCGCGTGCTCGGCGCGTTGGCCGGCTTGGCGCCCGAGCAGCGCCGCGCGGTCTTCCTCGCGACCTACCTCGGGCGTACGGCAAACGAGATCAGCGCGGCCGAGCACATACCGCTCGGCACCGCCAAGAGCAGGATCCGCGCCGCCATGATCCGCCTGCGCAGCACACTGGAGACAGCCGATGAGAGCTGACTGCGACGAGATCCGCGAGATCACGGCCGAGCTCGCGCTCGGGATCGCCGGCGGCGAGGATCGCGCCCGCGCGCTCGACCACATGGCGCACTGCCGCGAGTGCCGGCGCGAGCTCGAGCAGCTCACGCACGTGGTCGACGAGCTCCTCGTACTGGCGCCCGAGGAGGACCCGCCGGCGGGGTTCGAGGAGCGTGTCCTGCACTCGATCGCGCCCGCGAAGAAGCAAGCTCGCAAGCCGTTCCGCATCCGCGCTTGGCGGCCGCTCGTCGCCCTCGCGGCCGGAGCCGCGATCGCAGCGGCCGCGCTGGTGGTCGCCTACCACGACGACCACAAGCTCGCGAGCGAGTACCGCCAGGCCCTGGCCGCCGCCGACGGCAGCCGCTTCGTGGCCGTCCCGCTGCGCGATGCCGCTGGGGTCAAGCGCGGATCGGTCTCGCTCTACGACGGCAAGCCGTCGTGGCTGGTGCTCGCGGTCGGCTCGCGGCAGCCGGGCAACATCGCTCGCGCGGAGCTGGTCACTCGCTCCGGCAAGCGCCTGCCGCTGGCCGGCTTCGCCCTGCGCTCAGGCGTCTGGGGCGGCCCACTGCCCGTCGCGCTCGAGCAGGTCGCGTCCGTCCAGCTGCAGGACAGCCACGGCCGCCCGGCGCTGATGGCGTTCGTGAATCGGCACTGGTGACACGCCATGCCAAGCTCAGTGCGTGAGCAGCGCGACAGTCGTCGAGTCAGCGCGGCCCGTCCGGCCGCGGGTCATCCTCGCGATCTGCTGCCTCAGCATCTTCATCGTCTCGCTCGACAACACGATCGTGAACGTCGCGCTGCCGTCCATTCGGCGCGACCTGAACGCCTCGGTGTCTCAGCTGCAGTGGATAATCGACGCATACACGATCGTGCTCGCCGGGCTGCTGATCACGTCCGGCTCGATCGCCGATCGCGTGGGTCGCACGAAGATCTTCCGGCTCGGGTTGGCGGTTTTCTCGCTGGGCTCGCTGCTCTGCAGCGTGGCTCCCAGCGCAGATGCGCTGATCGGCTGCCGGATGCTGCAGGCGATCGGGGGATCGATGCTGAACCCGGTCGCGATGTCGATCATCCGCAACACCTTCGAGGACGCGCGGGAGCGCGCGCAGGCGATCGGCATCTGGGGCGCGGTCGTCGGTCTCTCGATGGCCCTTGGCCCGATCGTCGGTGGCAGCCTGGTTGCGGCCATCGACTGGCGCGCGATCTTCTGGGTGAATGTGCCGGTGGGTGTCGTGGCGATCGTCCTGACGACGCGTTTCGTCCCGGAGTCGCGTGCGCCGCGGCCGCGCCGCGTGGACGGGCTCGGCCAAGTTCTGGTGATCGTGGCACTGGGCACGCTCGTCTACGCGATCATCGAGGGCTCGGCAGCCGATTCGAGCTCGGCCCAGCTGGTCATCCCGGCAATCGTGTCGGTGGTCGCCTTCGGCGCGCTCGTCTTTCACGAGCTGCACGAGGACGAGCCACTCATCGATCCGCGCTTCTTCCGAAGCGTGCCGTTCTCGGGCGCGAGCGTGATCGCGGTCCTCGCCTTCACGGCGCTCGGCGGGTTCTTGTTCCTCACGCAGCTCTACCTGCAGGGCGACCGCGGCCTGACGGCGATCCAGTCCGGTCTCTATACGTTGCCGATGGCAGTCACGGCATTCGTGGCTGCTCCCCTGTCCGGATGGCTGGTCGGCCGCCGTGGCGCGCGCCCGTCGCTCGTTACCGGCGGCGCCGCGCTCGCCCTCGGCAGCGTGATGCTCACCGGGTTGGAGACGGACACGGCGACCACCTCGCTGCTTCTCGCCTACTTCGTCTTCGGGCTGGGCTTCGGGATGGTCAACCCGCCTATCACGAACACCGCGGTCTCCGGGATGCCCGGCGAGCAGGCCGGCGTCGCGGCAGCGGTCGCGTCGACCAGTCGCCTGGTCGGCATATCGCTCGGCGTCGCGATCGTCGGCGCGATCGCCGTGCCCGCAGCGGGCTTCGCCGCCGGCGCCCACGCGGGCATCGCCCACGCAAGCCATCCAGGCTGGTGGCTGCTCACGGCGTGCGGCGTGGCTGTCGTGGTGCTCGGGGTGCTGTCCACGACCTCGTGGGCGCAGCGCACGGCTCGCGCCGTCGCCCAGTAAGCCGGGGTCCCCCCTTGTCCGCGGGTCAGCCGCGGCGATAGGGTCAGCCCGAGGCAGCGAACGCGGTGCAGATCGAAGTGCGACTTGGGCCCGGACTGGCCACGGCTGCCGGCGCCAGCCGGCTGCACGTCGCGCTGCCGCAGGGCGCGACGGTCCAGAGCCTCCTCGAGCGCATCGGATCTCTCGAGCCCGCGATCGCCGCCGGTCTCGACTCTGCGCTGCCGGTCGTCGGCGGAAGCCATGCGACGCGCGGCCAGCAGCTCGCGGACGGGGACCAAGTCGCGCTGTTGATGCCTGTTGCCGGCGGCGCTGCCGCCGTTCGTCAATCCGAGAGGAGAGCCCCATGACAGTAGAGCCCATTGCACCCGCGCATCCGACCGTCTTCGTCGACACCTTCACCAACGGACTGCTCGGGCCCGACGTCGAGATGCTCGGACCGGTCGAGGACGGTGGCCACATCGTCGTCAACACCTCGCCCGGATGCTGGGGGCCGATGATCACCCCGTCGATCCGCGGCGGCCACGAGGTGGCGCAGCCGGTCGCCGTGACGGGCGCCATGCCCGGCGACGGGATCGCGATCCGCATCAAGGACATCGAGGTCACCTCGATAGCGACGGCATCCGGCAACGACCGATCTCCCGAAGGCAGCTTCAACGGCGATCCCTACGTTGCACCCGTCTGCCCGAACTGCGGCACCGAATGGCCCGAGACGCGCGTCGAGGGGATCGGCCAAGACGCGATCCGCTGCCTGAACTGCGGCGCCGACGCGACCCCGTTCAAGTTCACAAACGGCTACACGATCGCCTTCGACGCCAGCCGCGAAGTCGGAGTGACGCTGCCTCGCGAGGCCGCGGAGCTGATCGCCGCCGACGCCGCGCGCTATGCGGCGCTGCCGGAGAACTCCGTCCAGCATCCGATCCTGACCTTCGCCCCACACGACCTCGTGGCGCTCGCCACGCGTCTGCGTCCTTTCATGGGCCAGCTCGGCACGACCCCCTCGACCACCATCCCTGACTCCCACAACGCCGGCGACTTCGGCTCGTTCCTCGTCGGCGCCCCGCATCGCTACGCGCTTACGGTGGACGAGCTCATCGAGCACAAGACCGACGGCCACCTGGACGTCGACGCGGTACGACCTGGCGCGATCCTGATCTGCCCCGTCAAGCTGCCCGGCGGCGGCGTCTACATGGGCGACATGCACGCGCTCCAAGGTGACGGTGAGATCGCCGGCCACACGTGTGATGTGTCAGGCACCGTGACAATGCAGGTAGAGGTCATGAAGGGGCTGGGCATTGACGGGCCGTTGCTGTTCCCCGTCGAGGAGGATCTGCCCTACCTCGCGCGGCCGCTTACCGGCGCCGAACGCTCGCGCGCCGAGGCGCTCGCGCGCGAGTGGGGTCTTGACGCCCTCGAGGAGTCGGCGCCGATCTCCGTGATCGGTACAGGCCCCGACCTGAACAGCGCCACCGACAACGGGCTTGCACGCGCCGCCGACCTGCTCGAGATGTCGGTGCCTGAGGTCAAGAACCGAGCGACGATCACGGGCGCGATCGAGATCGGCCGCCACCCGGGCGTCGTGCAGGTGACCTTCCGCGCGCCGCTCGATCGGCTCGGGATGCGCGGCCTGCTGCCCTACGTGCGCGAGCAATACGGCATCGGCTGACAATCTGATTTCGTAGGCGCATCGACCCGCCGGTCACGCTCCTCCTCCCCAACCGCAACAACGAGCCGGTCCTCGACCTGACGCTCGAGCGCCTTCACCGCAACACGACCTATCCGAACTACGAGCTGGTCGTGGTCGACGACGGGTCGACCGACGGCAGCCGGGCGGTGCTGCGCCGCTGGCACGACGCCCGCCGCTTCCAACACATGACGGTGATCGAGCAGGAGCACCGAGGTGTCGTGGACGCCCTGAACGCAGGCTTGGCGGCATCGACCGGTGAGCTGGTCGTGCAACTCGACGGCGACGCGACCGTCGAGACGCGTGGCTGGCTCGAGCCGCTCGTTGCCTTCCTGCGCAGCGACGCGCGGGTCGGCGTCGTCACGCCGCTGATCGTGATCGATACGGGCCGCATCCATGCGTGCGGCGTGAACATGATCGGCCCCGACGGGCTGCATGACCGTGGCTCGCGCATCGTCGAGCCTGCCGGTGCCAGGCAGCTGCACACACGCGTCGAGCGCGCCCGGCCTGCCGACGTGCCGGACCTGATCGGCAGCCCCGCGGAGGTCGACGCCTCGATCGGCGCGTGCATGCTCTACCCGCGCGCGCTGGCCGACGAGCTCGGCGGCTACGACCGCGGCTTCTCGCCGGTCTGGTTCGACGACTTGGATCTCTCGCTCGGTGCGCGGCGGCTCGGGCTGAAGGTCTTCTACGTGCCGGGCGCGGAAGTCGTGCATCGGATGAGCCTGCGCAACTCGCGCGAGGGATCGTCGGCTGCGATGCGTGCCGCCGCGTCCGCGCGCCGGGCGCTCGGCAGGGTTGCACCGCAGGCGGTCAAGGACACGCTCGTGCGGATGCTTCCGCGGCCCGAGTTCAGTCCGGAGCAACGAGCCCGGCTGACGCACCATTACGCCTACTGGCGCTCGAAATGGGGCTTCGACCTGCTCAACCCGGACATGGAGACGCTGCTGGCGCGCTGGGGCGGCACCGAGGTCGGCTGGGCCTACGACCCGGCTCGCCGCTCGGCCGGCGAGGCGATCGCCGCCGGCGCCGTCGCGTCGAACTGAGCCAGGATCGCCTCGCCGGCGGCACGCCGTTCGTCGTCGAAGCGCCAGCAGATCTCGGTCCCAGCCCAGCGCACCAGCAGCGCCTCGAGGTCGGGGTTCAGCGGATCGAAGCCCCACTTGACCTGCCAGTGGCGGTAGTGGCGCTCGAGCAGCGCCTGCCGTTCGGGGGCCATGTCGCCGAGCTTGGCCGCGCGTGCAATGCGCGCCCGCACCGGCTTCGGGACGACGGTGCCGAGCTGGCGCCGTAGTCGCAACAGCGCCGCCTCCCCCCGCCGCGTGGCGTCGCGCGGGTTTCGCATGGTCAAGCGGTGAATGATCCGGACGTCGGGCAGGAAGAAGACTTTCGAGCCGAGCCGCCGAGCGCCGAACGCGAAGTCGAAGTCCTCGAACCAGACGGGTGACCAGGCGCGGTCCCAGCCGCCGAGCTCGTGCGCGAGCGCCAGTGGGAACACCTGGCAGCAACCGATCGCTGCATCGACCTCGGCCGGAACGAATGCCTCCGCCACGTCGCGCTCGAGCGGGCGCTCCACCGCCGTGTCGCGCGTGCGTCGCCCCACGGGCTCGATCACCGGGCAGCCGCGATCGTGGACGCCCTCCGGGCAGACGATGTCGAGCCCGACCGACTGTATGCGGCCGTCCTCGAGCAGCACCTTGCCGGTGACGACGCCCACGCGCTGGTCGGCCCGCAGGAGCGCGAGCATGCGCTCGAGCCAGCCGGGGGTCTCGATCGTCGCGTCGCCGTCGAGGCGTGCAACGACGTCTCCGCGCGCAAGCCCGAGCGCATGATTGAGCGTCTCGACGATGCCGCTGTGCTCACGCGCCACGACGGTCATCTCGCCCAGGCGGCCGGAGCGACGCCAGCGCTCCAGCACGCGCAGGCTGCCGTCCGTCGAGCCGTCGTCGACCACGATCAGCTCGAAGTTCCCGTGCGTGGTGTTCCGCTCGAGGCGGCCGAGGAACAGGTCGAGCACCGGCTCGTTGTTGCGGTTCGGCAGTAAGAGGGAGACCGACGGCGCGGGCACGGGCCGAAGCTAGCGCCCTGCCCGGGCACCGGCACTCCCGGACATGAGCTCGCCGTAAAGAAGGTCGACCTCGTCGACGTGGGCGGACATCGGCACCACGATCTCGCCCCACCGCTCGCGCACCGACGCGCGCAGACGCTCGACTTCACCCGGGCGGTCGATCGCGGCCGACATCAGCTGCGCGAGCTCGGCGCCAGATAGGGAGTCGTTCAGCCAGCCGGTCTCGCCCTCGCGCACATACTCCGGGATCCCGCCGACGGCGTTTGCGATCACAGGCAGTCCCTTCGCCAGCAACTCGATTCCGACGAACCCGTGCGTCTCCTCCCAAACCGACGGGAGGATGCCGACGTCTGCGTCGTCCAGCAGATCGTCCAGATCGGCCGGCGCATACGCGCCGCCGAGCACCACTGACGGCAGCTCCGCGAATTCGCGCTCCACAGCCGGCGCGACCGGACCGAGCAGCCGCAGGCGATAGTCGCCGCCGCGCCCCGAGCGTTCAAGCGCACGCGCCGCATCCAGTAGGACGGAGGCCCCCTTCGCGTACGAGGCGGCGGCACCGAGCGCCACGAACACCAGCGGCGACCCGACAGCCGGGCCGCGACGCGGCCGCAGCACTGTCAGGTGCGGCAGCGTCAACCGCTGCACGGCCAGCCGTGAGCGCTCGACGCCCAGCTCGGCATAGATCTCGGCGGTGCGAGCCGACGGTGCAACCAGGCGATCGCAGAGGTTCAGCCGCGCGACGTTGACGTCCCGCCGCTGTTGGTAGTGGCCGGCCGGCGCGGCCCGAGCGGCTGGGTCTCCCGCCGCGCGGCCGCCGGATGTGACCGTGCCAACGAGCGAGTCGAGCCGCGCGAAGCTCACGTCGCGCACCAGCGGGACCGCTCCTTTGAGCCGGCTCAGCTCGTAGCGCACGGTCTGGTCGACCAAGTGCGCGCGACCTGCGGGTGCGCCCGCGCAGTTGCGCGCGCAATCCTCCCCGACGTCGCTCCGCATGCAACGCTCGCCCGCGCCGTCCAGCAGCCGCACCGTCGCGCACAGCGGCGAGTAGTCGTGCAGCGTCATGACGAGCGGAGTGCCATTTGCGTGCGTCGTCTCGAGCACTGACGAAGCCAGCCCGGCGAGCTCCTGGACGTGCACCACGTCCGGTCGCCGCTCGCGCAGGACCGTGGCGAGCGCCGCCTCGGCGGCGGGATCGCCAAGGTCGGCGAGCGGCTCGCGCGTGCCCGCCTCCCAGTGGCTGTTGTTCGGCGACGCGAGCAGCTCCAGCATCTGGATGCCGCCGTCGCGCCACCACCGCAGGCGCGGCCGGCGAAGCAACGGGTAGTGGCGGCCGGCGAAGAGGTAGGCGACCTCGTGCCCGCGCGCGACCTGGGCGCGCATCAGGGCGTCGGCATAGCGCGTGAGCCCGCACGGGCGCATCGCCACGAAGTCGCGCCCCACGTGGAGGATCCTCACCGCGGCGAGTGTAAGGTTGCCGCCGTGAGCGGCTCCCACATGGAGCGGTACTGGGACGCCCGCGCGCGGGAGGACGCGTTCTACTTCGTCGACAGCCGGCTTGCGTATCGCTCGCCCGACGAGGAGGCATTCTGGAAGGGCGGCGAGGAGGCGCTCGACCGGCTCCTCGATGCGCTGGGCGCCGAGCTGCGGCCGGATGGCGTCATCGTCGACGTCGGCTGCGGCGTCGGGCGACTGACGCGACCCCTGGCAGAGCGCGTGCGGCAGGTGATCGCACTCGACGTCTCGAGCGAGATGCTCACGCGAGCGCGAGAGCTCAACTCCGAGCTCGACAACGTGGAGTGGGTGCACGGGGACGGCGAGACGCTGGCGCCGCTGGCGGACGGGAGCGTCGACGCGTGTGTCTCCCACGTCGTCTTCCGCCACATCCCTGATCCCGCGATCACGCTCGGCTACGTGCGTGAGATGGGCCGGGTACTGCGGCCCGGCGGCTTCGCCGCCTTCGAGCTCTCCAATGACCCAACGCCGCACCGCGATGCCGGAAGGCCGCTGTCGGGACGGCTGGCGTCACTCCTGGGTCGCGCACCTCGTGGCCAGCGCGACCGGGCCTGGCTCGGCTCGTATGTCGACCGCAGCGACCTCGAGCGGACGGCGGCCGGGGCCGGGCTCGTGCTCGAGGCGATCCACGGCGCCGGCACCGAGTTCTGCGCCGTGCTGCTGCGGCGGCGTGCGGAGGACATCGCCGAATCGGCAGGCAGCGACGTCCGCAGCTACTACGACCGCTACTGGGCCGCGCCGGTTACGCCCTCGTGCCCGCTCTCGCCGCAGTTGGAAGAGCTCGTCTTCGACGGCGTGACCAGCGCGACCCGCTGTCTCGACGTCGGCTGCGGCGCCGGAAACTCGTACGCGCCCGCGCTTGCCGCCCGCACCGGCTCGTACACCGGCGTGGACGTATCGCACGAGGCGGTCGAGCGGGCGCGCGCCGCAGGCCTCGACGCGCATCTGATCGACGACGCCTCGTCGCTGCCGTTCGAGGACGGCGCCTTCGACCTGGTGGTCTGCATCGAGGTGCTCGAGCATCTGTTCAGCCCGGGCGGGGCGGTCGCCGAGATCCGGCGCTTGCTCGCCCCCGGGGGCCGGCTCGTCGTCTCGGTGCCGAACGCGGCCTACTGGCGCCTGCGTACCAACCTGCTCGCCGGGGTCTGGAACCCGCTCGGTGACGAGCGCTCCGTCGAGGCGCCCTGGCGCGACCCGCACATCCGCTTCTTCACGGTGTCGGCTCTGGAGCGCATGCTGCGCCAGGCCGGATTCGGCTCGGTCGAGGCCGGCGCGCATGGCGGCCGCTTCCTCGACCACCTGAGCTCGCGCGCCACCGACTTCGGCGACGGCCGCACCTACCGCGCGCTCGAGTCGCGCTTCCCGTCCCTGCTCGGGATGACGATTCACGCGGTGGCCAGGCCGTAAGCGGCATGCCGGACCTGACCGAGATCCGCGCCACCTGGAACAGCCCATCGGGCTGGGTCGCCGAGGGCGACGAGTGGTCGGGGCCGTGGGGCGGGACCGTGCCGCTCTGGTGGGGCACGCTGATGCCACGCATCCGCTCGTTCGTCCCGACCGGGACGATCCTCGAGATCGGTCCCGGCCACGGCCGCTGGAGCCAGTTCCTGAAGGACCTCTGCGAGACGATCGTGCTCGTCGACGTCGCCGAGAACTGCATCGATGCCTGCCGCGCCCGTTTCTCGGAGGCGCCGAACATCCGCTATCACATCGGCGACGGGCGCTCGCTCGACATGCTCGATGACAACAGCGTTGACTTCGCCTTCAGCTTCGACTCGCTGGTCCACGCCGAAGCCGATGCCCTCGAGGCTTACGCGCGCGAGCTCGCGCGGGTGCTGAGGCCGGACGGCGTGGCGTTCCTGCACCACTCGAACATGGGCGCCTACGCGCGCGCGGCGCGGACGGCGCGGCGGGTGCCGGACCGGATCCGGCGGCGGCTGACCCGCCACGGCTTGCTCGTGAACGTCTACGCCTGGCGCGCTGAAACCACGACCGCGGAGTGGTTCGCGGCGACCGCGAGGTCGGTGGGGCTGGCGTGCGTCGGTCAGGAGAAGCTCGCGTGGGAGTACGGTCGCGCGCTCACTGACGTCATCTCGGTCGTCACACCGCAGGGCTCATCGCGCGAGCGGCCGAACGTCATCGTCGAGAACCGGCACCTGATGGACGAAGCACGCGCGGTCGCACGCGCGGCGCGCGTCTACGAGGCGCCGCCAGCGACCGAGCGCAGCAGCTCGACGTAGTTCGCCCGCAGCGTGTCCCAACTGAAGCGCTCGTAGGCCGAGCGGTGGCGCGCGGCCGCCGCCGCTCCGCCCCCAGGCTCGCGAACCACTGTGGTGATCAGCGACGACAGCTCCCCCGCCTGCGTGAAGTCGCCGTAGCGGCCGTGCTCGCTGAGCGCGTAGCGCGCGACCGGATAGTCGTGCGCCAGGCACGGCAGCCCGTAGGCGAGTGCCTCGATCAGCGCGCGTGGCAGACCCTCACCGAGGGAGGCGAGAACGAAGGCGTCACTGGCGCGGTAGAGGCCCGGCACCTCCGCGAGCGGGACGGTCCGGATGCTGTACCCGTCGCCGCCGAGGCGCTCGTTCGCGAGCGCCCGGATTGCCGCGGTCTCCTCATCTTCCTGTCCCGCCATCAGCAGGAACGGCCGCTCGCGTGGGTCCAGCCGCGCGACTTCCTCGATCAGGTAATCGAGCCGCTTGTGATGCCGGTTGAGCGCCGCCACGCTCAGAACCACGCTGCGGTCCGCCGGGAGCCGCAGGCGCTCACGTAGAGCGTGCCGTTCCTCAGGCGCCGGCGGCGCGAATTCGCTCCGAAGCTCGAACCCAAGGGGAAGCAGGACCTGGCGAGCGGGATCCGCTCCACGCTGCAGGACCACGTCGAGGGCGGCCGGTGTCAGCTCCTGCACGCAATCGAGATGCTCGAAGCGCTCGATCGCCATCGTCCCGTTGCACAGCAGCAGCTTGAAGCGGCGTCCGGTGAGCGTCCGGATGAGTGACAGTGCCCGGCCGGTATGCCACTCGCTCAGGTACACGACATCGGGATCCAGACGCAGCAACAGCGGCTGCAGCGCAAGCGCGAACTCCAGCTGCTCGAACAGGAACGCCGGCGCGCCGCAGGCCCGCCCGAGTGCGCGGGCGATCGGCGCGTCGCGCCGCAGCGTGCGCACCCGGTGCTCGCCGGTCCCAACCGCGCCGCTGCCCTTCACCAGCTCGATGTGGACGCCGTCCGCGCCGCGGAGCGCGCTGAAGCACTCGCGCGCGAATGATTCGAACCCGCGGCGCGCATGCTCGAGGCCCGGGCACACGAGCAGGACATGAGGGCGATCGGGGGCGCGTTGCATCTGGTCGTGGGCCCAGCAGGCGATCGAAGGCTATCGGCCACCTAACATCGGGCTCCGGTGTCGTCACTCGAGCCCAGCGCGGCAGCGCGATTCGATCCCGCGCTCGTTCCCGACCTGCGCCGGCACACGGCCCGCGGCACGGTCATCAACGGGATGTTCCTGATCGGCGCGAACGCGCTCGGCCTGGTGAAGGGACTTGTCGTCGCGAGCCTGCTGGCGACGTCGACCTACGGCGTGTGGGGCCTTCTTGGAGTCACGCTCGGAACTCTGTTGCTGCTCGGTTCGGTCGGCATCGACGACAAGTACATCCAGCAGGACGACCCCGACCAGAAACGCGCCTTCGAGATCGCGTTCACGCTCCAGTCGCTCCTCGCCGCCCTGTTCATGGTGATCATCGTGGTGGCAATCCCGATCTTCTCGCTGATCTACGACCAGCCGGACATGATCGCGCCCGGCATAGCGCTCGCCGCCGCGATGCCCGCGCTGGCGCTTCAGACGCCGCTCTGGGTCCACTACCGCAGGATGGACTTCGTCAAGCAGCGGACGCTCCAAGTCGTGGATCCGGTCGTGTCGCTGGTCGTCACGACGGTGCTGGCTCTCGCCGGGCTCGAGATCTGGGCACTCGTGATCGGGGCGCTGGCCGGCGCTTGGAGCGCGGCAATCGCGATCGTCGCCACCTCCCCATATTCCCTGCGCTTCAGGTGGGAGCGCGGCGCCCTTGCCGAGTACACGTCGTTCTCGTGGCCCCTGTTCCTGGCCGCGCTCAGCACCGTGCTGGTGGCCCAGGTCCCGATGGCCGTCACCTCGCGCCAGCTCGGCGCCGCCGCGGTCGGTGGCATCGCGCTGGCCTTGAACGTCTCGCAGTTCGCCAGCCGCGTCGATGACATCGTCACCCAGACGCTGTACCCGGCCATCTGCGCCGTCAAGGACCGCGCCGACCTCCTGTTCGAGTCCTTCTGGAAGTCGAACCGGCTGGCGCTGTTGTGGGCAGCCCCGTGCGGTACGGCGCTCGCGCTGTTCGCGGCCGATTTCGTGCACTACGTGATCGGCAACAAGTGGAAGTTCGCGATCCCTCTTCTGGTCGCGTTCGGGCTGACGGCTGTTGTCAACCAGGTTGCCTTCAACTGGAGCGCGTTCTTCCGCGCGCGCGGCCAGACGCGGCCGATCGCCGCCGCCAGCCTCGTCTACATGGCAGCCGTGATGGCGATCGCCGTGCCGTTGCTCGCGGTGTCGGGTTTGACCGCGTTCGGGGTCGGCATGGGCCTGGCGACGGTCGTCTTCGTGCTCGCACGGGTGTGGTTCCTGGCGCCGATCTTCCCGCCGCGGGCGGTCTTGGGGCATGCCGCGCGCGGGATCGCGCCGACCCTCCCCGCAGCCGCCGCCGTGCTGCTGCTGCGGCTGCTGGAGAGCGGCAATCGGACGCCACTGGTAGCCGTCGCCGAGCTCGCCGCCTTCATCGCCATCGTCGTGGCCGTCACGATCGTCTCGGAGCGCACGCTCCTGCGCGAGTCGCTCGGCTACCTGCGGCGGCGCAACGTCGCGGCGGGAACGGTCTGACGCGAGAAGCTCGCGATCGCGAGGCCGGCGACGAGGATCGCGAACGGCGTGATCGGCGCGCCGTAGCGATTGCCGCCGTGGAACGGGATCACGGACAGGTAGAGCAGCAGCGGAGCGACCCAGATGTACCAGTGCCCGATGCGCAGGCGGCCTGACGCCGCCGCAATCAGCGCCAGCAGGACGACGAGGGTCAACAGCCGCACGACCCAGCCGAGCGGTGCCTGCAGCCAGCGCGCCACACCGCCCTCGTCGTACCAGAGGTGCGCAACCGCGACGTGGCCACGCCCGGCGTCGACGAACAGCCGCAGCGTGTTGAGCCCGACCGCCGTCGCCACGTCGCCGGGGTGGGACTTCGCGTAGCGCAGCGCGCGGCTCCGCAGCCGCGCGTCGAGCTCTGCCTCGTTGATGCCGTCGTAGAACAGCGGCTGGAACTCCCGCAGGAAGAACGGTGGATGCCAGATCGCGTAGTACTTCTCGTCGCTGAACGTCACACGGTTGTAGACGCCGGCGGCAGTCGGCCCGTCCTGCGTCGACACCGGGACGAAGGCGTGCAACTCGAAGGCGTTGCGCACCGCCCATGGCAGTACCAATACGACCGCCGCGCCGGCAACCACCGCGGCGGCGCGCCAGCGAGTGGGGCGCGACACGCGCGCGGTCACGATCACGGCGATGACCGCCACGAGCAGCGCGATTCCGATTGAGCGCGTCATGATCGCGGCGCCGCAGGCGAGCCCGGCAGCGACCGCCAACCGCTGCGACGGCGCCTGTCGCCACGCGACTGCGGCCAGCACCGCTGCGATCTCCAGGGGCAGGAACAGAGTCTCCGACAGCAGTGATGCGTTCAGCACCACGAGCGTGGGCATCAGCGCGGCCAGCGCGGCAACCACCAGCGCCACGCGCCGCCCGTACAGCCGCCGCGCCAGCAGGAACAGCAGAAGGACGAGGATCACGCCGAGCAGCGCCTCGAGAGTGCGGGCGGCTGTCCAGGAGTGACCGGCGATCCGGTAGGTCAGTCCGAGCATCAGCGGGTAGAGCGGCGGTCGTAGGGCGCTCGGCGTGCCGGGCGCCGCCAGCGCGGTAGCTCCGAATCCGTGGCCACCCGCGAGCGATACGGCAATGCGGTCGTAGTCGGCGGGGTCCGCGACCGGCTTGAAGTGACGGCTGAAGGCCACGACGGCGACGCGCAGGAGCAAGGCCGAAGCGAGGATGGCGAGCAGCAGCCGGTCAGCGAGCGCCCTCCGCGTGGTGGCACCGAGCCACCGGCGAACCGCTTCCGGCGACGACTTGCGGACGCCTGTCGGCTCAGCGTGCACGCCGCGCCTCCGCCCACAGCGAGCCGGCGATGCGGGCACCGTAGGCCAGACGCGCCATCCGCAGCATCCGGCGGTACTCCTCTGGCGCGAAGTCGCCACGTGAGTAGCCGACCTCGCGCAGTGCGGCGTCGCGGTGCACGAGCGGCAGCGGCCGCCGCCAGGCGAACTGGCCGACGCCGATGCGCCTGTGCGCCTGGCTCGAGCCGTAGCCGTGGAAGAACGCGCGCTTCAGCATCGGAACGAGCTCGTGCTCGGCGTCATGCATCGCCACCGCCTCGGCGCAGTATCCGAGCGGATAGCCGGCCCGACCTGCACGCAGGCAGAAGTCAGCGTCCTCGGCCGTGTGCGGATAAGCCGCGTCGAACCCATGGACGGCGTCAAAGGCGTCGCGGCGGACCAGCAGGTTCGCGGTCGCGGCCCAGCCCAGCTTCACCCAGTGCTGCTGCTCGAAGCGCCAAAGCCGCTCGAACCGCTCGACGGAGTTGGGCCGCTCGGCTGTGGTGGTGATCACTCGCCCGGCCACGAGCGGTGTGCGCTCCGCGCACGCGAGGAACGCGTCGAGCCATTGCGGGGAGGCCACGCAGTCTGCGTCGATGAAAGCCAGCAGCGGCGCGCTGCTCGCCGCGACACCGGCGTTGCGCGCGCGGGCCCGGTTCGGGACCGGCTCGCTCACGACGGTCGCTCCCGCGTCGCGCGCGACCGAAGCCGAGCTGTCGCGCGATGCGTTGTCGACCACGATCACCTCGAAGCGCTCGCGCGGCAGCGTCTGGGCGGCGAGGCTCGCGAGCAGCGCCGGCAGGCTGGCTTCGCCGTCCCGCACCGGCACGACCACGCTGACCTCCACGGCCGCCATCGGCGTCGGAGCCTAGAGGCGCGGCTGCCATGATCCCGGCATGAGGATCGCGGCGCGGGCGCGGGCGCTTATGGAGGCGGTGCCGTACGTCGTCGGCTACGGCTGGGGCCCCGCGCTGATGTCGGCACTGCGCAAGCGCTGGGTCGTGCTTCGGCACCCGCGGGCCGACATCCGCTTCGGCCCGGGCGCCTACGTCGGGCCGGGCTTCAGCCTGCACATCCCGGCGAACGGCACCTTCATCGCCGGCCCGAACGTCGAGTTCCGGCGCGGGTTCCGCGCCGAGGTCGCGGGCGACGGACGGATCACCATCGGCGCCGGAAGCGTCTGCACCTACTACGTCCTGATGCAGTGCACGACCTCGATCGACATCGGCGAGCGCTGCATGTTCGGGCAGTCCACGATCGTCATCGACGGCAACCATCGCTTCCGCGACCTCGAGCGCCCCATGCTCGAGCAGGGCTTCGACTTCCAGCCGATCCGGATCGAGGATGACGCGACGATCACGACCAAGTGCACGATCATGGCCGGCATCGGCCGGCGCGCCTTCGTCGGGGCGAACGCGGTCGTGACCCGCCCGGTGCCCGCTTACACGGTGGTAGCGGGCGTGCCGGCTCGGCCGATCGACTACTTCGGGCCGCCGGGTCTCGAGCCGCCGGAGCTGGCCGAGTCGCCCTCGTCCGGCTGAGGCCGCGTCAGGCGCCCGCGGCGCTGGTGGTGACTGGCTGGCGGGCGGCGCAGCGTGCACGCAGCTCGGTCTCGACGGCCGCGTTGAAAATCGCCTCGGTGTAGCGCGGCGCGGTGGCCAGCCCGCCCGCTCGCAAGCGCTCGCGCAGCTCCGGCGAGTTCGCGAGCCGGCGCAGCGCGGCAGCCAGCGCACCGGCGTCGCCGGCCGGGAACAGCAGGCAGTTGTCGCCGTCGCGCAGGTACTCCCCCGACCCGCCGCGGCCCGTCGCGACCACCGGGCAGCCGGAGCCCATTGCCTCGAGCGGCACCAGGCCCCACGGCTCCTCCCACCGGACAGGGAACAGCAGCGCGTCGGCGTCGGCGTAGAGATCCCGCAGCGCGGCGCGCGGCCGCTGGCCCAGCATCTGCACGCGCTCCTCGAGCCCCAGCCTGCGTACGTCCGCTTGAAGCCGTACCGCCTCCCGCTCGTCCCAGCTGCCGACGAACGTCAGCGACGCCTCCGCCGGCAGTTGAGCCAGCGCCGCGACCGCGTCGGCGATCCCCTTGTCCGGGTGCAGCCGGCCGACATAGAGCAGCTTCCAACGCCAGGGCGGCCGCTCACGCGCCTGCAGGAACGATTCGTTGATGCCGGAGTGTGCGACGCCGGTGTCGGTGAGTCCCAGCGGCAGCGCCAGCGCGCGCTGTCGCACGAACTCGCTCACGAAGACGTAGCGGGCTGCGCCCGCGTACGTCACGCGTGTCGGCAGCCCGGTCATCCGTTCGACCGCCGGCGCCAGCACGCCCTTGCGCCCGTAGAAGAGCTTCAGCCAGCCATCTGTGTGCCGCCCGTAGTCAAGCCACTCGTCATGCACGAAGGCGACGGCGGGAACGCCACGGCGCCGCACGCTCTCCAGCAGCGAATGCGACATCCCGCCCATCGACCAGAAGCCGACCACATCAGGGCGCATGTCGTCCAGATGGTGCGCGAGCAGTTGCTGGTTGTGACGCTCGATCGCCAGCCGCCGGTGCAGGCCGAGCACGGGGAAGTCGTGGTTGCGCCAGTACCAGTGCAGCTCGCGATGCACCTCCGGCTGGTCGCCGTCCGGCACGCCGGGCAGCCGGAAGTCGACGGCCAGGACACGCATCCGCGCCCCGGTGCCGCGAAGGTGGGCGACCGCCGACTGCCACACCTGCTCATAGCCGCCGAAGTGGTGCGGTGGGTACATGTTCCCCACCATGAGCGCCCGCACGACATGCAATATACGAGCGACTACTCTGCGGCCATGACCGTTGGGGGACCGCTGCGGCCAGTGGTGGCGGTCGCGGTCGTCTCGTGGAACACGCGCGAGCTTCTCGCACGTTGCCTGCGCTCGCTGGAGCACGACGTCGACCGTGGGGTCGCCGAGGTGCACGTGCTCGACAACGCGTCGAGAGACGGCTCGGCCGCGATGGTGCGGGCAGAGTTCCCGTGGGCGCGGCTGATCGAGTCCTCCGAGAACATCGGCTTCGGCCGCGCTGTCAACTTGATTGCCGAGGCGACAGACACCCCCTGGCTCGCGATCTCGAACGCCGACGTTGCGCTCCGTCCGGGCGCCCTCGCGCAACTGATCGCGGCCGGGAAGGCCGACCCGGCTGCCGGCATCGTCGCCCCCCGGCTGATCCTGCCGGACGGCGCGACGCAGCATTCGGTGTTTGCCTTTCCAACGGTTCCGTTCACGGCCGTCCTCAACTCGGGCCTCTTCCATCTGAGCCGCGACTGGAGCGACCGCCTGGCACTGCGTGGGTTCTGGAACGCCGAGCGGCCGCGGCGCGTGCCATGGGCCGTCGGCGCGTTCCTGCTGGCGCGCCGCAGCGCGTGGGACGCCGTGGGGGGCTTCGATCCGCGGCAGTGGATGTCGGCCGAGGACCTGGACCTGGGGTGGCGAATGCACCAGGCCGGTTGGTGCACGCGCTACGAACCGTCGGCTGTGGTCGATCACCACCACTCGGCCGCCACGGGCCAGGTCTGGGGCGACGAGCTGCCGATCCACTGGCAGCGCTGCGCCTATGCGTGGATGCTGCGGCGGCGCGGCCGTGCCAGGACCTCCGCGGTCGGCGTCATGAACTTCTTGGGCTCAGGTCTCCGGTACTTCGCGCTGTGGCCGCTGGCGCTCGTGTGGCCGGCGCGGTTCCACGAGCAGTGGCGCCGCCTCGGGCCGTGGACACTCGTGCATGCGTACGCGCTCGCGCCGCGACGGACGCTCGAGCGCTACATCTGAGCTCGGTCAGGCGACCTGCGCCTCGACCGACAGCGCAATCCGCTCGAACGCCTGGAGCGCCTGCGCCACGACCTGGTCCATGTTCAGGTACTGGTAGCGCGCGAGGCGGCCGACGAAGGTGACGTCCTCGAGCGTGTTCGCCAGCGCCTCGTAGCGCTTGTAGAGCTCGCGCGTCTCGGGGCTCGGGATCGGGTAGTAGGGGTCGCCCTCCGCCTGCGGAAACTCGACGTGCAGCGTGGTGGCATGGTGGCGGAGCTGCCCGGTCATGTGGCGGTACTCGGTGATCCGCGTCCACGCAACGTCGAGACTCGGATAGTTGACGGTCGCGCACGGCAGGCGGAAGCCCCCGTCGAGCGTCTGGTGGGTCTCCGTGCGGAACTCGAGCGAGCGGTAAGGCAGCTTTCCAAAGCGGTAGCCGAAGAAGCTGTCGATCGGCCCCGTGTAGACGAGATGCCCGTAGTCGACCTGGTCGCGGACATCCTCGAACTCGGTGCCCGTGCAGACCTCGATGTCCGGGTGCGCAAGCATGCGCTCGAACATCGCCGTGTAGCCCTCGGCCGGCATCTGCTGGAAGCTGTCGGAGAAGTAGCGGTCGTCGCAGCTGGTGCGGAGTGGAATCCGCCCGCAGACGCTGGGCGCAAGCTCCGATGGCTCGCGGCCCCACTGCTTCTTCGTGTAGCCGCGGAAGAACGTCTCGTACAGCTCGCGACCGGCCTTCGCGACAACGACCTGCTCGGAGTTGCGCACCTCGCCGACGGGCTCGGCGCGCTGCGCGTAGAACGCGCGCGCCTCGTCGTCGGTGCGCAGGTCGAGGCCGTAGAGCTGGTTGATCGTCGTGCGGTTGATCGGAATCGGCAGCCGCTGGTCGCCCACCTGGGCAAGGACGCGATGCTCGTACGGGAGCCACTCCGTGAACTGCGACAGGTAGTCGACGACCTTGCCCGAGTTCGTGTGGAAGATGTGGGGCCCATAGCGATGGACGAGAACGTCGTGCTCATCGCGCTCGTCGAAAGCGTTGCCGCCGATGTGTGCGCGGCGATCGATGACGAGCACACGCTGGCCGAGTTGGCTGGCCAGCCGCTCCGCAGTGACCGCGCCCGCGAAGCCCGCGCCGATGACGAGCGTGTCGTAGCTGTCGGCGCGCTCCGGCATACGCCGAAACCGACGTGCCCCGGGCGTAAAGCTGGCTGCCCCCTCCCCCATTAAGAGGACGGTGGTCTACAGATCACCCAAAGAAATTGCAAGTCCCCAATGTGTGCTCAGGCGCCTCCGCTTCGGGTAAGGCGCGCCCATTCGTCGGGGCCGATGGTCACGAAACGGCCATCGCGGCCGTCGCGGGCGAAGCGCACGAGCCAGGGAATCCGCTGGAGCGGCCGCTCGTCGTACATCAGCGCCTTCGCGACGAAGCGGGCGACGACGAGCGCGAATTCGACGTGCGACAGCCCCTCGTGGCGCTGCTTCATCCAGACCCAGTTGCGGATCCCGCAAAGGTTGCGCCAGGCCTGGCTGTAGGGCGTCGCCTGCACCTCCCAGCCGAGCAGGCGGTTGAAAAACCTGCCGCGGCGCGTCTGAAAACCCGGTCGTGCGTCCTTGTGGACGATCAGGGCCGCGGGCACCAGCTGGATCGAGCCGAGCCGGCGCAGGCGCAGGCAGTACTCGTAGTCATCGGCCCAGATGAAGAACTCGGCCACCGGAGGATCGAGCTGGCGTGCGGCGGCGCCGCGCACGAGCAACCCGACGAAGGTCGCGAAGCCGACCTCGACCGCCTCCTGCCCGTACGCGCTGGCCGGCAGTGGCAGTGGACGGCCGCGCAGCTCGCCACGATGGAGCGACTGCAGGCCGCCGTCGCGCCCGACCACCGCAGGACAGACGGCAACCGTGCCGGCACTGTCAGCCGGCGGACTTGCGAGCAGGCGCTCCAGGCAGTCCGGGCGCGGCTCGGCGTCGTCGTCCATCAGCCAGATCCAGTCGCAGCCGTCCTCGCGCGCGACTGCGACCCCGTGGGCGAAGCCGCCGGCGCCGCCACGGTTGGTCTCGAGCCGCTCATAGCGAATCTGCGGCCGCTCGAGGAAGCCGTGCTCGCTCAGGTAGTCGCGTGTGCCGTCGCCCGATGCGTTGTCGATGACGTGAACCGTCGCCGGCGGCACGGTCTGGGCAAGCAAGGCGTCGAGGCACTCCGCGAGCAGCTCCTTCCGGTTGTGCGTCAACACGACGGCGCTCACCGCCTGCTCCGTTACCCTCACGCCCCCAATGCTGACGGCATCTGCGCGCGTGGTCGCTGTGGTGGTCACGCACAACCGGAAGGAGCTGCTGCTGTCCTGCCTGGAAGCGCTGGCGCAGCAGCGGTCGCCGGTTGCGGCCGTCGTAATTGTCGACACGGCGTCCAGCGATGGCACAGCTGACGCGCTTCGCAGCGCCGGCATTGCCGGGCGGCTACCCGTTCGCCTGCTGCGGCTGGCCCGCAATGGCGGTGGTGCCGAGGGCTTCCACTACGGAATCGCGGCCGCGCTCGAGCAGCGGTCCGACTGGCTCTGGCTGATGGACGACGACTGCGAGCCGAGCCCGGACACGCTCGAGCAACTCCTGAGCTCCCGGCCCGCTGCACACGCTGCGACCGCGCTGCTTGCGCCGACCGTTGTCGCTGGCGACGGACGCGTTCTGCCGCTCAACCGCGGACGGGTCCGCGCCCGCTGGGCGTTCGCGCCGCTGGTCGCGCTGGCCGAGGCCGAGCACGACGGACCCGAGCGCGAGATCGGCTTCTGCACCTTCGTCGGGCCGCTCATCCGCACCGAGGCGGCGCGTGAGGCCGGCCTCCCGATGCGCGAGATGTTCATCCGCAACGACGACGTCGAGTACTGCCTGCGCCTTGCCGGGCCCGGGCGCATGTGGCTCGTGCCCGCCAGCGTGATCGTGCATTACGACCCCACGCCGTTCGTGCGGGCGGACTCGCTGGGCGCGCGGCTGCGCGAATTCTCGAGTCCGCCGTCGCTGGCCGGCGAGTGGAAGCACCTGTACGCGCTGCGCAACCTGCTGTTCGCCGCCCGGCGCCACCGGATCCTGAACGCGGCGCAGGCGCTCAGCTTCGCGGCGATCCAGGTGACGCGCCGGCTGCTCGTCGGCGAGCGTCGCCTGCGCGGAGGGCTGCTGGCCGCCGCCTACGCGTACGACGGGATGCGTGGCCGGTTCCGCAACGTGCCGCCGCAGACGTGGAACGACGTCGTCGTCGCGCGCCGACCTCTGCGGGAGCTCGATGCGCGCGCTCTCCGCTACGACCGCGACGTCCGCGAACGCGACGAACAGCTGGCATGAGCGTCTCGGCGATCATCGTCACCTACAAGCAAATCGAGTTGACACTCGCCGCGATCGCCAGCCTCGAACGGCAGACGGTGCCGGTCGACCAGGTGATCGTGGTCGACAACGACCCAGCGCGCTCGGCTGCCGCGCCGCTCGGCGCAGCCCATCGGGAGCTCGTGGTCTTGGAGGAGGACAACATCGGCTACGCGCCCGCCTGCAACCGCGGCGCCGCCGTCGCGTCCGGCGACTGGCTGTTCTTCCTGAATCCGGATGCCGAGGCAGCGCCAGACTGCCTGGAGCAGCTGTTGGCGGCGGCTGAACGGCACCCTGAGAGCGGGATCGTCACGCCGCAGGTGCTTCTTCCCGATGGCCGCATCAACGCGGGCGAGAACGAGATCCATCTGACCGGTATCGCCTGGTGCGGCGGCTACGGCCACCCGCCTGAAGACGGGCCCGAGCGGCCCGTCTTCATAACGACCGGTGCCGCGATGCTCGTGCGCCGCGAGCTGTACGAGCGGCTGGACGGGTACTGCGACGAGTTCTTCCTCTTCTACGAGGATCCGGACCTCTGCTGGCGGGCCTGGCTCGTCGGCTCCGAGGTCTGGTACGTGCCGCGCGCGCTCGTCCGCCACCACTACAGCTGGGGCCTCGACAACGAGAAGTGGTTCTTCCTCGAGCGGCATCGATTGATGTCGGTTCTCACGAACTTCCGGCTGTCCACGCTCGTGCTGCTGACGCCGCTCATGGTCGCGACCGAGCTGGCGCTGCTTGTCGTTTCCGGCCGCGAAGGCTGGCGCGACCAGAAGCTGCGCGCCTACCGTTCCGTCTGGGCGAAGCGGAGCTGGATCCGCGCGCGGCGGCGCCACTTCGCCAAGCTGCGGCGACGGCCGGACGCGGCGATCATCAGCGGCTTCCGCGCCACGGTCGACAGCCCGCAGATCACAAGCCCGGTGGCGGGTGCTGTCGCGCCGGGACTGCGCCTATACGCGGCACTGCTGCGCGCGGCGGTGCGGACGATCGGGCGTTGATGAGTCGGACGCGCACCGGCGCTGCGCCGTTGCGGCGCATCCCCGCGCCGCTCATCGCGCTGCTGGTCGCCGCGACTGCCTGCGCGATCGCCTGGTGCATCGTCCTGCCGCCGCTGCAGGGGCCGGACGAGATCAGTCACTTCACCTACACGCAGTGGATCGTCGAACACGGCGACATTCCCTGGCGAGCGGGGCGCGAGGCCATCCCTCCCGCGCCGCGGCCGTACTCGACCGAAGTCGCGATCGCGCTCGATGAAACGGGTTTCGGGCAGCTCCAGGGGCAGGCGCTCGCGCGCCCCTGGTGGACGTCCCTCGACGAGGGCCTCTGGGCCAAGGCAGAGCGCAGAATCTCTGACAAGCAGCGCCGTGACGAGATCGGTGACACGACCTCGTTCCTGAACGGGCCGGCCTACTACCTCTACGGCGTCGTTCCGTACGAGATCGCGCGCGGCGGGACGTTCTTCGACCGGCTGATGGCGATGCGGCTGGCCAACATCCCGTTGCTGCTCCTGACGCTGGTGTTCGTGTGGCTGGTTGCAGGCGAGCTTGTCGGTCGCGGCTGGCCGCAGGTGGTGGCAACCGGCTTTGCAGCGTGCATCCCGCAGCTGCTCAACATGACGGCGACGTTCAACCCTGACGTGATGATCGCCGCTGAGTGGGGCGCCGGCCTCTACTTGATGCTGCTCGTGCTGCGACGCGGGCCACGTCCGCGGCTCGTTGCGCTACTCGCACTGCTCTGCGTCCTTGGAGCGCTGACGCACGTGCGCAACCTTCCGATGTTCGTCCCGGCCGCGGTCGCGGTGACGCTCGCACTGGCGCGGGAGCGCGACTGGACGAAGGTGACGCGGCTGCGCCTGTGCGGCGGGCTGGTCGTGCTGATCAGCGGCGTCGTGCTGGTCGGCGCAACAAGTGGCAAGGGCAACCTGCGCCAGTTCGGCAGCTACATCTGGCAGTTCTACCTCCCGCGCCTGCCGTTCATGAACCCGGACCCGATCGGGCCGCCCCACCACGGCTTCCTGCGGGCATATGTCGACCAGCTGTTCGGCAAGCTCGCGCTGTTGGAGGTCGTGCCCCCGAACGGCGTCAAGGTGGCACTGCAGCTGTTCGTCCTGGCTTCGCTGGCAGCGTTCGCCGTTGCCGTCTTCGTGCACCGGGACGCGTTGCGGCGGCGGGCGGACGTCGTCGCGGTCCTGGCGATGGCGGTGTTCGCACTGCTTGCGCTGCTGCACCTGTCGGCGTACCGGAGCATGGCGCTCCGCAACCCCGGCGACCCGCAGATCACCGGCCGCTACATCCTTCCGCTGCTCGCGCTGATCGGCAGCGCTTACGCGCTGATCGCGCTCGCGTTGCCGCGTCGGCTGGCGGCGGTCTTCTCGGGCCTGCTGCTGGCGGGCGCGGTCGCGGTTCAGCTCGACTCGATCAGGCTGCTGCTGGAGCGGTTCTATGCGTAAGCCGGCACTCGTCGCGTTCGCGGTTGGCGTGCTCTTGCTCGGTGGCTGGGTCGTGGTGCCGCTGCTGGTGCACAAGCGTCAGTTCCCCGCTGAGGTGATGGTGCCCTGGCCGGGGCTCGGCGGGCCCGTCGACAAGCTCGCGCCGAATTCCAAGATCTGCATCGCGGGCGTCACGGCCGAACACCACGGGGGCTTGGCGGAGTTGGTGGTGAGGCCGTACCGCAAGCCGGGCCCGCCGCTCTTGCTCACTCTCACCGGCGCCGGCTACCGCGCGCAGGCCCGCCTGAGCGGCGGCTACAAGGTGGCGGCGATCCACAGGCTGCGCATTGCGGGGCCGCGACGCGACACATTCGTGACCGCTTGCGTCCGCAACCTGGGACAGCGCAAGGTCGGCCTGTACGCGTATCCGTCGCGGCTCGGGTCGCGCCCGACGGCGACGCGCGACGGGCAGCCGCTCACCTTCCCACCCGTATTCGGGTTGTGGGAAGCGGGCCGCCACAGCTTCGGTGAGCGCTTGCCACTGACCGTCGACCGCCTCGCGATGTACCGCGGGGTGCTCGGGCAGCCCTGGATCGTCTGGGCGGCGCTGGTCTTCTTCCTGGTCGGGTTGATCGGCGGCGTCGGTGTGGCGCTGGGCCGGGCGATGCCGCGTTCGGAGTAACGCGTGCGGAACCGCTGCCGCTTGATGTAGAACAGACGCATGAGGGTGTCGGGTGCGCCGCTTTTGGCGGTCGTCGTGCTGGCTGGATCCGTGGCCTCGCCTGCCAGCGCCGCGAGTTCGACGTTCGTGCCGGACGCCGACACATACATCAGCGCGGCGGCGCCCGGCACGAATTTCGGGAGCATCGCCAGGCTGCGCGTGGACGCCGCGCCGCGTAGGAGCAGCTATCTGCGCTTCAACGTCCACGGGGTTAGCGGGCGCATCACGCGGGCGACGCTGACGCTGGTTCCTGCCAGCGACCTGCGGCGCGGCTTCCGCGTGAGCTCGCTGGGCGACGTCTCCTGGCGCGAGCGGTCGCTCACCTACCGCGATGCGCCGCGGCCCGGAAAGCTGCTCGGCACAACCGGCGCGGTCAAGGCGCGCGTGCCGGTCTCGATCGACGTCAGGAAGGCGGTCAAGGGCAACGGCCACGTGGCGTTCGTCCTCAGCAGCCGCTCATCCAAGGCGCTTGCTCTGTTCAGCCGCGAGCCCGCCGACAAGGCGGATCGCCGCGCCCACCGGGTGGGCCCGCACCCACCGACCCTGACGGTCGTGACCGCGGGCGCGCCAGGGCAGCCGCAGTCGGGAGACGGCGTGCCAACGCCCGGCGGCCCGCTGGGCGGGCCACCGAACTCGCCCGGGACGCCGAGCGATGGCGCCGTCAGGATCGCGGCGGCGGGGGACATCGCCTGCGATCCCGCGAACAGCAGCTTCAACGTCGGGCTCGGAAAGGGCAACGCGTGCATGCAGCAGGCGACCGCCAATCTGATCGACGGCAAGGGCTTCGCGGCCGTCCTCGCCCTCGGTGACAACCAGTACTACTGCGGCGGCCTGGGCGCCTTCCAGCAGTCCTACGACCTGAGTTGGGGAGCGTTCAAGGCCATCACCCACCCTGCCGTCGGCAACCACGAGTACCTAACCTCCGGCGGCACCGGCTGCGACACGGCCAATACCGGGGCCGCGGGCTATTTCGACTACTTCGGCTCGGCCGCCGGCAACGTCGGCCAGGGCTTCTACAGCTGGGATCTCGGCGCGTGGCATTTCATTGCGCTCAATTCGAACTGCAGCGACGCGGGCGGCTGCAGCACATCGAGCGCGCAAGGCCAGTGGCTAGCGGCGGACCTGGCCGCGCACCAGAACACCTGCACGCTCGCCTATTGGCACATTCCGCTCTATAGCTCGGGCGGGCGTGCGAACAAGAACTCGCAGTCGTTGTGGACGCAGCTCTACAACGCGGGTGCTGACGTCGTGCTCAGCGGGCACGACCACATCTATGAGCGCTTCGCCCCGCAGGACGCCTCGGGGAATCTGGACACGGCGCGTGGCCTGCGCGAGTTCATCGTCGGAACGGGCGGCGCCAACCACACCTCGCTCGCGACCATCGCCCCGAACAGCGAGATCCAGAACCCCACGACCTTCGGCATCCTCGAGCTGACGCTGAACCCGACGAGCTACGACTGGCGCTTCGTCCCGATCGCAGGCAGCACCTTCACCGACGCGGGCAGCGCCGGCTGCCACTGAGGAGAGGCCCGGAGCGGCTCATGGCAAGCCGCTCAGCGTTTCCAGCGGCACGCCGATCATCTGGAGCCGGCGGGTCAGCCCTTGGAGGGCGAAGTCGCGGACGTCCTCGTCGCTCACTCCGAGCATCGGCGGTAGAGCGTCTGAGGGTCGTTGAGCTGGATCTAGTCGGGCACTCTCAGCCGCCGCGGCCGGCTATGCGTCCGGGTCGCGCGGCGGGTGCAGCTCCGACTCGAAGTCGACCGGCTCGCTCAGCAGAGACTGCTCAGCGACCCTCTCGCGCTCGGCGTCGACTGCGACTTGACGCGGGTTGTCACGGGTGATCAGCGTGTAGGCGCCCGCGGCCAGCACAAGGATGACAATCACGACCAGGATCACTCCCAGGGTTCCAATCGCAAGCGGGACGACGAAAGTAGACATGCGGCACCTCTGGTCGGTCGGTACATCGCACCTTAAACCGTGCTGCCCGGGAAGCGGAGGCGTTCTCGAGCGTCGTGATGTCTCCAGTGCGCGCGCTCATCGGATACGCCTGGCGACGAACCGGAGCTTCGACGCGAAGGCGCTGGCGCAAGTGCGACCAGAAGGCCGGTGGCGAGGACGGTTGCCCAGCGATGCTCGGCGACGGCCGCGGGTCTAGCCGGTGGCCACCACGAGTTGCGGCGCGAACCCGCCAGTGCGCTCCTTCGACGCGTAGTGCGCGCCGTCGGCCGACGTGGACGTGGCCGCGATCGTGACGGCGCCGTCGCCCTTCACGAGCGGGGTCACGTCGACCTCGTACCACGTGCCCGTCGTCACCGCACCGAGCGTGGCCACGGTCGGCGACTGCAGCGTCGGCTGCAGGTTCCAGCTGAGCGACGACTCACTCCAGAGCGGATCGCCGCCCTGGAAGCTGCCGCCCACGTTGGACGGGTCGACGCAGTACAGGCGCAGCTTCGCCGATACCACCTTCCCGCCGCCGACGCCGGAGACGACGAAGCGCGTGAAGAGGTGCTTGACCGGGCTGTTGTCGGCAATGATCTGGATGTCGCTTCCGTAGGTCGTCGCCGGCGTGTCCTGTTCGGCGTAGCTGTCATCCGTCGGCGTGAAGGTCAGGACCTTCGCCGGCGCGGGCGTGGTCACGCTGAAGGTGTTCGACGCGCCGGACCTGTTGCCCGCGGCGTCGTAGGCCTTGACCGTGTACTGGTAGCTCGTGTTCGCCTGCACGGTCGTGTCCGAGTAGGTCGTTGTCGGCGATGTGCCCAGCAGCGTCGTGCCGCGGTAGACCTCGTAGCCCTTGACGGCGACATCGTCCGTGGAGGCGGTCCACGACAGGTCGGCCTTCGTGGCTGTCGCCGTACCGGTCAGGTTGCCGGGCGTGCTCGGAGCGCTCGTATCGCTGGTGCCGAGGGTCAGCACGAGCTGCGGCGCCATTCCCGCCGCGCCTTCCTTCGATTCGTAGTAGGCACCGTTCGAGGAGGTCGACGTCGCACCAAACGCGACGGGGCCGTCAGCTGTGACAAGCGAGCTGACATCGACCTCGTACCAGTTGCCGGCTGCCACCGTGCCGAGAGAACCGACGGTCGCCGTGCCGAGCGTGGGCTGCTGCGCCCACGTCAGCCCCGCCTCGGTCCAGTTCGTCGAGGCCTGGTGGAAGTCACCGCCCTTGTCGGACGGGTCGAAGTCGTGGAGGCGCAGCTTCGCGGAGACCACTCGGCGTCCACTGACACCGCTCACCGCGAAGCGCAGGAACATGTGCCGCACCGGGCTGTTGTCGGTGACGATGTCGGTCGCGCTGCCGAACGATGTCGTCGTGCCCTGCTCCGCGTAGCCGTCATCGGTCGGGGTGAACGTGAGCGTGTTGCCGGTCGGCGCGGCCTGCGTCGTCGCATTCGCAGTGTTCGACTGGGTCGAGAGGTTGCCGGCCGCGTCGCGGGCCACCACGTAGTAGCTGTAGCTGGTGCTCGGCTGCAGGCCCGTGTCCAAGTACGTCGTCCCGGGCACCGTCGTGAGCTTCGCGGTCCCGCGATAGACGTCGTAGCCCGTGACGCCCACGTTGTCGGTGCTGCCGGTCCAGGACAGGTTGATCTGGCTCGACGAGGTTGCGGATGCCGTAAGGCCGGTCGGCTGGGACGGCTTGGTGGTGTCGCCGGGCGCTGCCGGCGTCGTGGCGGTCGCTGTGTTCGACTGGGGCGACAGGTTGCCGGCGGCGTCGCGGGCCACCACGTAGTAGCTGTAGCTGGTGCTCGGCTGCACACCGGTGTCGGAGTAGGTCGTGCCCGTCACGGTCGTCAGCTTCGTCGTGCCGCGGTAGACGTCGTAGCCGCTCACGCCGGCGTTGTCCGTGCTCGCGGACCAGGAGAGGTCGACCTGACTCGACGAGGCCGCCGTGGCCGTCAGGTTTGCGGGCGCAGTCGGGACGGTCGTGTCGCCGCCGCTGCTGCCCATCGGGCCGTGACACGTGTCGGAGCCCGTGTCGGTGAAGGTCGAGCCGGCAATCGGCACGAAGTTCCAGTCGTACGAGGTTGGATGCAACGTGATCTCGAGCACGCCGAAGGTGCTCCCGTTGCGGACCTCGCTGATCGGCTCGATCGTGCCGAAGCCGTAGACGTTGCGTCCGCCCGTGCCGGCGATGATCTGGCGCACGCCGCCGGCGCGGTCGATCGTCTCGTCCGACCGGGCGGGAGCCATGCGCTCGTAGAAGTGCGAGTGGCCGACCAGGTAGAGCTCGACGCCGGCCGCCTGCATGTCCTTCCAGAGCTGGTCGAGCTCCGGCTTGTCGAAGTCGCGCGTGTCGCTTGTCCAGCGCGGGTGGTGCGCGTAGACGAGGGTGCAGGCGGTCGGGTGCGCCGCGAGGTCGGCCTTGAACCAGGCCTCCATCTGCGAGCCCGCACCGCAGCCGCCCGGGATGCTGCTGCAGTTGGTGTTGAGCGCGACCAGGTGCCACGCGCCGACGTCGTAGCTGTAGAAGCCCCTGCCGCGGTCGCCGCCGATGCCGGTGCTGGCGCCGACGCCGTCGAAGTAGTCCCAGTAGCCGGACGCGCCGCTCGTCCCGTACTCGTGGTTGCCGACCGCCGGGTGCGTGATCGAGAGCACGCGTCCCCAGGACGGCGCGTAGAACGACCGGAAGTCCGACAGCGCGCCGTCCTCGTACTGGACGTCGCCCAGCGGCAGCACGGCTGCCGGATGACGGTTGACGAGCAGGTCCGACGTCGCCATCTGCTTGCACGAAGCGCTCCCGCTGGCGGCGCCGCACGCGATGTCACCGGCCGCCGCGACGACCGGGTCCGCGGCGAGTGCAGGACTGGCCTGGAACGCCAACACCGCCAACCCAACTGCAACGACCAAACCCCTGTTCATCGGGCGATCCTCGCGCCGCCTTATGGGCGCGTCGAGCTTCGCCATTCGAATTCGATACGAACGACTGACTGCGGACGTAAGGAATGGCGATCGGGATTCGTTTGGCCGCGGTCGCCGATCCGCGCTGCGCGCGCGATCGCGCGAGAGGCGCCAACCGGAATCGAACCGGTGCAAGCGCGTTCTTCGGAGCTAGAGCCACTTCTCCGCCTCTACGCCGATGCTCTGTACCGGCGTGGCGGGCAAAGCTGAGCGCCCGCGTCAGGTCCCGACCGGGCGGTGTCGAGCGTTCCTAAGCGGACGACGGGCCTCGAACCCGCGACCTTCGGCTTGGGAAGCCGACGCTCTACCAACTGAGCTACGTCCGCGCGGTCGCCGAGTTTATCTCCGACCGGCGGGGCTGCCGGCGCCTCCGCACTAGATTCATGGGCGTGAAGCGGATGGTCTCGCCGCTGCCGCTCGCGGTCGGGCTTGCCGTGATCGCGCTGGTGGCCCTGCTCGTCTACGGGGTCAATTCGGCTGGGCCGAGCCGGACGCTGGACAGCCAGCTCGCGCGCGGTGAGAAGCCGCCGGCGCCGGAGCTGCAGCTGACCTCACTCAACGACGGGAAGCCCAAGTCGCTCGCCGACTACCGCGGCAAGGTCGTGCTGCTCAATGTCTGGGCCTCCTGGTGTGGCCCCTGCCGCACCGAGTCGCCACTGCTTGAACGCTGGTACAAGAAGATGCAGCCGCTCGGTGGCACCGTGCTGGGCGTCGACACGCTCGACATCAAGGGCGACGCGCTCGGCTTCATCGCCGACCACAAGCTCACCTATCCGCAGCTCGACGACCGCGACGGCACTTCGATCAAGAAGCTCGGAACATCGCAGTACCCGGAGAGCTTCGTCCTCGACAGGCAGGGGCGGATCACCGCCCTGCAGCGCGGCCCGGTGGACGACCAGTGGATGCGCGAGCACGTACAACCGCTGTTAGGAGGGTCATGAGGCGCGTGCTCGCGGCGTTGCTGCTGCTCGCGCTGCTCGTCCCGACGGCCGCCAGCGCAGCCGCCGGCTGCCCCAAGACCTCGCTCGCCGACATCGAAAACGAAGTGATGTGCCCCGTCTGCGGCGTTCCGCTCGGGCTCGCGACCGAGGCTCCCCAGGCCCAGCGCGAGCGTGCCTTCATCCAACGCGAGGTCGAGAGCTGCAAGAGCAAGCGGCAGATCAAGAACGAGCTCGTCGCCCAGTTCGGCGACCGCGTGCTTGCGCTGCCCCCTGACAAGGGCTTCAACCTGGCCGTCTACCTCGTGCCCGCGGCTATCGTGCTCGCGGGCGCGGCGGCCGTGACGGCGGTCGCGCTTCGGCGCCGGCGGACGCCGCCTGCAGCCTCCAACGGCTCCGCCCCCACCCCCGCACTCGGCGGTGAAGACGCCGCCCGCCTCGAAGATGACCTCCAGCGCTACGACCTCTGATGCTGCCCCACTTCCTCGCCGTCAGCGACACCTCGGTCAACACGACCGTCTTCGCCGCGTTCGCGGTCGGCTTCCTGTCATTCGTCTCCCCGTGTGTGCTCCCGCTCGTGCCGGGCTACCTGTCAGCCGTCTCCGGCGTGTCGTACGCCGAGATGGAGGCGGGCGAGAGCCGCTGGAAGGTGCTCGGGCCGGCGCTGCTCTTCTGCCTCTCGTTCACCGCGATGTTCGTCGCGCTCGGCATGACGGCCACGGGACTTGGCCAGACGCTGCAGGAGAACCGCGTGATCATGCGCGAGATCTCGGGGATCGTGATCGCCGCGCTCGGCGCGTTCTTCATCGCCACGCTCTTCATCCCCGCCTTCAATCGCGAGTTCCGGCCCCAGGCACTGCTGTCGAAGGCCTCGGCCGGGGGGCCGATCATCGCCGGGCTCGCCTTCGCGGTGGCGTGGCTCCCCTGCACCGGCCCGACGCTTGGCGTGATCCTCACCGCCGCGTCCAATCAGAACACGGTCGGGAAGGGCGCGGTCCTGCTCGCCTTCTACTCGCTCGGCCTGGCCGTGCCGTTCCTGCTGAGCGCGATCGCGTTCACGCGGGTGACCGGCCTGTTCAAGTTCTTCCGCGACCACTACGGCGTGATCACGTTCGTCTCCGGCGCGATCCTGATCGCCATGGGCGTGCTGCTCTACCAGAACGAGCTGACCAGGATCAACTCGTGGTTGAACGACGCCGGCTTGAACTCGATCGGGAATCTGTAGAGCAGTCGACGGTCGACAGTCGACAGTCCGTTACATCGACTCGGGCGCTTCCACCCCGAGCAGATCCAGCGACCGTGCGATCACCCGCCGCGCGATCACGCAGAG